>CATJBQ010000185.1 GCA_949738465.1 uncultured Lachnospiraceae bacterium
AAATGAAAAAAGTGCCTAAATGCCTGAAATATCAAGGTTTGAAGGCTTATGAAGGGATATAAAAGATATGATTAAAATACTATTCGTCTGCCACGGCAACATCTGCCGCTCCACCATGGCCCAATGTGTCATGACCCACCTAATAAAACAAGAAGGCCTGGAAGACCTCTTCCACATCGATTCAGCCGCCACCAGCCGCGAAGAAATCGGCAACCCGCCCCACTACGGCACGGTGAACCGCCTGCGCCAGGCAGGGATCCCGGTCATTCCCCATAAGGCACGCCAGATGAGTTGGGCGGATTACGAGGAATACGATTATCTGATCGGCATGGACAGCGCCAACATCCGCAATATGACCAGGATCGCCGGAGGGGATCCCGCAAAAAAGATTTACAAGCTCCTCTCCTTTGCGGGAAGCGGCAGGGATGTGGCGGACCCCTGGTATACCGGGGATTTCGACGCCACCTATGAAGATGTGGAGGCCGGATGCCGTGGATTTCTGGCATATCTGACGGAGCGGGGAATATGATAAAAAGAAAGAAACCGCAACAGGATGGGGCGGGCAGGAAAACAACTCCAGAGCTGGCTCCAATGGCCCTTGTGCTGGCTGCCGTGCTGCTTCTGGTTCTTGAAGCGGGCGGATGTATTGGGACACCAGGCGCCCATAAGAGAATGGCGAAAGCGGCGGCCGCTTCCGGTGCGCTGTCAGGCATATCCCCTGGCGCTGTGACAGATGTATCATCCGCGGTGATGGCCAAAATGCAAAGAAAAGAGGCAATTTTCGCCCGGCAGGCGGAGCTTTTAAGACAAGAGGTGGAAAGAATGAGGGAGATAAAAGAAAGTCAGGGATATTTTTGTGCAGAGGAGATCCGGCCCGGGGACGCTGTCTATGACCGCATCAACGGCTGTTCCTACCGGGAGAACCCCAATATTGATTTATCACAGCTTAGGTATCTTACGCTTCTGCACATTGGTTTTGACGGGAAGACCCATGTGGGGGAGATGATCGTGAACGAGGAGATTGCAGAGGATGTGCTGGAGATTTTCCGAAAGCTTTATGAGGCCGGATATCCGATCGAGCGGATGCGGCTGATAGACGACTATGGGGCCGACGACAACGCTTCCATGGCGGACAATAACTCCTCGGCCTTCAATTACCGCTATATCGCGTCCTCCACAAAGCTGTCTAACCATAGCTGGGGCAGGGCCATTGATATCAATCCCCTTTACAACCCCTATATTTATACGGCGGGCGGTGTGCTCCATGTAGATCCGGAGGTCTCCAAACCTTATGCGGCCCGAAGCGGGGACAGCCCCTATATGATCGACCATGAGGATCTCTGCTGCCGGTTGTTTTTGGAGCACGGCTTCACCTGGGGCGGAGACTGGGAGGGACGTAAGGACTACCAGCATTTCGAAAAAAAATAATTTTTTTCTTGCAATTGAAAATAATCTGTGCTAGTATAGGCAATAATTAAAAAATAATTTTAATTGAGAAAGCGATGAAGGAGACTCCTATCTTCAGAGGCCGACAGGAATACAGCGTCACTGACTGAGAGCGCTGTTGGGAAGAGGAGATAGCGGGAACGCTCCGGAGCAGACCGGTTGAGCGCCTGTGGCAGGTAGACCGGTACGTTGTGCGCGTTAAGCATCAGAGTGGAGCGGTGAACCGCCGGACGCAAGATCTGGCAGGCAGCGCTCAATGCGGGTGGTACCGCGGGAATTCGACTCTCGCCCCGGGACATGTTACATGTCCCGGGTTTTTTTGTGCACCGGGCGCCCGGTACGGTAGTCGTATTTTCGTCCCGCATCCGAAACAGAAGTGCTCATAGCAACACCTGGCTACTAACCGCAGCCGTCGCTGCGCGCGGCTTCGCTAACGGCCAGGTATGCATCGCACGTAAGCGACCAAAGTACGGTCGCTATCTTCTTGAACGTTAGTAGTTCAAGAAGCATAAGTGCTCATAGCAAAGGAGGTACAACATGGAATTTTTAACAGGAACGGTAAAAAAGGAGTATCTTGAAATCGGCGAAATCCAATCCGGCGATTATGAAGGAAAAAGCGTCCGGGTACGGGGGGCCGTCCATGCCATCCGGGACATGGGAGAGGTGGCGTTTATCCTGCTGCGGAAGCAGGACGGGCTGGTGCAGTGCATTTATGAGGAGGGAAAATCACACTTTTCCCTGCAGGACCTTAGGGAGGGCGATACCGTGGAGGCGGAGGGCATCTGCAAGAAGGATTCCCGTTCTCCCCTGGGCTTTGAACTGCGGCTTGGGTTTGTGAAAATATTATCAAAGGCGGCGGAGCCTCTGCCTCTTAAGATTAACCGGGGAAAGCTGAACACATCCTTAGAGGCGAAGCTCAACAACCGGGCGGTGTCCTTGAGGAACCTGCGGGAGCGGGCGGTATTCCGCATCCAGGAGGGCATTACCAGGGGCTTCCGGGATTTTCTCTACAGCCAGGGCTTTACCGAGATCCATACGCCCAAGCTGGGGGCCAGAAGCGCCGAGGGCGGGGCAAACCTGTTTAAGCTGGAATATTTCCACCAGCCGGCCGTTTTGCAGCAGAGCCCCCAGTTTTACAAGCAGATGATGGTGGGCGTTTTTGACCGTGTGTTTGAGACGGCCCCGGTATTCAGGGCGGAGAAGCACAGCACCAGGCGCCATCTGAATGAGTATACCTCCCTGGATCTGGAGATGGGCTACATCGACGATTTTACAGAGATCATGGACATGGAAACAGGATTTTTGCAGTATGCCGGAAAGCTTCTGGAACGGGAGTACGCCCCGGAGCTGGCACTGCTGGAAATCCGGCTTCCCCGGACAGAGCGGATTCCAAAGGTGCGGTTTGACGAGGCCAAGAGGCTGGCGGCAGAAAAATACGGCAGGCCCTTTCGCAATCCCTTTGACTTAGAGCCGGAGGAGGAAGCGCTGATTGGCCGGTATTTCCAGGAAGAGTACGACAGCGACTTTGTATTTGTCACCCACTATCCATCCCAAAAGCGTCCCTTTTACGCCATGGACGACCCGGCGGATCCATCGTTTACCTTAAGCTTTGACCTGTTGTTCCGCGGGCTTGAGGTGACCACCGGCGGCCAGCGGATCCAAGATTACCAGATGCTTTTGGAAAAAATAGAAAAACGGGGCATGGAAACCGACGGCATGGAGCATTATCTGGCGGCTTTCCGGTACGGGATGCCGCCCCATGGAGGTCTGGGGATCGGGCTGGAGCGGCTGACCATGCAGCTCATCGGGGCGGACAATGTGCGGGAAGCAGCGCTGTTTCCACGGGATCTTGGCAGGCTGGAGCCATAAAAAAGGAGGCAGGATATGAAGCAGATAGAATTAACGGACGAGATGATGGAATACGTGGGGATTCTGGCAAAGCTGGAGTTAAGCCCCCAGGAGATGGACGCGGGCAGGAAGGACATGGAGGAAATGCTGGATTACATCAACCAGTTGGATGAACTGGACACTACAGGGATCGAGCCCCTGTCCCATGTATTCCCGATGACCAATGTATTCCGGGAGGATGTAGTTGAAAATGGGGACGGCGCCACAGATACCTTGAAAAATGCGCCGGCAGAGAAAAGCGGCGGCATCAAGGCGCCTAAGACCATCGGAGAATAGAGGTGTATTATATGGATATCATGCAAGCTACAGCCGTAGCGCTGGGCAGGAAAATAAAAGAAAAAGAAATCACCGCAGTGGAGGCAGTGGAAGCCTCCCTGGCGGCAATCCGCTCCAGAGAGCCGCAGGTAAACAGCTTTCTGGCCATCAATGAGGAAGGAGCCATAGAAAGGGCGCGCAGGGTGCAGCGCGAGATCGAGGCAGGGAGGCTTGCCGGCCCCCTGGCGGGGGTGCCGGTGGCCATCAAGGATAACTTGTGTACCAGGGAGCTTCGGACCACCTGCGCTTCCCGGATTCTGGTCAATTACATTCCCACCTACACGGCGGAAGCGGTAAAGCGGCTGGAAGCAGCAGGCGCGGTGGTGATCGGCAAGACCAACATGGACGAATTTGCCATGGGCAGCACCACAGAGACCTCAGCTTTTGGCGTTACCAGAAATCCCTGGAATCCGGAGCATGTGCCGGGGGGCTCCTCCGGCGGCTCCTGCGCAGCTGTGGCGGCTGAGGAAGTCCCCTTTGCCTTAGGTTCCGATACCGGCGGCTCCCTCCGCCAGCCTTGCTCCTTTTGCGGCGTGACCGGCATTAAGCCCACCTACGGCACCGTGTCCCGCTACGGGTTGATCGCATACGGCTCCTCTCTGGATCAGGTTGGTCCCATCGCCAGGGATGTGACAGACTGCGCGGTGATACTGGAAACCATTGCTGCTTATGACAGAAAGGATTCCACTTCCATAAAAAGGGAGGATCTGGTATTTTCCCAGGGGCTTTCGGATGACGTGAAAGGTTTGCGGATCGGGATTCCCCGGGATTATCTGGGGGAGGGCCTGGATCCGGAGGTGAAGGAGACCATACTGGAAGCGGCAAAGGTTCTTGGGGAAAAGGGCGCATTGGTGGAGGAATTTGACCTGGGGCTTACCAGATACGCCATCCCTGCTTATTACGTCATTGCCTGTGGGGAGGCCAGCTCCAACCTGGCCCGGTTCGACGGCGTAAAGTACGGCTACCGGGCGGAAGAATACCAGGGACTTCACGATATGTATAAAAAAAGCCGCTCCAAGGGCTTTGGCGCGGAAGTAAAACGCAGAATTATGCTGGGATCATTCGTATTAAGCTCCGGTTATTACGATGCCTACTATCTGAAAGCGTTAAAGGTGAAGGCGTTGATTAAGCAGGCCTTCGACCGGGCCTTCGCTTCTTACGATGTAATTTTGGGACCGGCAGCCCCGGCCACAGCGCCGAAGCTGGGGGAAAGCCTTGGCAATCCGCTGCAGATGTATCTGGGAGATATTTATACCGTTTCCGCCAATCTGGCGGGCCTGCCGGGGATTTCCCTCCCCTGCGGGATGGATAGCCGGGGGCTTCCCATCGGACTGCAGCTTCTGGGAGACTGCTTCCAGGAAAAAACCATCATCCGGGCGGCCTACAGCTATGAACAGACCCGGCCGTACCGCAGAAGCCCGCTGGCTGCCGGGGAAGCGATGCAGGTGGGGCAGGCGGCTGCCGGGGAAACGATGCAGGATGGCCCGCTGGCCGAAAGGAGGCACCTATGAAAAATTATGAAACAATCATTGGCCTGGAGGTTCATGTGGAGCTGGCCACCAAAACCAAAATTTTCTGCGGCTGCTCCACGGCCTTTGGTGCGGCGCCCAATACCCACACCTGCCCGGTGTGTACCGGACAGCCCGGCGCGCTGCCTGTTTTAAACCGCCAGGTGGTGGAGTATGCGATAGCAGTGGGGCTTGCCACCCACTGTGAGATCACCCGGTACAGCAAATTTGACCGGAAAAACTATTTTTATCCGGATAATCCCCAGAACTATCAGATCTCCCAGCTATACCTGCCCATTTGCCGCAACGGTTATGTGGAGATTGAGACGGAGCAGGGCACGAAGCAGGTGCGCATCCACGAGATCCATATGGAGGAGGATGCGGGAAAGCTGATCCATGACGAGTGGGAGGATGTATCCATTGTAGATTACAACCGCTCCGGCGTGCCGCTGATTGAGATTGTATCGGAGCCGGATATGCGTAGCGCCGATGAGGTCATCGCTTATCTGGAGGCCCTGCGTCAGACCATCCAGTATCTGGGAGCCTCCGACTGCAAGCTCAACGAGGGCTCCATGCGCGCCGATGTGAACCTGTCGGTACGGGAGGCAGGAAGCGGGGAGCTGGGAACCAGGACCGAGATGAAAAACCTGAATTCCTTTAAGGCCATTACCCACGCCATCGAGGGGGAGCGCGCCCGCCAGATCGAGCTTTTGGAGATGGGGCGCAAGGTGGTTCAGGAGACCCGGCGCTGGGATGACAATAAAGAGAGCTCCCACGCCATGCGCTCCAAGGAAGATGCCCAGGATTACCGCTATTTTCCGGAGCCGGACCTTGTGCCGCTGGCCATATCGGAGGAATGGATCGAAGGGGTGAAGGCCCGGCAGCCGGAGCTGCGCCCTCAGAAGCTTTTGCGCTATAAAGAGGAATACGATATTCCGGATTACGACGCCAGGATCCTGACCCAGTCCAAGCACATGGCGGATCTCTTTGAGGCGGCCGTAAGGCTCTGTGGCAAGCCCAAGAAGGTATCCAACTGGCTGATGGTGGAGTGTATGCGCCTTTTAAAGGAGCATGAGATGGATCCAGAGGAGATCGCCTTTTCTCCGGAGCACCTGGCGAAGCTCATCGAGCTGGTGGATGAGGGAACCATCAATGGCACGGTGGCCAAGGAGGTGTTTGCAGAGATTTTTGCCAGCGATGTGGATCCCGTGGACTATGTGGCCCGGCATGATCTGGGGGCGGTCAACGATGAGGGCGCCCTTAGGGAATGCGTGGAGCAGGTGCTTGCGGAAAATCCCCAGTCGGTGGCCGATTACCGGGGCGGCAAGACAAAGGCCATGGGATTTCTGGTGGGCCAGACCATGAAGGCCATGAAGGGTAAGGCTGCCCCCGGGCTGGTGAACCGGATTCTTAAAGAGCTTTTGTCGGATTGAACCCGGCCGGATGTAAAGTCCGTATGGCAGGATACCGTCGACAAAATACGAAAATAGATCAATTTTTACATTTTTTTGCATACTTTTTTAAAAAATTTTGCTATACTAAATAAGATATCGGCAGAAACGCTGCCCAGACTACAAGAGATGACAGGAAGCGGGGAGAACTATGATACGGATACTCATCGTGGAAGACGATGCGAATATAGCAAAATTAATCGAGGCGACGGTAGCCATTGGCGGCTATGAGGGCGTTGTATGCAACAATGGGGCGGAAGGCTTTGCGCGGATGGAGAATGAGGAATTTGATCTGGTGCTTTTGGATGTGATGCTGCCGGACATGAGCGGATTTGAGATTATGCGGAGCCGCACCTCCGATACGCCGGTGATCTTCATTACCGCCAAGCAGGAACTGACCGACAAGGTGCGGGGACTCCGCCTGGGGGCGGAGGATTATATTGTGAAGCCTTTTGAAGCCATGGAGCTTCTGGCGCGGATCGAGGTGATCCTTAGGCGGGTCAGCAAGACCACGGTGATCTATGAGTACGGGGACATCTCCGTCAACGTGGAGGAGCATACCTGTAAATGCAAGGGCAAGAGCGTCTATCTGACGCCCAAGGAATTCGAAGTACTGGTGTTCTTTTTGCAGCACAAGGATGTGGCGGTTTCCCGGGACCGGCTTCTCAGCGCGGTCTGGGGCTTTGAATACGAGGGGGAGACGCGTACCATCGATATCCATATCCAGCAGCTTAGGAAAAAGCTGAATTTAAAGGAGCACCTGGTGACGATTCCCAAGCTGGGGTACCGCTTAGAAAGTCTGTAGAGGGACTTTCTGGGAACAGGCCGTTTGCGTTAGACGATCAATAGGAGAGTTTTGGCGTATGAAATTATGGCAGAAGATTTTTTTGTATACAATGATGCTGGTGATGCTCGCAGTGGGCGTTACCAGCATTTTGGTGCTGAAAAACAGCTTTCAGCTTTCCATGGAGCAGAAGCGCCAGTCCGCCTATCTGGAGCATGAGTTCCAGCTTTCCGACTTTAAGAGCTATCTGCTGTCGGAGCGGCTTCGGCAGAACGCCCTTGTGCTGGAGCAGGGACAGGTGACCGCCATGATCGCCAGCTCCTTCCAGGAGGAAAATATTACCGGCGGCATTGCCTTTTTCAACAACCGCAGGCAGCTTGTCTATGAAAAAAACTGTTACCAGAGAATGTCGGAGGAGAGCCGGCAGAGGGTGGAGGAGCTTCTGGAGCTGGTGGCGGATACCGGAGAAAGCTATCTGCTGCACCAGGAGGAGGAGCTTTATATTTTATCCAAGGAATCCTTAGAAACCAACACCTTTTACTATCTGACTATAACGGATATGAGCGAGGTGTACAGCATTCACCGGGACATGCTTCAGAATGTGCGGACCGTCTGTCTGGTATGCGCGGTGGCGATCTCTGTCATCCTTCTGGTGGTGGTGAAGCTTCTGCTGCGGCCGCTGTCCCGGATCAACCAGGGAACCAGGGCCATTGCCCAGGGGGATTACCACAAGCGTGTGCCCCAGAAGGGCAGGGACGAGCTGTCGGAGCTGGCCTTTAACATGAACCGGATGGCCTATGCGGTGGAGCAGAATATCCGGGCACTGGAGGATGTGGCGGAGGACCGGAAGAAATTTATCGATAATCTGTCCCATGAGATGAAGACGCCTCTGACTTCGATTCTGGGATTTGCGGACCTTTTGCAGATCCAGGGGAAGCTGTCGGAGGAACAGCGGATGGAGTATGCGGGCATTATCAAGGACGAGGCCGGCCGGATGCGCACCCTGTCGGGGAAGCTGATGGAAATGATTACGGTGGGCGAGGCCAATATTGAGTGGACTAAAGAGGATGTGCGGCAGGTATTTCACGAGATGGGCCTGGCCCTTACGGTGGTGGCGGAAAGCCATAGCATGCGTTTTTCCATGGAGTGCGAGAAGGGGCAGCTCTGGATGGACCGAGAGCTGATCAGATCTCTGGTCTATAACCTGACGGACAATGCCATTAAGGCGTCCAAGGAGGGAGACCCGGTTGCCATCCATGGATGGTTTGAGGAGGACAGCTTTTTCTTTACCGTGACAGACCGGGGGATCGGGATTCCCAAGGAGGAGATTGAGAAGATTACCCAGGCATTTTATATGGTGGATAAGGTTCGCAGCCGTGCCAGCGGCGGCGCCGGCCTGGGGCTGGCCCTCTGTGTGGAGATTGCCAGGATCCACCGGGGGAACCTGTCCATTGAGAGCGAGCTTGGCGTGGGAACGGTGGTTACGGTGCGCATGAAGGGAGGCGGCGTCCATGAAGAGGCGGTATAGAGGATTTTTTTCGTTGGTTGTGACGCTGCTGTGCGCACTGATCATCCTGGGGGCAGGCTATACCGGTATTGCCCTGGGCGGGGAGGAGATGCTCAAGACCCCCCAGGAGGCGGAGCGGGTCACCATGACCGAGGAGGAGTCCAATTTGTTTTATTCGCGGATTGAGGATGACGTACAGCTGCATCCCTGGAATTATTATGCCCAGGAGTCAGAACGGGACGGGGAGGTGTCCGCGATAACGGAACTGGCCAATATGGAACAGGATCTCTATATTCTGATTGCCCTGGCGGCGGATGTGGAGGTTCAGGAGGTAATCCGCTGGTACAATGGGCAGGATAAATCGATTTTAAGCGATGTGACGTCCCGCTATGAGGAAGAAACGGATTGTTTTTATTTCTTTTATGACGACGTCATCCGTTTGAACGGGCGGGAGTACCATGTGAAGTTCTGTTCCGATAGGGCGCGTCTCTACTCCTTTTCCTGCCTGCGTCCCAAGGAGCCAGGAATCCGTGACAGCGAGGAATGGCGTGAGAAAAAGGAGGCGCTGGGAGAGCAGCTCAACCAGAACAGCGAGGAGCTGTCCGGTCTGTATCAGTATATGTATGATATTCACTGGCAGGCGCGCGATGTCTTTGACTGGGGAGTGGATGTGGAACTTTATCTGGTTCTGGACACTAGTTTTTACGAGCTCCAGTATAGAGAGGAGTCCAATGGGGTTGATTCTGGCAGGGAAGGAAATCGTAATACGGTTGTGGTCTCGCAGGCGGAAGTTGCACAGAAAAAAACCAGCGAGGAGATCCAGCGGGAAGAAATGGCGGTATGGGATGCTCTGGAGGAGATGGAGGGGGATGACTTAGATTTGCAGATGGTGGAATTGGACGACTGCATCCTGCTGATGAGCGGGCAGTACTCGGTACCGGCAATTTATTATGATGTGATCGAGCAGAAGGTGGCGGGATTTCATTTCTTTGATTAAAAGTTATAATGAAAGTTTTATGAAACTTTTATTGAAAATCTTTATGGCATGAATTATACTGGTAAAAGAGGCAGAAGGATACGTCTTTGGCTGGCGCATCCTTTTTGCATGAGAAGAAGGAGAATTTTGATGGCTGAGAATGAAGTACGTTCCGAAGAAAAGAATCAGGATGATTATGAAGATATCTGTTATATCTGCCGCCGCCCGGAGAGCAAGGCCGGGAAGATGGTGAAGATCCCCAATCAGATCTGCATCTGCGCGGACTGTATGCAGAAGACCATTGACGCCATGGGCAGTATGGGATTTCCCATGAATGACCTGGCGGGGGGCATGGCCTTTCCCTTTCCGCCTATGGGATTTGTTCCCCAGCCAGGGGGGCCGGTACAGACAGGCTCTGCGCCTTTTGGAGGAGCGGCAAAGCCCGCCGGACCGGCTCCGGCCGGGACAGTGCAGACAGGCGGGGACGCCCCGCAGCAGCCGGGTACGGTAGATCCGCAGCAGCCGGGTACGGTAGACGGGGACGCGGACGAAGATGGGGAGG
>CATJBQ010000186.1 GCA_949738465.1 uncultured Lachnospiraceae bacterium
CCAGACCATTTCCGGGTTGTCTATCTGCCCCGGATCGAGGTTCTTGAAGATGCCGCGGAAAAGCTGGCTGATTTCTTTGGCAGATATCATCAGCATTAAAGTACACCTGAAAACTGAGCAGAAAAAGAAAGGACGGTAGCGGATCATGTCCACATTGTCAGACAAATTTTACTGGTACGATACTTGCGGCATCAGTAAAGATAGCGAAACAGTGGAGCGGTCCGGAGTTTACGGAAAACAGAAAAATATTCCTGGATGATATTCTTGGATGATTCCTTGAACAGAACAGGATTCTGAGGGCCGATCTCTCCTCCCTGGAGTCATCCGGACTTGTAAATCCGGCCGTGTTTGGCGCACTGGACCGGTTTGATGATGAATTGACCGGAAACACCCATGCCTCTGAGCTTCATGAAATCGTCTCCAGAGTTTTTCAGGATTTTTCAGAACTGTGTAATGAGGATATAAGAAAAAATTTTGCCGGAAGCGTGACCGGTCCCACAGGCACGGATTCCGTGGATGTTTTCGGGTATGTCAACTTTTTGAAGGACTGTGACGCGGCAATACAATGGACCCTTTTCATGCCGGATCTGGTCAGACAGCAGCAGGACGGATTTGAGGTGACATGCTTTGAATACAAAAAAATGCCGGCCATACGCTTTATCGGAATTGAGAGGGATTTTTCAAAAGATCCGGAAGGCCTCTCAAATCTACTGCATACACTTAACTCCCTGTCCGCACAATACCGCTGCGGCCTGGACTGCGATATTCTTCTCCTTCACCATCACGGAAAAGGCGTGGATGTCGAACCCTGCCATGGTCTGTGGGGCCGCTTTATGGCAAAGGACACTCCTGTGCCTGACGGCTTTTCCTTTGTGGACTTCGTCCCGCAAAACGACGGAAAACCCGGTTCTCCCTACATCTCCCAGTTTGCCCGTGCGGAGTTTTCAGGCAATCCGGATTCCATGCACCGGCAGGAGGGCTTTGATTCGGACGCAATGTATGATGTGACGAGAAATATCATTCTCGGACAGAATGTCTGCATCCCTTATCCCGACAAGTACTGGACAGCCGAAGTGTTTCCTGATGGTTTTACCAAAAACAGCACCATATATCTGTTCTGTGCCGAAACCTGATCCGGCAAAACAAGTTTTCTTATCCGCTCAAATGGCAATAAAAGGAGGGAGACAAGCATGATTCTCCCTCCTCTCCTCACTGCGTCACAAGCACATAGGAGGCACATCCGTAAAACCCGTTTTTATCCTTATTCTCCTCTTTCCATTCTGCCGCAAATTCATAGACCTTTCCGGATTCCAGCTGCAAAAGCGGCTGTCTGTAATAATATCTGACAATTGATTCCTCTCTGGCCTCATTGTTTCCTATGTCATCCGCCTTCCACCTTCGTACCACCAAAAGATCAGGAGAAATCTTTGTGGAAAAACTATAAATTGCGCCCTCCATTGCGTTATATTCCGGTATCTTGATCTTCACGGCAAAATCCATGGATGCCTCGTCCAAAGGCGCAGCCCCACAGGCCACAACGCCTGTTCCCTCGCCGTTTTCCTCCACATTCCAGGTATAATTTCCGGACCTGAGACTGACCGATTCCATCTGGTCGGACAGCACATCCGAAAGCGTAAAATCCGGAGCCCCGGTGAGAAGAATATCCTTCTGCGCTTCCCCGTCATCATCCCGTAAAATAAGAATCCGCTCCGCCTCATATTTATCGTAGCCCTGTTCTGTCTTCTCTCCCAGCGCTCTCATGGAGATCTGGATTGAAGTACCGCCTTTCAGATCGGGAAACTCCGGCATTCCTTCCGCTCCAACCACGGTAAACACCCCCGGAAAGTCATCCGTGTCCGAACTGATCAAAAGCGTATTGTCACTGATTTCCTTCACATGTGCTTTGATACCCACAAGCTCGACTGTTTCCTCCCGGCCAGTCTGTTCCCTTTCTGTTGTCCCTTCATCCACATTCCCGCTTTCCGGTTCCGCACCGGCTGTAGTAAGGACTTCCGCCTCCGCAGCCTTCGCGGTGTTTTCCCCGACATTCTCCGCACATCCGGAAATGCCCAAAACCATAGCTGCTGCGATTCCGCATATTAAAGTCCCGCTTCTTCTTTTCCTCATCCTGCTCCTCCGCCGTTTTTCATCCATATTGGTTCTTTATATACGGTACGGTCATGCCTGCCATTTTTGTGGGTTTATGTAATTTTTTTCACCTCCCAGATAACCGCAAAGCTCCATCACCCAGTCCGTCTGGATAAAATCCACCTGTTTATCCGCAAGCCATCCCCAGCCAAGATCCATCGACTGCGTCATGGAAATATCATCGCTGTGGCCAGCCGCAATCACCTCAGCCTCATTGTAGACAATGCTGTTGGCCCAGACAAGAAGCTGATGATCGTGCATCCACTGAATATAAGCATCGGAGATGATCTCATCCTCCTCCCTGTCGAAAAGTATCTCCGCCCCGATATAATTCAGTCCGCTTTTTTGTAGCTTTTGGGAAATGTCATCCTTATGCCACATCATCACACAATACATGAGATCCGGCGCATATTTTTCCACCTGTGCAACGGACTGCTCATCCCCAAAGGACTTGACAATCACCTGCTTTTCCACCCCCGCCCTGCGGATCTGCCCGGCAATTTGCTCCACATCCGTCCAGAATTTGTCCACATTAATATAGGTCTTTCCCTGCAGGAATGAAAACGCCTCGGAAAGCGTAGGCACACGGTAATGCGTGGCAGCCCCGTCCTGATTTCTCAGGGGAATGGTTTTCACCTCCTTTGCCGTCATCTCCGTGATCAGGCTTCCACAGTTCAAAAAGACAGGCTCCATCCCCGGATGAAACACAAAATACTCGCCATCCCTGCTTTTTGTGATATCCAGCTCTATCACGTCCGCTCCCTGGCTTACGGCAATCTGAAAGGCGGCCAGGGTATTACAGGGAATATTCGCCCTGCTCACACCCCGATGGGCCGCCACAAACGGGCGGCCCTTTTTCCTTCTGTTCTCCAATATACTCTTCTCAAAATCTGTCTTCATATCTGCTTTTACTCTCTTTCCCGAACTATTGCGTCTCCATCCACACTTCCATCTCGGAGTCCCTCCGCCAGGTCTTTCCGGCGGAAGCGTAGTCGATCATGGGGAAGATCTCTCCTCCCATGGTCACGTCGAAGCGGCACTGACAGGGCACGCTTCTTTCCGGTACTCTCTGTACAGATACGCTTCCATCTCCCAGGGTGACGCTCTTTGCCTCCGCCCCAAGCCTCTTATCTCTTGCCAGCGCCAAAGGGCCGTACAGAACCGCCACATGACGGGCGCTTCCCGGATCCTCCGGATTTTCCATGCCAAATACCAGCCGGGGCTCCCAGACCAGGGAAAGGCGGATCCTGTCTCCCCTCTTCCACACACGATTCAGCTGCAGGAAGGTTCCCGCCCGGGCTTCCCTGGCGGCCTCCCCGTTCACGGATATTGTGCCGGATTCGACAAAGGAGGGAATCCGCAGCCGGATCTCAAACTCCTTTTCTCTGTACGGCTCCACACAAATGGAAACCTCCCCCTCCGCCGGGTATCCGGTCTCCACCGAAAGCCGAACCTCCGCATCCTCCACCGTGGCGGTAATTTCTCCCGGAAGATAGATTCCGATCTCCACGCCCCTGGCCGTGTTCCTGGCCGCCGCAAGGGCGGTCAGAGCGGTGCCCGCCGCACCGATGGCAATGCAGCAGCCGCAGAACGCCTCGCCTTGCTCCATGCTCTTGAACCCTCCCACGGCACGGCCCCGGATCCCGGAACGCAAGGGACTGTAACTGTCAAAAATCTGTCCCTGGCCGCCAGCCCCCGCAATCGCCCGGTCATAGACACCCCGGTAGGAAGGCTCATCAAAGGTGGTCTCCGGGCCGCAGACACTGTTCTCGGTATTCACCGCCCCGTAAAGCGCATTGAAGGCGGAGCGCTCCACCTCCTCCAGATACCGCATATCCCCGGTCTCCTCATAGACCTGGTACATCAATTTCATCCAGGTGACGGTGACGCAGGTTTCCAGCATCAGCCCGTCATACTCCGTCCCGGTCTGCATCAATGAAGAGTGGTTAAAAAGCTCGTGGTGACAGCCGGAGCCTCCCACGACAACGGCCTCCGATTCAAGGAGCCTGTCCGCAAACCGGATCACGGCCTGTTTCCACTTTTCACTTTCCCTGACCCGGGCATAGGCCAGAAGGCCCTCGAAACAGGACATAAGCTCATAAGCCTTCAACACCGGATACTGGTACGGATAAAGCTTATCCTCATAAGCCGCCTGAAAAATGTCAAAGCCCTCCGCACCGCCATTCTCCACGATATAATCGGCAAATTCCAGGTACCCGGCTCTGGGTCTCAGCCGGTAGAGACGCACCACGGGTTCCAGCACGGAGCTGGAATTGATTCCCAGCCAGGCATCGGAGGCGAGGGTAATCCGCTTCTTTCCCTCTCCCTCTCCAATATGGGCAATCAGATAATCCAGATGCCTTCCGGCCGCATCAAGCACCCGCTCCTTTAATTTCTTTTCCTCACAGATCTCGCAGAAATGGATCAGGCCGAGGAGCACATACTTACGGCACCAGATATCCCAGCCGTTAAACTCCTCCTGCCTGCCGTAGGTGGAGATCCTGCCCTCATCATCCTGTGTATCGAGAAGCTTTAACACCGCCTCCCGCAAAATTTCGTATAATTCCCCGTCCCTGGTATACTGCCAGGTCATGCAGGCTCCGCGCATGAGCTTTCCCCAGTACTCCCCCCGCCAGCCGCGGTCCGCATCGTCCGGAG
>CATJBQ010000187.1 GCA_949738465.1 uncultured Lachnospiraceae bacterium
TGACGCCATGCTGAACGAGCGTCTGCTGGGGATCCTTTCCACGAAGGAGAATGTGAATCTGGAGACCCTGGGCTTTGTGCTGGAGAATGTGAGGCAGTACCAGGCCATCATTACACCCATCGATATCGCGGGAGAGCGGCTGGGGACTTTGTTTGTGTACCGGATGAACGAGCCCTATGACATCGACGATATTATTTTGAGCGAGTACGGCACTACAGTGGTAGGGCTTGAGATGATGCGCTCTGTCAACGAGGAGAGCGCGGAGGAGTCCCGGAAGATCCAGATCGTCAAATCAGCCATCAGTACCCTGTCCTTCTCGGAGCTGGAGGCCATTACCCATATCTTTGACGAGATGGAAGGCAAGGAAGGGATCCTTGTGGCCAGCAAGATTGCAGACCGGGTGGGGATCACCCGCTCCGTGATTGTCAACGCCCTCCGGAAGTTTGAGAGCGCCGGCGTCATTGAATCCCGCTCCTCCGGCATGAAGGGGACGTATATTAAGGTACTCAACGACGTTGTGTTCGATGAACTGGACCGGATCAGGAAGCAGAACGGAAGGCACTGAGGATGGGAAAAGGATTTCCAGGTTTTGGGGGTCCTTTTCCCATTTTCCGGGAATCTGCCTGTTTTATGGGAATCCGGGCGTCTGGAGAGGGGAATTTTTCCACCATATTGTGGAAAGTATGAAAAAAAACACAAGATCGTGTAAAAAAATTAAAAAAAGCCCTTGTGTTTTTTTCAAGATCACATATAATAAAATAGAATAGGTTTCTAATACCGCAAGGAGGAAGCAATATGATTAATTCTAATCTTTATGATTATATCAACGTATTGGACAAGGCGGCGGACGCAAGCTGGCTTCGGAAGGAGGCGATCGATAACAACATTGCCAATCAGGATACGCCCACCTATAAGCGCAGGGATGTGGATTTCCAGAGCGTGCTTGAGCGGGAGCTGGGATATTCCAGGTACGTTTCCCTGGACAAGAGGATGCGCGGGGTGCAGGGCCACCTGGATCATCTGAATGTGGGGACTTATGTGGATTCGGCCACTTATTCCTACCGGATTGACGATAACAACGTGGACCCGGAGCAGGAATACGTAGAGATGGCGGAGACGCAGATCATGTACAACGGACTGATCGACAGCATGAACCAGGAATTTGCGCGGATTAAGAGTGTGATCAAATAGTGAAAGCTAACAGCAGGAAGAAGGGGGCAGTGCAATGTCAGTATTTCAATCTTTTAATATCAATGCATCCGGTATGACGGCACAGCGGTTCCGCATGGACATTATATCGGAGAACGTAGCCAATGTGAATACCACCAGGGCCGCGGACGGAGATCCCTACCGCAGGAAGATCGTTACATTTTCCGAGAAGAAGGTGACGCCCTTCAGCAAGGTGCTGCAGAATACCCGGGAAGCGTATATGGGTAATGGCGTGAAGGTATTTTCTCTCAAGGAGGATACCGAGAATGATTTTATTATGAAGTATGACCCGGCCCATCCGGATGCGGATGAGAATGGGTACGTATCGTATCCCAATGTCAACATTGTGACGGAGATGACCAATCTGATCGATGCCAGCCGGTCCTATGAGGCCAATGCGACGGCATTTGACGCTAGCAAGGCCATGGCTCTTAAAGGTCTGGAGCTTGGCAAGTCGTAAGCGGAAGCAAACTGAAGTTTGAAGATGCGAATGGATCGGGATTTTAAATTACAGAATAGAAGGAGTGTTTTTTCATGGATCATATACCTGCGCTGACAGGCGTAACATCCGATTACATAAATGATGCGATCAGTAAGAGTCAGGACAGTGCCATTCGGGACGACGGCTTTGACTCCGTACTGCAGTCTGCCATCAATATGCTCAACGAGACCAGCTATTTACAGAATAAAGCGGAGCAGGCGGAGATCGAGTTTGCCCTGGGTTATTCTACCAATACCCATGATCTGCAGTTTGCGCAGGAGAAGGCCAATATCGCCCTGCAGTATACGGTGGCAGTGCGGGATAAGCTGCTGGAAGCCTACAATCAGATCATGAATATCCAGATATAATGACAGGTGGTAGAGCGAGATGCCAGAGAGAATACAACAGATCATAAATCGAATTATTGAAAAATGGAAGAGCTTTTCCGTGAAGCAGAAGACCCTGATTGTCAGCAGTACGGCCGTTGTGATTGTCGCACTGGTGATTTTAGGCGTTGTGCTGTCTGCCTCCGAGATGGTGGTCCTGAAGGAATGCGATAATACCAAGGAAGCTTCCGATGTGAAGAAGCTTCTGGAGGAAAACGGGATCACGCCGGTGATTTCAGACGACGGCCTGGTGTTCCAGGTGGACGAGGAAGATAAGGTGACGGCAGAGCTTCTTCTGGCGGAGAATAATATCACCCCCGAGAGTTACAACTGGGACGATCTGGACCGTGTGTTTGACGGAGGGTTTTCCAGCACGGAGGCGGATAAGACGAAGCGCTATAAGCTGTGGCTGCAGAATGACCTGGCCACCAAGTTTGAGAGCCTTGTGATGGTGGACCATGTGGAGGTGAATCTGTCCATCCCCAACGATGACGGGACGCTGGTTTCCCGGGGGGAGGAGAGCTCTGCGCTGATTATCCTGACCCTCAACAGCGAGATGAGCCGGGAGGTGGCGGCCGGCATGGGGCGTGCCGTGGCAACGGCCCTGGGCAATGAAACCACCGATAAGATTACGATTATGGATACCTCCGGTAACCTGCTGTTTGCCGGGGGGACGGCGGAGACGGAGATCGATACGGCCAACAGCAATATGGAACTGAAGACCAAGGCGGAGAACGTTGTGGCCGCCCGTGTCAAGGATGTGATTTTAGGGAGCGGACTCTACGACAATGCGTCAGTATCCCCCAACCTTGATTTCCATTTTGAAAACCGTAAGATTACGGACCTGCAGTAT
This sequence comes from uncultured Lachnospiraceae bacterium, assembly GCA_949738465.1. Lineage (GTDB taxonomy): Bacteria > Bacillota > Clostridia > Lachnospirales > Lachnospiraceae > 14-2. The sequence continues at coordinate 2,930 of CATJBQ010000187.1, forward strand.
TATCTGCCGGATGGATTAGAAGCGCAGCTTATGGCATCCCAGAGGACCTATGATGCCTCCGGTACCGGCGGAGCGGCTGCGGAACCGGGAACCGGTTCCAACGATAATACTACATATATGCTGGAAGACGGTTCTGTGATGGATTATACCACCGCGGAGCAGGTGATCGATTATGTCAACAGCCAGCGGACCACGGAGGAGACCGTCACTGTGGGACGGCCCGAATATGAGTCATCTTCTTTAGCAGCCGTGATGTCCACCTACCGGGTGTACAGCGAGCGGGCCATGAGGGAGCGTGGAGAGCTGAACGACATGACCTTTGCGGAATTTGAGGCTGCCAACAGCGAGCGGGTGCGTCTGGATGTGGATGAGGATTTTATTACCCTGGTTTCCAATGCCACCGGCATCCCGGCGGAGCGCGTATCCCTGATCGCTTACGAGATTCCGGTGTTCAGCTATGACGACGACGGCGGCATCGATCTGATGGAGGATATCCTGCCCATCGTCCTGGCGGCGCTGATTATCCTGCTTCTTGGCTTTGTGGTGTTCCGAAGCACCAGGAAGGAGAAGGAGCCCGAGGTGGAGATGGAGCCTGAGCTGTCTGTGGAGGCGCTTTTAGAGTCCACCAAGGAGGCACAGGAGGATGAGATGGCGGATATTGGATTTACAGAGAAATCGGAGACACGTATACTGATCGAAAAATTCGTGGATGAGAACCCGGAGGCGGCGGCATCCCTGCTGCGCAACTGGTTGAACGAAGAATGGGAGTAAGTTGATGGCTGATTTAGATTTGAATGGAACACAAAAGGCGGCGATTCTTCTGATCGCCCTGGGGCCGGAAAAGTCCGCCGCAGTGTTTAAGCATTTAAAAGAAGAAGAAATAGAAGAACTGACGCTGGAGATCGCCAATACCCGGAGCGTTTCGCCGAAGCTGAAGGAGGATGTACTCAACGAGTTTTACCAGGTATGCCTGGCTCAGCAATATATCGCAGAGGGCGGGATCGGTTATGCCAAGGAGCTTCTGGAGAAGGCTCTTGGCACGGAGGAAGCGCAGAATGTGATTACCAAGCTGACGGCATCCTTACAGGTGCGGCCTTTCGAGTTTGTGCGTAAGACAGACCCCAGCCAGCTTTTGAACTTTATCCAGGATGAGCACCCCCAGACCATCGCCATGATCCTTTCCTATCTGACGGCGGCCCAGGCGGCGATGATTATCAGTTCCCTTCCGCCGGAGAAGCAGCCGGATGTGGCGAAGCGTATTGCTTTGATGGACCGTACGTCGCCGGATGTGATCAAGGAGGTTGAACGGGTGCTGGAGAGAAAGCTGTCGTCTTTGATGAATCAGGATTACACCATTGTGGGCGGTGTGGATGCCACGGTTGCAATTTTGAACACGGTAGACCGTTCCACAGAGAAGCATATCATGGAATCCCTGGAGCTGGAAGAACCGGAGCTGGTGGACGAGATCCGCAAGAAGATGTTCGTGTTCGAGGATATTCTGCTTCTGGACGACCGCGCCATTCAGCGTGTGCTGCGTGATGTGGACAATGCGGACCTTGGAACGGCTCTCAAGAGCGCCAATGAAGAAGTTCAGAATGTGATCTTTAAGAATATGTCCAAGCGTCTTTCCGCTATGATTAAGGAAGACATGGAATTTATGGGTCCGGTCCGTATGAAGGATGTGGAGGAAGCACAGCAGAAGATTGTTGCGATTATCCGTAAGCTGGAGGAAGCTGGTGAGATCGTAATCTCCAGAGGTGGAGGTGACGATATCGTTGTCTAATTTGTTAAAGCAGCGCAATATCATCAGCCAGGGCCAGAATACCCGTATTATTGACGCCAACCAGCTTCTTGCCATGAAGCTGGAGGCCCAGCGGCGGGCCATGTATCCGGAGGGCCTGCCCGAGGAGCAGGAGGAAGCGGAGCCGGAAATTACGCCGGAAGAGATCCGGGCGGAGGCAGAGGAGATCCGCGCCCAGGCCCAGAAGACCTTGGAGGATGCCCGTGAACAGGCGTCGGGGCTGGTGGAAGAAGCCCGGGGCCAGGTGGAACAGATCCGGGAGGGCGCCCGGCAGGAGGGCTTTACGGCAGGATATAAGGACGGCCAGCAGAAGGCGGCCGAGGAGCTGGAAGTTTTACGGCAGGAATTGGAGCAGCATCGCGGGGAGTTGGAGGAGCAGCATCGGCAGAGGCTTTTGGAGATGGAAGGCCAGGTGCTGGAGGCTGTCTGTGATGTGATAGAACGTACGTTTGGAGTTTCCTTTGACAGCTTCGGACAGATCCTGCTTCATCTGGTGGGGCAGGCAGTCCTTAAGATTGAAGGTGCCAAGGAATTTACGGTTCGCATCCACCCCGGCCAGTATGAGTATCTGAAGGAACACCAGCAGGAGCTGGAGGATACGGTGGGACCAAGCGTTACGATCCGGCTGGAGGCGGATACCTCTCTTGGGGAGAGCGGCTGTATGATCGAGACGGATTCCGGCTTTTTTGACTGCAGCCTGGACGTGGAGTTCCAGAATCTGCTGAAGGCAGTCCGGATGTTAAGCGTGTGAGGAAAGAACAGTGGCTTTTGACAGAATGAAGTATCAACAACTGGCGGAGGGGACCTATTTCAGACGTCTTGGCCGTGTGGTCAAGGTGGTTGGACTGACCATCGAATCGGTGGGACCCCATGCGAAGTTAAACGATCTCTGCCGGATTATTATTGATAAGGAAAATGACAGCTATGTGATGGCGGAAGTGGTGGGCATCCGGGACAAACATTTGCTGCTGATGCCCTATGAGAGCGTGGAGGGGATCGGACTTGGATGTATCGTGGAAAATACGGGGCATCCCTTGACGGTTCTGGCGGGGGAGGAGCTTCTGGGACATACGGTGGACGGGATCGGCCGCCCTACGGACACAGAGCATCTGGAGATACGCCATGGAAGGGAATGTCCGGTGGAAGCGCCGGCGCCGGATCCCATGTCCCGGGTCATCATCAATGAGGTACTGCCCCTGGGCGTGAAAGCGGTGGACGGAACCATCACCGTGGGAAAGGGACAGCGGATCGGTGTGTTTGCCGGTTCCGGCGTGGGAAAAAGTACCTTGATGGGGATGTTCGCCCGCAATACCAAGGCGGATATCAATATCATTGCACTGATCGGGGAACGCGGACGTGAGGTGCGGGAGTTTGTGGAGCGGGATCTGGGCGAGGAAGGCATGAAGCGTTCCATTGTGGTGGTTGCCACCTCGGACCAGCCGGCATTGATCCGTAACAAGGCGGCGAAGACGGCTACGGCCTTGGCAGAATATTTTCGGGATCAGGGAAGAGACGTGTTGTTGATGATGGACTCTCTGACCCGTTTTTCTATGGCCCAGAGAGAGATCGGTCTGGCTTCTGGGGAGCCTCCGGTGACCAGGGGATACCCTCCCAGCGTCTATTCCGAGATGCCAAAGCTTTTGGAGCGGGCCGGAAACGGGGCGGTGGGCTCCATCACCGGGCTTTATACGGTCCTGGTGGATGGCGACGACATGAACGAGCCCATCACCGATACGGCCAGAAGTATCCTGGACGGACATATTATGCTTTCCCGGAAGCTGGCGCAGCGCAACCATTATCCGGCCATCGACGTTTTGCAGAGTATTTCCAGATGTATGAGTTCCATCGGAGAGAAGCAGCACAAGGATAACGCCGGAAAGCTTAGGAATGTGATGGCAGTCTACCAGGAGGCGGAGGATCTGATCAACATCGGGGCCTACAAGCGGGGCTCCAACCGGGAGATCGATTATGCCATCGAGAAGATCGACGCGGTGAACCGGTTTCTGTGTCAGTCCACAGACGAGAGTTTTGGATTTGACGAGATCCTGGCCCTGATGGATCAATTATTTTAACAGATTATATGGTAATTTGAAAGAACGGGTGACATATGGCAGGCTTTCGATATAAAATGCAGAATATCCTGGATATCAAATATAAGCTGGAATCCCAGGCAAAGATTGCCTTTGCCTCTGCCGCCGCGGCGCTGGCAGAGGAGGAAGAACGCTTAAAGCTTCTCAGGGAGCGGAGAATGGACTATGAGGAGCAGGCCAGGAAGCTTAGGCAGACACGGCTGGACATCCGGAGGATCAACCAGTGCCAGAAGGCCATCGATGCCATGAAGGAGCTGATCAAAAAGCAGCAGGTGTCGGTGCATGTGGCCCAGAGGAACTTAGAGCTTGTGCGGGCCCAGCTCAATGAGATTATGAAAGACCGGAAGACCCATGAGAAGCTTCGGGAGAATGCAATGGAGGAATTCAAGGCTGAGCTTGCCAGCGCTGAGCTTAAGGAGGTTGATCAGTTGGTAAGCTTTTCGTACCAGGAAAAGGCAGCAGAGGAAAGGCGGTGACGGCATGGCGAAGGGAACAGGCGAGGACAACGAGGTATTTGATAAAAAGGCCGCAAAACGGGCCGAGAAGATGAAGAAGAAGGAAGAAAAAAAGGAGCAGAAGCGCCGGAAAAAGAACGGGGAGCTGCCCGATGATACGCCGGAGCAGGAAGAAGGCGGCGGGAAGTTTCTGGTGATTCTGGTGACCATTCTGATTGTGGCGATCTGGATTGGAATTCTGGGACTTATCATCAAGCTGGATGTGGGGGGCTTCGGATCGACGGTGCTCTATCCGGTCTTGAAGGATGTACCCTATGTCAACCGGATCCTGCCCAAGGGCGAGGAGGAAGGCCAGCAGCCCGGCTCCGAACCGTCGGGGGATGTCCAGTACCCGTATACGACGCTGGATGAGGCGGTGGAGCGGATTAAGGAGCTGGAACGGGAGCTTGGCGACGCCCAGGAGGCCGCCAAGGAGGACGACGCTTCCTTAGAGCAGCTCCAGGCGGAAGTGAACCGCTTAAAGCAGTTTGAGAGCAGACAGGCAGAATTTGAGGAATTGAAGACAAAATTCTACGAGGAGGTTGTTTTTTCCGATCGGGCGCCCGATATAAATGAATATAGGGCTTTTTACGAGAGTATCGATCCGGCCAACGCGGCGGAGCTCTATAAACAGGTCGTACAGAAGGAGGCCTATAATGAGGAACTGAAGCAGTACATCAGCACGTACTCCAATATGAAAGCCAAAGATGTTGCGGAGATCCTGCAGCAGATGGAAGACGATATGAAGCTGGTGGCGAAGATCCTTGACGGGATGGATGTTGATTCAAGAGGCAAGGTTTTAGGGGCCATGGACGCGGAGTTTGCGGCGAAGCTGACGAAGCTGATGGAACCTGCCGCGCCTTGAGAATAAATCAGCCCCTCTGGGGCGGCACAGATACGCATGTAGTACGCGTTGTGCGGACAATTTTATAAGGAAAGGAGTTGAGGCGATGACGAGCAGCGGAGTGTCAAAAATAGTGAACACCATGGCACTGGCAAAGGGCTCCAAGGCGGAGAACGCCGGGGAGAAATCAAATGACTTTGACCTGCTGTTGCAAAAAACGGCGGCAGACGGGGAGCTTTTGAAGCAGCCCGGGCCGGGAGCGGAGCAGTTTGCGTCCCAGCAGGCGCTTTTCCCCAAGCCGGGAGAGACGGCGGACAGCAGACAGTCGTTCCAGCGTGAGACCGGCGGTATGACCTGGGACCGGGTGCCCAGGGCGGAAAAGAGCCAGGCCGGCCAGTCTCTGACAACGGAGACGAAGAATGCCTACGGCCAGTGGCAGGAAAAGGTCAAGAAGCTGCTTACAGAAAAGCTGGATGTTTCGGAGGAGGAGCTTGACGAGGCCATGGCGCGGCTGGGGATCACCTTTGAGAATCTGCTGACAGGCGAGGGCCTGCAGGAATTGTGCATGGAGCTTACGGGAGCCGCAGACATTACGGATTTGCTGTTTGACGGCGGATTCCAGGAGCTGATGCAGGAGGCAGGTATGCTGCTGGAGCAGCTCACTGAGCAGGTGGATCTGTCACCGGAGGAGCTAAAGATGTTGATCCAGAAGGCCATGGAGGAGTCCCAGAACCCAGGGATGGATGCAGAAGTGCCGGAACCGGATTCCGGTATGGAGGCCGTACCGTCCGGGCCGGTGGATGAAACCATTGCAGAGGAGCCGGTAAAAGAGGAGGCTGTCCTGACGCCGGAGCAGCAGATTGCGGACGCGAAGGAGCAGCAGAAGGTTCCCAAGGCCCCAGAACAGCAGACGACTGCGGAGACGGCAAATCAGCGGCAGAATCCTGTCCAGACACCGGATCGGCAGAACGTAGAAGCTTCTGCTGAAGGCCGGGAGGCTTCCGAGGAAGCAGTGGAGGAGCCCCGGGAGATGCCTGGAAGCGGAACCCAGAACCAGCAGGAGGCAGAATTTTCACAAACCGGTGAAGAAGGTAGTAAGGACAACGGACTGAACAGCCAATGGAAGGAGCGGAGTGCTTCCAGCCAGCAGGTATCCCGTCCAGAGCCGGACAGCCAGCAGGTAAGCTTCCACACTACCGTGCAGAATACGGTGGGCAGCAACGGAGAAGCAGTGGTGCAGACGGTACAGAGAACCTTTGTGGATGTACAGAATATCCTGCAGCAGATTTCGGAGTTTACCAGAGTGACGGTGACCCAGGATGTTTCCAGACTGGAGATGCAGTTGAATCCCGAGCATCTTGGCAAGCTTTTTATGCAGCTTTCTTCCAAGGAGGGCGTGATCACGGCACAGCTTGTAGCCCAGAATGAAGCGGTGAAGAATGCGCTGGAGAGCCAGATGAGTGTCCTGAAGGAGAATATGAACAATCAGGGCATGAAGGTGGAGGCCGTGGAGGTAACGGTAGCCAGCCATGAATTCGAGGAGCAGTTCCAGGGAGAACAGCAGGCGGGCAGACAGCAGGAGGAAGGAAGCCACAGACAGCGGCGTTTCCTGAATGTGGATCAGCTTGAGGAGCTGGCCGGCCAATTGTCGGAGGAAGACAGCCTGGCGGCAAGGATCATGGTAGAAAATGGCAATTCCATGGATATGACCGCCTAGGAACGGTATGGAAGTCCCATGAGGGAACGTAAGGAAACAAAAACGAAGCAACAACGAAACAATGAAATAACGAGATAATGAATAAAATAGAAAGGAGAGCATATGGATACCTCAAATAAGATTATGCTGCCGGTAAAGGACGGCAAGGTTGTGGATACAACCGCCAATGGCAATTCCCAGTCAAAAGAGACCAGGAAGCCAGGTACCCTGGATAAGGATGCGTTTTTGCAGCTTCTGGTGGCACAGATGAAGTACCAGGATCCCTTAGAGCCCACCTCCAATACGGAGTATATCTCCCAGCTTGCAACCTTCTCGTCTCTGGAAGAGATGCAGAACCTGAATGCGACCATGCGGGATTCCCAGGCGTCTTCCCTGGTGGGCAAGCAGGTAATCATGCGGGTTGTCAACGACACCACGGGGGTGACCACAAGAGTTACCGGCCATGTGGATTATATTGTGCGTGAGAATGGCAAGACCTTTTTATCTATTGAAGGAAATCTGTATAACATCGATGATCTGGAGAGTGTGGTGGACGACACCTATCTGGACGCTGTCGCACTGGCGGAGACCTTTAAGGAGGCCGTGGCGTCCCTTCCCGACGTGAGGGATCTGACGCTGGATGACAAGGATAAGGTGGAGGCAGCCAAGAAGGCGTTTAATGCCATGACCGGCTATCAGCAGGGCTTTGTGGATAAGGAGACCCTGGATAAGCTGAAGGCGCTTTTAGAGAAGATGGCAGAGATGGAAAAACAGGCAGAAGCCAACAAGCCGGATACAGAGGAGCCGGACGGGGCAGGAGATGCCGGGGATGCCGGGGATGTGGATGGAGCCGGAGACGGCAATGATCAGGCAGGAGCCGGAGGGACGGAAGGCAGGTGACAGGGGCAGATGAATAAGATTGCCAACCAGTTTTCAACCATTGAGCAGGTCACTGACCAGTACCTGGGCCAGAGCAGAAAAAGCGGGGGCCCGAAGAACGGCCAGGTTTCCTTCCAGGAGATTTTAGCCAGGAAGCAGACGGAGCAGGTTCTTGACGCATCGGAGCTTAAGTTCTCCAAGCATGCGGCCATGCGGCTTTTGGACCGTAAGATCAACCTGTCCCAGGAACAGCTTGAGCGTCTTGAGACGGGAGCGGAGAAGGCCCAGTCTAAGGGGATCCGGGATTCCCTGGTACTGATGGATTCCCTTGCTTTTATTGTGAATATTCCCAACCGGACCGTGGTGACAGCCATGGATTCCGTGGAATCAGCAGAAAATATTTACACCAATATCGACGGTGCTGTGATTATTTAGCCGGACCTTTATGGAGGCAGAGGTTCCCGAATGATGGAAGGAACCAATCCAGCACAACACAGGAGGTCAATCAATTATGATGAGAGCAATGTATTCTGGTGTGTCAGGATTGAAAACACACCAGACAAAGATGGACGTTATCGGTAATAATATTGCAAACGTGAATACCGTTGCCTTTAAGGGCTCGTCCACAACCTTTAGTGAAATTATGTACCAGCGGCTCAGCGGAGCGTCCGGGGCTACGGCCAATGGACGGGGCGGCGTCAATGCCAAGCAGATCGGTCTTGGCGTGAATATGGCGTCTACCACCGTGAATATCACGGATCCGGGGGCAACCCAGACCACAGGCGGAGCCTTTGACCTGGCAATTACCGGGGATTCCTTCTTCGTGGTCAACAATGGAAGCAGCAACCTGTTTACCAAGGCCGGCGCCTTTGATGTTGACGGCGTTGGAAACCTTGTAATGAAGTCCACCGGCTACAATGTGATGGGCTGGCAGGTGGACCCGGTGACAGGCACTATCCGCCGGGATACGGTTTCCCCGTTGCGGATCATGCAGGAAGCCAATCTGACTTCCCCGCCGGAGGCCACAACGCTGGCTACCTGTGCAGGTGTTGTTGATAAGAACTCCACGCAGGTCAAAACGGATGAAGGATATGCCATGAGCCTGAACTTTGTGGATGCGCTGGGCTATACCTACACGGCGCAGTTTGCAGTGAAGGAGACCAACGTAGAGGGCGAGTATACGGTGGAACTGAAGGATGTGATCAACAGCCTGGGCAAATCCATCCTGGATGAGCTGGACGCTACCACTCTGGATGATATTGTTACCTTCGGAACCCAGACCCAGCAGACGGAGAGTATTCTGAAGAAGCTTAATTCCGACGTAACCTATGAACCGGGTGCGAATCAGGGAGATCCAGGCAAATATATCAAGAAGGTGCTGTTCCCGGATATCGCTACCGATTATGATGCGATACGGGTTTCCGGTTTTACGTATGAGGAGAAGCTGCCTGCCGTTGTGGAGAATGCAGGTGTCAAGACCACAACGGTAACAGGAAAAGCGGTCTTTACCAAGGAGGAGGTCGCCAAGTATTTTAACATTGTATACAATGAGACGGAGAAACGGTACGAGAACAATGGCGTGGAGGTTCCCTCCGATAACGCGGCGGCGTGGCAGAATTTCATCTTAAATGCTGCGACAGATGAGCAGAAAAACAGCATTGCGAATTTCCGGGTGACAAACTTCAATCCGGACAGCGGCACCATTGAATTTGCGATGGATCAGACCTTCACCGTAAATGAAAAGCTTGTGATGGGAAATAATGGCGCGGAATTGGATGATGCGGGTACCTCCTACCTGATGGAAATTGACCAGCGGGAGGCGTACGACGGGCTGGAGGAAGGAAAACAATACAGCTTTAACGTAGCCAACGATGGAACGGCTGTGATCACGGCCACCACTATCACCAAAGGAAATATTCTGAAGTTTGACGTGGACAAAGGAACCTTTGTCTCCATTGGCGGAAATGATGCTGCCAGCCTGGTATTTAAGGATACTCTGACCACCCGTGACGGGCAGATCATATCCCTGGGGAATTTCTCGGATATCAGCATTGATTTCACCGGTACCAAGCGCTTTGACAATGGCGGCGCGTCCACCATGGGTGTGGATGCCGGCGGCGGACAGGACGGAGCCGAGGGAATGGGGAAGAAGCTGGGAGCTCTGATCGGCCTTTCCGTATCCCAGGACGGGACTATCTGGGGCAACTATGACAACGGCAATACGACGCTGTTGGGCCAGATCGCGGTGGCAGTGTTCTCCAATCCGGCGGGCCTGGAGAAGGTAGGCGAGAATTGCTACCAGACCACGCTCAATTCCGGTGATTTCGATGGGATCGGCCAGGACGTCAGCGCAGACGGCGGGAAGATGACCAGCGGTGTGCTGGAAATGTCCAACGTGGATCTTTCCAGGGAGTTTACGGAGATGATTACCACCCAGCGTGGTTTCCAGGCCAACTCCAGGATCATCACAACCTCCGATACGCTGCTGGAAGAACTGATCAATCTGAAGCGTTAGGGAGCTTAAGAACACATAGAAGTACGGTACATTGGGAAGCTGTGGGATGCAGTTTCCCAATGTGCTTGTATTTTTTTTGGTAAAAACAAAAAAAATGCAAAAGAAAGTAGACAAGTGAATCAAAATCTAGTATATTATAGTAGAGAGAATTTGGGGATACCAACCATATCTAGTGGGAACAACGTTTTATATGGTTGAGATTTCCTTTCTTGCAATTTATTTACAGAGCCCGGGGAGGCGCTGTAATACATAAGAATGAAGAAATTGATAAAGGCAGGTGAGGAAGTTGGATATTGCATCCTTAGCAGGAATTATACTGGGGCTGGTTATGGTGGTGTTCGGTATCGTCAGTGGAGACGGTCCATCTGCGCTGGGGAATTTTGGTGATGTCCCTTCGGTAATTATTACAATTGGTGGTTCTGTTTCGGGTGTATTGGCATCTCATGCCCTTCCGGACTTTATCAACGGCCTGAAGGGAATTACGCTGACTTTTAAGGGAAGTGCGGAGAAGCCGGACGAGGTGATCCAGAATATCATTGATTTATCCAATGTGGCCCGTAAGGAAGGCTTGCTGGCGCTGGAGGAAGCGGCCAACAGCATTGAGGATGAGTTCCTGAAGAAGGGGCTTATGCTGGTGGTGGACGGTACGGATCCGGAGCTGGTGCGGGGGATTCTGGAGACAGATCTGAATTGTATCGAGGCGCGTCATAAGACGGTGATGGGATTCTGGGATAAATGGGCAGAGTTAGGCCCGGCCTGGGGTATGATCGGTACCCTGATCGGTCTGGTAAACATGTTGAAGAAGCTGAACGATCCCAGCGCCATCGGACCGGCTATGGCGGTTGCGCTGCTGACAACCCTGTATGGTTCCCTGATTGCCAACTGGCTGTGTAATCCCACGTCGGCAAAGCTTAAGGTGAAGAATGATCTGGAGATTTCCATGAAAGAGGTTACGGTGGAAGGAATTCTGTCGATCCAGGCAGGGGAGAACCCGCGCGTCATTGAGGAGAAGCTGAAGTCCTTCCTGTCGCCCAAGGAGCGTGAAGGCATGGGCGAATCAGCCGGAGGTGAAGAATAGTGGCAAAGAAGAAGCAGGAGGAAGTAAAGCCAGGATCACCAGCCTGGATGGCTACATTTAGTGATTTGATGAATCTGCTGCTGTGCTTTTTCGTACTGTTGTTCTCCATGTCCTCGGTGGACCAGGAGAAGTTCGAACAGATCGTGCAATCGCTGCAGAACAGCTTCAGCGTGCTGCCGGCCGGAGGATCCTCCATCGGCGAGGGTCAGATGATTTCGGCAGGGATCAGCCAGTTGGAGCAATTGGACATTTATTTTAAGGAAGCCAATTCCAAGAGCGATGTTGAGAGCGAGGATGAGGGAGAGGAAGACTTAGAGGAGATGTTTGAGGAGCTTGGCCTTGCCGAATCGGAGGAGATGGCGGAGAATATCCAGGAGATGATCCAGAATCTCGGCATCGGCGATAAGGTGCAGGTGGATGTGACCGCCCAGTATGCAAGACTGACCCTGAACGGGGCGCTTTTATACGATTCCGGCCAGGGAGAATTCCGGGAGGACGCGGTTCCTCTGGTGCAGAAGCTGGGGCAGGTGGTGGAAGAATATGCCGAGAACCAGATCGGAATTGAGGGGCATACGGATAATGTGCCCATGGCCAGTGCAAAATATGAGAACAACGATGTGTTGTCCTTTTTCCGGGCCATGGCGGTGAAGACATATTTTATTGAAAATACGATCCTGGAGGCTGACAAGATCCGCGCTACCGGCTGCGGCGAGTACAGCCCTGTGGCGGACAACGGGACGCCGGAGGGCAGGGCTCTGAACCGGCGGGTGGAGATCAAGATTTACAACTCCTACAGCGAGCCGTAAGTCTATGACAGCGGGAATCCTGTATTAGAATAGAGAGGACAATATCATGAAGAAGAATTTGATTAGTGTGATTATCCTGGCGCTTGTTCTGGCGAATCTGATCCTGACGGCGATCCTTACTTTTTCGGTGCTGCCCCAGAGCAAGAAAGCCAACGAGCTGATTGCGAAGGTATGCAGTGCCATTGATCTGGATCTTCAAGGCGGCGGTTATGCGGCCCAGGAGCTGGATGTGGATCTGGATAAAGTGGTAAATTACGCCTTGAATGGCGGGGAGAAGATGACCATCAACCTGACGGCAGGGGAAGATGGCGTGAAGCATTATGCGATGGTTCAGGTGACGCTGGGACTGAATTCCGAGCATGAGGACTACAAGACCTATGGGTCGGAGGAACAACTGGCCGACAAGGAGAGCATGCTGCAGGATATCGTACAGACGGTGGTGGGATCCCATACCAGCGAGGATCTTCTCGGGGACAAGGAGAGCATCCGCCAGGAGATTCTGGAGGCGATCCGCAAGCGTTATGAATCCAATTTTGTGATCAGCGTTTCCTACACGGTCAGCGTTCAGTAATGGGAATGGATAATCATAGGAAGGAACCCGACAGACAGATAGGTGGTGAGCAAAAGCATGGGTGAAGTCTTATCCCAAAATGAGATAGACAGCTTGCTGCAGGCATTAAGTAGCGGCGAGCTGGACGTAGATGATATAAAAGGAACCGGAGAAAAGCAGGTCAAGAATTATAATTTTGCCAGGCCGTCCAAGTTTTCCAAGGAGCATTTGAGAACGCTTGAGATTATTTTCGAGCATTATGGACGTCTGCTTTCCACCAGCTTACCGGTATACTTAAGAAAGAGTATTCAGGTGGAGGTTATGAACTCGGAGGCCGTCACGTATTCGGAGTTTTCCAATGCTTTGACGAATCCGGTGATTCTTGGCATTATCAACCTTGCGCCCTTAAGCGGCAGCGTGATCATTGAGCTGGAGCCCAATCTGGGTTATGCTATTGTGGACCGGATGCTGGGAGGGGCCGGACAGCCCCTGGATAAGGTACGGGATTTTTCGGAGATCGAGCTTCTGATTATTGAGCGGATCATGAATGTGTGTACCAATCTTCTGCGGGAGCCCTGGCAAAATGTGGTGGATATTTATCCGCGGCTGGAACGGATTGAGACCAATTCCCAGTTTGCGCAGTTTATTTCTCCCAATGAAATGATTGCGATGGTGACCATCAATCTCTGCATTGGCGATGTGGAAGGCCTGATGAATATCTGTCTTCCTTATATCACCCTGGAGGATGTGATCGATAAGCTGAATACGAAGTACTGGTATTCCACAGCCCAGAGTAAGGATGAGGACCAGTATGTGGAGGCCATTGAGAATCTGATTTCCAGAGCTCCCATGCCTGTGAAGGCGGTTCTTGGAAAGAGCACCATATCTGTCAATGATTTCATCAACCTGCAGCCTGGAGATATCATCCGGGTGGACAGCAAGGTTACGGATGAGTTAAATGTATATGTTGGAAATATCCGCAAATTTACCGCTCTTCCGGGAGCGTCAGGTGGCAAATATGCAGTAAGAGTCACTACAGTTGTAAGAGAGGAGGAGTAAGGCAATGGACGGAGGAGTGTTATCACAGGAAGAGATCAATGCCTTATTAAATGAAGCAGGTACGTCAAAAGCAGGCGGCGGCGCAGGCGGAGAGACACTGACGGATGCGGAAAAGGATGCCATAGGCGAGGTAGGTAATATCAGCATGGGTACGGCTGCCACCACCCTGTCCTCGCTGGTGAATAAAAAGGTTGAGATATCTACGCCGGTGGTGACGGAGGCCAGTTGGTCCGACGTGACGGAAGGCTATGAACGGCCCTGTGTATTTATCCGGATCCGGTACACCGTGGGTCTGGACGGCAGCAATATCCTTGTACTGCGGGATAATGACGTGAAGATTATTACGGATCTGATGATGGGTGGAGACGGCACCAGTACCGATGGGGAGCTGGGTGAGATTCACTTAAGCGCCATCAGTGAGGCGATGAACCAGATGATGGGATCGTCTGCCACATCCCTGTCATCGATGCTGAACCAGATGATCGATATCAGCCCGCCGGTGGCGGATCTGATCAACCTGTCGGAGACGGTTGACGGCGGAAGCATTGATGAATTTTTGCGGGGAAGATTTGTGAAGATTTCTTTCCGCATGGTAATTGGCGATCTGGTTGACAGCGAGATCATGCAGTTGTATCCGTTTTCTTTCGCGAGAGAGATGTATGAGAATTTCCGGAAGAATATGGAGGAGCATACACCGGAAAGTGGGGAGGGGAAGGAACTGGCTGAGCAGGACAACAACAGGATGGATGGACAGCAGGCGGCGCAGATGGGGATGCCCATGATGGGCCAGCCGATGCAGGGAATGTCCCAGATGTATGCGGGACAGCCGATGCAGGGTATGCCCCAGATGTATGCGGGACAGCCGGTGAATGTACAGCCCGCGCAGTTTCAGGCCTTTATGGGTGATTTTAACCCCATCGCCCAGCAGGAGAATATCGGTCTGATTATGGATGTTCCGCTGGATGTGACGGTGGAGCTGGGAAGAACAAGCAAATCCATCCAGGAAATACTTGATTTTAAACCCGGAACTATTATAGAATTGAATAAGATCGCTGGGGAACCGATCGATGTATTGGTAAATGGTAAATATGTTGCCAAGGGCGAGGTTGTGGTAATTGAGGAGAACTTTGGCGTTCGTATTACAGAAATCGTTAAAAATTAATTTTAATAAAAAGCTTTTATGAGGAGAAAAAAGTATGGCAAACAATATTTTAATTTGTGATGATGCAGCGTTTATGCGGATGATGATCAAAGATATCCTGACAAAGAATGGTTACAACGTTGCGGGGGAAGCGGAGAATGGTGTGAAGGCTGTGGAGAAGTACAATGAGTGCAAGCCGGATGTTGTGCTGATGGACATTACCATGCCGGAGATGGACGGAATCGAAGCGTTGAAGCAGATCCGCGCGGCAGATCCCAATGCCTGTGTGATTATGTGTTCGGCAATGGGTCAGCAGGCCATGGTAATTGAGGCGATCCAGTCGGGGGCCAAGGACTTCATTGTAAAGCCCTTCCAGGCCGAGCGTGTACTGGAAGCCGTGAAAAAGGTAGTGGGCTAGCAGAATAAAGGATAAGAGATAAGATGATTTTATCTGTAATTGTCTCTTCCAGTGTAAAAAGTTTTTTTCAACTGATAGGTGTGCTCCTGGTTTTTATTTTTGTACTGGCATTGACCTATTTTTGTACACGCTGGATTGCAAAATATCAAAAGGGAATAAATGTCAACAAGAATATTCATGTGATCGAGACTTGTCGTCTGACCAATAATAAGTTTATCCAGATTATTGAGGTTGGCCAGAAGTGTCTGGTAATTGCGATCTGTAAGGATTCGGTTACCATGCTGTGCGAGATAGAACGGGACGCATTGTCCTGGGTTCCGGGGGAATCCGGGCAGACACCTGTTGTGAATGAGAGCTTTCAGGAGCTTCTTGCGAAGCTCAAGGATAAGATACCGAGGAAGTAGGCATGAAGATGAAGAAGGGAAAAAAGATATGCTGTGCCGTATCCCTTGCGGTGGGCATGGCAATGCTGTTGGCAGCATTGACGCTGGGATATCGCCAGACGGCATATGCTGCCACGATAGACAATGATCCTGCAGGCGGTAATGCGGCGGAGCAGATACCGGGTCAGGAGGGGCAGACGCCGGGGGATACGCAGAACCCGGATGGAAACCAGGGAGACGGCACCGGCCCCGATGGACCGGAAGGCCCCCAGGGAACCATGGGGCCGAATGGACCGGAAGGCACCCAGGGCGGCGGATCCGGCTTTTACGTTGGTTATAACAATGAGAACGGCGAGGTGTCCGGCACCATTAAGATCCTGCTGGCACTGACCGTGATTTCTCTGGCGCCGTCGATCCTGATTATGCTGACGTCCTTTACCAGGATTATCATTGTACTTCACTTTGTCCGGAATGCCATCGGTACCCAGACGGCGCCGCCGAACCAGGTGTTGGTGGGGCTGGCGTTGTTTTTGACTTTGTTCATTATGTATCCGGTATTTGGCCAGATCAATGAGGAAGCGATCAAGCCTCTGGACGCGGGAGAGATCACCCAGGAGGAGGCCTTTACTGCGGCGATGCAGCCGATCCGCAATTTCATGTATCCGGAGATTCATGAGGACGATGTGGTTCTCATGTGCGATATTGCGGGCCTGGAAGCTCCTGAGAATCTGGAGGAAATGGACGAACTGCCTATGCGGGTGATTATACCCAGCTTTATTTTAAGTGAGCTTCGGGCAGCGTTTATCATTGGATTTTTTATTTATATTCCGTTTATTGTGATTGATATGGTTGTGGCATCGGTACTGATGTCTATGGGTATGATGATGCTGTCGCCCACCACCATT
Organism: uncultured Lachnospiraceae bacterium; assembly: GCA_949738465.1. Taxonomy (GTDB): domain Bacteria; phylum Bacillota; class Clostridia; order Lachnospirales; family Lachnospiraceae; genus 14-2. Next base: position 19,589 of record CATJBQ010000187.1, read on the forward strand.
TCCCTTCCCTTTAAGATTCTGCTGTTCGTTCTGGCGGATGGATGGAACCTTGTGATTGGGAATCTGGTGCGGACATTTTTGTGACGAGGTGATTTGGGATGATAACACAGGGTGAAGTGCTGGATATTGCCAGAGACGCAATTTTTGTGATTATAGAGGTATCCCTGCCATTGCTTCTGATCTCCTTGATCATTGGTCTGATTGTCAGTATCTTTCAGACCGTGACCTCCATTCAGGAGCAGACGCTGACCTTTGTACCGAAGATTATCGCGGTATTTTTGGGAATTATATTATTCGGCTCCTGGATGTTGAATACAATAACAGAATTTATGGAAAGATTATGGAATAATATTGCGGTATATCTGAGCTAGGATTATCATTATGATTAACTTTCAGTTTTCGTTATACACATTTGAATATTTTTTATTGATCTTGGTACGGATTGCCACATTTGTATTTATTGCACCCTTTTTCAGCATGAATAATACTCCGAGAATGGTAAAGGTTGGACTCTCTGTCATTGTGTCCATTTTGGTGTATCAGATGATTGTGGTGAAGGATCCGTTGGAGTATGCGGGAACCCTGGATTATGCAATATTAGTGTTGAGAGAGGGAATTACAGGATTGCTGATTGGTTTTGCGGCAAATATTTGTAATTCCATTGTTATGTTATCCGGAAAAATCATTGATATGGATATCGGCCTGGCCATGGCCCAGGTCTTTGACCCGGTGAATCATACCGTATCCGGGATCAGCGGGAATCTGTACAATTATTTTATTATGATGCTGCTGATTGCCACCAATATGCACCTGTATCTGTTCCGGGCGATCATTGATACCTATGAGATTATCCCCATCGGGCAGACGGTTTTCCAGTGGGACCATCTGGCCCAGTCGATGCTGACCTTTATGGGGGATTCCATGGTGATCGGCTTTCGGATTGTGCTGCCGGTATTTGCCTGTATAATGATTCTAAACTGTATCCTGGGGATTCTGGCGAAGGTAGCGCCCCAGATGAATATGTTTGCGGTTGGTATGCAGCTTAAGGTGATCGTCGGCCTGGTTGTGATTTTTTTAACAGTCACGCTGCTGCCGGATGTGGCCAGCTTTATCTTTATTGAGATGAAGACGATGATGGTATCGTTTATTGAAGGGATGCGTTGAGGTGGATCGAAGACAGCGGTATGTGCTTCCCTATCAGTTACAGTGGTTTGCCAAGGACGGGCCGGGCGGAGAGAAGACGGAACCGGCTACGGCCAAGAAGCTGAAGGAAGCGCGGGAAGAAGGCCAGGTGGCCAAAAGTAAAGAACTGAATTCGGCAGTGGATCTGATCGCGCTGTTTCTGATCCTGAAGGTATTTATTTCCTTTGTGGGCGCCAATATGCTGGAGGGATTTTCCCTGGTGTACGATAAGATCCCGGAGGTGATCGATTATTCCGGTTCGGGCTTGTCCAACGCTACGGTGCAGTATTTTATGCGGGAGGCACTGGTGCAGATCCTCAAGCTTGCGGCGCCGTTTTTCATCGTCGGCGTGCTGATCGCGGTGGTGGTCAGCATCGTGCAGGTGGGGTGGAAGCCTACGCCCAAGCCTATGAAGCCCAAGGGGAGCAAGCTGAACCCTTTAAGCGGCTTTAAGCGGATCCTTTCGAAGGATTCCATGTTTGAGCTGGTGAAGTCCATTGTGAAGGTGGGGCTGGTGGCCTATGTGGCCTACCGTTCCATCTACGATTACCGGAATACCCTGCTTTTGCTTTACGATATCCCTTTTTTATCGGTAATTGCGCTTTTTGGCGAGATTATTATTAACACAGGCTTAAAGATCAGTCTGGTGTATCTAGTGATCGGCCTGGGGGATTTTATTTACCAGAAGCATAAGTTCAAAGAAGATATGAAGATGACCAAGCAGGAGGTCAAGGAGGAATTCAAGAATACGGAGGGAAATCCGGAGATCAAGGGGCGGATCCGTTCCAAGATGCGGGAGGCTTCCCAGCGCCGTATGATGCAGAGCCTTCCGGAGGCCGATGTGGTTATCACCAACCCGACCCACCTGTCTGTGGCTTTAAAATACGATGCGGCCGCAGGTTCGGCGCCTGTGGTGCTGGCCAAGGGTGCGGATTATCTGGCGATGCAGATTCGGGAGAAAGCGAAAGAGTACAAGATTGAGATTGTGGAAAATAAACCCCTGGCCAGGATGCTGTACGCCAATGTGGAGATTGGCCAGGAGATTCCGCCGGAGCTGTACCAGGCGGTGGCGGAAGTGCTTGCGTTTGTATACCAGACGAAGCAGCAGAGTTGATGGAGTTGAATTTCGAAGAAAGGAGGATGTAATATGAAAAAAGCGGACGTTGGCGTAGCCCTTTATTTACTGGCTGCAGTCATATTTTTTATCATTCCCATACCCGCCATCCTTCTTGATGTGATGCTGGCTCTTAATATTGCCATTGCGCTGATCATTCTGATGAATGCGCTCTTTGTAAAAGAAGTGCTGGATATGTCCTTTTTCCCGACGCTTCTGCTGTTTACGACCATTTTCAGAATTTCCCTGAATGTGTCCTCCACCCGCCGGATTCTGCTTTATGGCGATCCCGGAAATGTGGTCCGGACCTTTGGACAGTTTGTGGGTGGTGATGATATCATCATCGGCGCCATTGTATTTATTGTTTTGATCTTGATCCAGTTTATTGTGATCAACAAGGGTTCCGAGCGTGTGGCTGAGGTGACGGCGCGTTTTACCCTGGATGCCATGCCCGGTAAGCAGATGGCCATCGACGCGGATTTGAATACCGGCGTGATCAATGAGAAGCAGGCCAGGGAGCGGAGAGCCAAGATCCAGGAGGAATCCAGCTTCTTCGGTTCCATGGATGGTGCTACCAAGTATGTGAAGGGAGACGCCACCGCAGGTCTGATTATTACCTTCATTAACCTGGTGGGCGGCGCGGCCCTTGGGGCCATGCGTCAGGGACTGGGAATTATGGATGCCATCAACCAGTATGGAATTCTGACCATCGGCGACGGCCTGGTCAGCCAGATTCCGTCGCTTCTGATCTCTCTGTCAACAGGCATTCTGGTGACGAAGGCTTCCAAGGAGGCGGATTTCAGCGGACTGCTGCTTCGGCAGTTGTTTGGAATTCCCAAGGTACTGTATATTGCCGGCGGGGTGCTGGCCCTTCTTGGAATTGTAACGCCCCTGGACTGGTGGCTGTTTGTGGGCCTGGGCTTGATTTTTATTATCTGCGGCAGGATCGTTTCCCAGAACCTGGGGATCGAGGAGATCGAGGAAGCCGTGGATACGGCGGAAGCGGAGGCGGAGGAGATCCGCAAGCCGGAGAATGTCACGTCGCTATTGCATGTGGACCCGATCGAACTGGAGTTCGGATACGGAATTATTCCACTGGCGGATGTGAACCAGGGAGGCGACCTTCTGGACCGGGTGGTAATGATCCGCCGGCAGGTTGCCCTGGAGCTTGGGACGGTGGTTCCAATTATCCGCTTGCGGGATAATATCCAGTTGAATCCCAATCAATATATCATCAAGATCAAAGGGATCCAGGTGACGGAGGGAGAGATCCTGTTTGACCATTATATGGCGATGAATCCCGGCTTTGTGGAGGAGGAGATCACAGGGATCCCCACCTTCGAGCCCTCCTTCCATTTGCCGGCCATCTGGATCACGGAGAGCCAGCGGGAGCGGGCGGAGAGCCTTGGCTACACCGTGGTGGATCCGCCTTCCATTATTGCGACCCATCTGACGGAGGAGATAAAGGAGCACCTGGCCGAGCTTCTTACCCGGCAGGATGTGCAGAATCTGGTCAACAATATGAAGGAAGACCATTCTGCGTTGATTGATGAGATGGTGCCCAAGCTTCTTGGGATTGGCGAGATCCAGAAGGTGTTGCAGAACCTGCTTCGTGAGGGAATTTCCATCCGGGATCTGCTTACGATTTTTGAGACGCTGGCGGACCATGCGGCCACCACCAGGGATACGGACGTACTGACCGAGTACGCCAGGCAGAGCCTGAAGCGGGCCATTTCCAGCAAATATTTTCCGGCCAACGAGGTTACCAGTGTGATTACCTTAGACCCCAAGGCGGAGCAGGAGATCATGTCTTCGGTGAAGCAGACGGAGCAGGGCGCTTATCTGACGCTGGATCCGGAGAAGACAAAGGCCATCGTGGATTCTGTGGGGACAGAGGTGGCCAAGCTGGAGAATCTTGGAAAAAGCGCGATCATTATTACTTCGCCCATTGTCAGAATGTATTTTAAGAAGCTGACGGAGGATTATTTTAAAGATCTGATCGTGGTATCCTATAATGAAATCGAATCGAATATTGAATTACAATCAGTAGGGATGGTGAGTTTGGCATGATAATCAAAAAATTTCAGGGAAAGACGGAGGAGGAGGCAACCGCCCTGGCCCGGGAGGAGCTGGGGAAGGATGCCGTGGTGATGAATGTGAAAGAGATTAAGCCCCGGGGGATGCTCAAGGCCTTCAAGAGCTCTGTTTTTGAAGTGACGGCGGCGCTGGAGGAGGAGACGGAGAGTATCAACCCCAAGGCGATGATGTCGCCCCTTCATATGCATGAGACCAGTTCCAATGCGATTAATATGGTAGCCAATGAGCCAATCCGTGTGCCGGCGCTGGCCAGAGAGGAGCCTATGTCAGAAAAAACCAGCGGCCTGGAGGAGAAGATCGAGAGCCTGCAGAGCCTTTTAGAAAAAAAGCTTGCCCCGGAGGAGAGTCTGGTATCCCAGGAGGATTCCGCAAGGGAGGATAAGCTGGAAAAAGAAAATGCGCCTGTGAATGAGGGCTTCCGCTTTCTGAAGCTTTTGTACAGCACGCTTCTGGATAACGAGGTAAATGAAAAATATGTCAATCAGATCATGGATGAGATTGAGAAGGTGATGCGCAACGGAAGCAGCGTGGACTATATCCTCTCCAACATCTATCAGAAGATGATTTTAAAGCTGGGGCAGCCCCAGACCATCGACCTGACCGGGGAAAAGCCCCGGGTGATCTTTTTTATCGGCCCCACGGGGGTTGGCAAGACCACGACGCTGGCGAAGATCGCCTCCCGCCTGCGGGTAGGACAGGGAAAAAAGGTTGCGCTGATGACGGCGGATACTTACCGGATCGCGGCGGCGGAGCAGCTTCGGACCTATGCCAATATCCTGGACACGCCTTTGACCATCGTCTATTCGGTGGAGGAGCTTAACGAGGCGGTGGGCCGGGTGCTGGATTATGATGTGGTGCTGGTGGATACGGCCGGGTTTTCCCATCATAACCAGGAGCAGCGCAATGATGTGAAAAAGTTGGTGGACAATCTGGATCCGGCTTACCAGAAGGAAGTTTATCTGGTTTTAAGCGCCACCACAAAATACCGTGACCTTCTGGAGATTGCCGACGTGTATCGGGAGAATTTCGATTTCCGTATGATTTTTACAAAGCTGGATGAGACCTCCTGCTATGGCAATATTTATAATATGAAGATGTATACCGGGGCAGATCTGTCCTACACGACCAACGGGCAGAATGTGCCGGATGATATAGAAGTATTTGATACACAGAAGATGGTGAAGCTGATGCTGGGAGGGAAGTAACCTATGGATCAGGCACAACAGTTACGTGATATGATAAAACTAAAAAACCATCCCCCTTCAGCCAGGGCCAGGGTGATCACGGTTACCAGCGGCAAGGGGGGCGTTGGGAAATCCAACGTAGCCGTAAACCTTGCGGTCTGTCTCACCAGGCTGGGGAAGCGGGTCATTATCTTCGATGCGGATTTTGGGCTGGCGAATGTGGAGGTTATGTTTGGGGCCGTTCCCAAATATAATCTTAGTGATCTGATCTACCGTGGAAAGAAAATCCAGGAGATCATAACGGAGGGGCCGATGGAGATCGGTTTTATTTCCGGAGGCTCCGGAATTACCGGGGTCAACAATCTCTCACGGGATCAGATTGCGTTCCTGATACATAATTTAAAGGAGCTGGACAGTCTGGCGGATGTGATTCTGATCGATACGGGCGCCGGGATTCCGGACAGCGTTCTGGAATTTGTGGTGGCCAGTCCCGAGATTATTATGGTACTTACTTCGGAGCCAAGCTCCTTGACGGATTCCTACTCTCTGCTGAAGGCGCTGCACCGCAACCCCAATTTTGACCGGGACAACGCCAGAATCCAGGTAATTGCCAATAAGGTGTCCGGACGGGAGGACGGATATCAGGTATTTGATAAGCTCAACAGCGTAGTGGAGCGTTTCCTGCAGGGAGAGCTGGTTTATCTTGGTATGGTACCCCAGGATTCAGCCATTGACCGGGCGGTCAGGCAGCAGTCCCCGGTCACCATATTGAATCCCCAGGCCAGGTCCTCCAGGGCCTTTGAGCGTTTGGCGCAGTACCTTGTGGACGGCTCTGATTTCGAGGAAAAGGAACGGACGGGGATTACTTATTTATTATCGAACTTATTAATTAGAAAGGCATAAGGGGGTGCAGTATGGGATCTTCTTTTCTGAGGGTTGGTAGCAAAATGGATATCAGGCTGGAACAGCCGCCGGAGCTCGGGGAGCAGGAGGCGCAGCAGGTCCGTACCTTTAAAAGCGTTCTTTATAATGTACAGGAGAATGGCAATCTGGAAATCGGCATGCCCATGGAAAACGGGAAGCTGATCCTGCTTGCGCTTGAGGTGCGCTACGAGCTGATTATTTATGCCCGGGAGGGACTTTACCGTTGTATCGGCCAGGTAAAGGAACGCTATAAGAAGGATAATCTCTACATGGTTTCCATGGAATTAAAAACGGCTCCCAGCAAGCTGCAGCGGCGGGAATTTTACCGGTTGAAATGCCTGCTGGATATCCAGTATCTGCCGCTGAGCCAGGAGGAGGCGCAAAAGAACAGCACGGAGGAGCTTCTGCGTTTTCACCGGAAGTATGCGGAACAGGATCCCTGGCGGACGGCCACGGCCATGGATATCAGCGGCGGCGGTATGCGCTTTGTCTCCCGGGAGCAGATGGAGGCCAGGGAGAGTGTCCTGGTCCGGTTCACCCTTGAAAATGCGCAGATGAGCCAGGAATTTTATTTGAAGGGGCATATACTTTCTGTGCGGAAGATGGATGAGAGTATCAGCCGTTTTGAAAACAGGGTGAAGTTCGAATTGCGGGATGACCGTGTCCGGGAGCAGATCATCCGGTACATTTTTGAGGAAGAACGAAAAAATAGAAAAAGATAGGGATGATGATTTTGAAAAAAAATATTCTTGTGGTTGATGACTCTGCACTCATGAGAAGGGTGATCTGTGATATAATTAACACAGATGCCAGATTTCAGGCAAATGACGTCTGCAAGGACGGTGTGGAAGCGTATGAGCGGTTGAAGGAGCACCGCTATGACGCCGTGGTCATGGATATCAATATGCCTCGTATGGACGGCCTGGAGCTGCTTAAGAAGCTTCAGGAGGAGAATATCCGGGTGATCGCAATCGTCGTCAGCTCGCTGACCACCAAGGATGCCGAGACTACGATCCTGGCCATGGAGCGGGGAGCCGTAGACTTTGTCACAAAGCCCAATAATATTTTAGAGGTCAAGGGCGAGGACTTTAAGGAAAAGCTTGTAAGCGTCCTGGAGGCTGTGCTGCATATGGACGGCCGGGGCCAGAAGGTTTCCCAGGTTGTGGTGCGTACCAGACGGCCGGCAGTTCACAAGCCGGCGGTTTCCGGAGGGAAGAACAGGAAGCTGGTAGCACTTGCCTGTTCCACCGGAGGCCCCCGTGCCCTGCAGAGCGTGATTCCCTTACTGAAGCGCACCATGGATGCGCCGATGGTTCTTGTCCAGCATATGCCGGCAGGCTTTACCAAGTCCATGGCAGACCGCCTCGACGAGATCAGCGAGGTGAGCGTCAAGGAAGCGGAGGATGGAGAGATCCTGAAGGCCGGCCATGTATATGTGGCCCCGGGCGGGAAGCATATGGAGATTGCCCCGACGGCCATCGGCCATAAGGTTACGCTGAATGAGAAGCCGGCGGTGGGAGGACTCAGACCCTATGCCAACTATATGTATCAGTCCCTGACCACCAGCGGCTTTGATGAAATCATATGCGTCGTTCTGACCGGAATGGGAATGGACGGCACAAAAGGCATCGCGGAACTCAGTAAACACAAACCCGTACATGTAATATGTCAGGACGAGGAGACCTGTGTGGTATACGGCATGCCCAAGGCGGCGGCGGAAGCAGGTCTGGCCGATGAGATATTACCGTTGACGGAGATAGCCCAGTCAATTATGAAGAACGTGGGGGGAAGATGAGATGGATGTAAGCCAATATCTTGAGATTTTTATTGATGAGACCAAGGAACATTTGCAGAACTTAAGCGACTGTATCATGACGCTGGAACGCGAGCCGGAGAACATGGATACCATTAACGAGATATTCCGTGCCGCCCATTCCCTGAAGGGAATGGCGGGAACCATGGGCTTTAAGCGGATGCAGCATTTGACCCATGATATGGAGAATGTATTCCAGGAGGTCCGCAGCGGGAATAAGTCTGTTACCAGCAGCCTGGTGGATATTCTGTTCCGCTGCCTGGATGCGCTGGACGAATACCTGGAGAATATCCAGAATACCTCCGATGAGGGAACGGATGACAATGCTTCCATTATCCAGGAATTAAATGATATTCTGGCAGGAGACGGAGGAGCGGACACCGCGGAAAAGGAAGCGCCACAGGAACCGGAGACACTGGAAGAAGACAAGGCGGCAGAGGAGGCCGGGGGTCTTAAGGAGGATGCGCTCTCCCAGCTGGCAGACCAGGAGCGGGACGCCATCCGGGATGCCATAGAGAGCGGACAGCATGTATATGGAATTACGGCTGTGGTCAATGAGGACTGTATGCTGAAGGCTGCCCGCGCGTTTCTGGTGTTTAAGGCAGTGGAGGAGTTTGGAAATATTCTTGTATATAAGCCCAGCGCCCAGGAGGTGGAGGATGAGAACTTCGAACTGGAGTTCGCCTTTTATCTGGCGACGAAGGAGCCCCTGGAGCGTGCCATTGAGGCGGCGAAGGGCGTGTCTGAGATCGCGGAGGTAACGGGCCGGGAGATCCGGACGGAGGATCTGGAGACGAAGGCGGCTCCGGAGCCGGAGGCTGCCCAGGATCAGAAATCCGCCGGGGAAGAGCCGGCCGGGGAGAAGGCGTCGGAGGAAAAGGCAGCGCCGCCGGTTCCGGTGAAGTCGGAGAAGACAGCGCCGCCGGCCGGGAAGAAGCAGGCAGCCAATAAACCGGTGACCAGCCGTACCGTCCGTGTGGATATTGAGAAGCTAGATGCCGTAATGAACCAGGTCAGCGAGTTGATTATCGCCAAGAATTCCCTGGTTTCCATCAGCACCACGGAAGGTACCAATATGCAGAACCAGACCTTCCATGAACAGATTGAGTATCTGGAACGTATTACCACAGACCTTCATGAATCGGTGATGAAGGTACGGATGGTGCCCATTGAGAGCGCTGTGAATAAGTTCCCGCGTATGATCCGTGACCTGTCCAAGAAGCTGGACAAGAAGATGGAACTGTATATGACCGGTGAGGACACGGAGCTTGACCGTACGGTGGTGGACCAGATTGGCGATCCGCTGCAGCATCTTCTGCGTAATTCCGCGGACCACGGTCTGGAGAGTGCGGAGATCCGTAAGGAGCGCGGAAAGCCCGAGACCGGTATGATCCGTCTGAATGCGTTCCAGGAGGGCAATAACGTTATCATTGAGGTCAGCGACGATGGCGGCGGTATTGATACGGAGGCTGTGAAGGAAAAGGCCATTGAGCGTGGAATTATTTCCAAGGAGCAGAGTGAGACCATGAGTCAGAAGGAGATCATCGACCTTCTGTTTTTACCCAGCTTTTCCATGGCCAAGAAGATTACCGACGTATCGGGCCGCGGCGTGGGCCTTGACGTTGTGAAGTCCAACATCGAAGCCCTTGGCGGAGATGTGGAAGTGGCCAGCGTAATCGGCGAAGGCAGTAAGTTTACGGTGCGCCTGCCTCTGACCCTTGCGATTATCCAGGCTCTGATGGTGGAGGTCCGGGAAGAAAAGTATGCCATCGCACTGGGCAGTATCCAGAAGATCGAGGATATCTCCGTCAATGAGATCAAGTATGTGCAGGCGGAGGAAGTGATCAATATCCGCGGCCAGGTGATCCCGCTGATCCGTCTGGACCGGATCCTGGATCTGGAGCCCATGGAAGAGGAAAGCGAGAACCTGACGGTGGTTATTGTGAAAAAGGGCGAGAAGCTTGCGGGCCTTGTGGTAGATAAACTGATCGGCCAGCAGGAGATCGTAATTAAGCCACTGGGCAAATACATAGACAACAATAAGCTGATCAGCGGCGCGACTATCCTGGGCGATGGCGAGGTAGCCCTGATCCTGGATGTAAATACATTGATGTAGGGAGGGATCCGGAATGGCAAATATTATCGTAGAAAACGAGACAAAGCAATATATTGTAGTTAGGCTTGGCGATGAACAGTACGGGATAGATATCCGCTATATTGATAACATCGTGCGTATGCAGAAGATTACCGGAATTCCCAAGATCCAGCCATATTTCAAGGGGATCATCAACCTGCGGGGAGAGATTGTACCGGTTATGAGCATCTGTACCAAGATGGGGCTTTCAGAAGATGAACTGACCAACGACAGCCGTATCATTATCCTGAAGATTGAGGAACAGGGACTGATCGGGATTATTGTAGACGAGGTTAAGGAAGTAGTGACACTGTCGGTGGACGAGATTGATAAGGTTGCCCATGACGTAAAGGATGAGAAGGCGAATTTTATCAACGGCGTTGGCAAGCATGACGGGGAACTGATCTCCCTGTTTGACCTTAACAGTGTTGTGAGTGAGAAAGAGGTAGTATAAGTTCAGCTTGAAAAGGCTGTTGCAAGCGGCTCCTGGCGATTGTTTGTGGCAGCCTGTTCTTAATACGAGAAACCTTTAGGGTTGGGAGGCTTAAAAATGGCAGAATACAGCTTGGAACATGTGAATGATATGTATATGGATGTTCTGAAGGAACTGGGCAATATCGGGGCAGGGAATGCGACCACAGCCATTGCCCAGATGCTTGGGCTTAAGATTAACATGGAGGTACCGCAGGTAAAGCTTTTGACCTTTCAGGAGCTGGGCGGGGCAATCTGGGCAGAGGAGGAAACTGTAGCCGGAATTTTTCTGGAGCTGGCAAACGATATCAATGGCAGCATGATGTTTCTGCTGAACATGGATTCGGCCTACTATCTGGTGAACCATCTGATGTGCCGGGACCAGTCTTATCAGGAGCCCTTTGACGAGATGGATTGTTCCGCGTTGAAGGAGATCGGGAATATCATTTCCGGATCTTATTTATCGGCGCTTTCAGCCATGACGCAGATGGTGATTACACCCTCCGTACCATTTCTGGCAATCGATATGGCGGCGGCAATCTTAAGCGTACCGGCGATCCAGTTTGGACAGTATGGCGATAATGCGCTTTTGATTGAGACGGCCTTTGGCGACGATGTGAAGATCAACGGGTATTTTATTCTGATGCCGGAGCCGGGTTCTTATGAAAAAATATTAGGTGCGCTTGGAATACAGATGTAAGGAGAACTTTTCATGGGTACAATGATAAAGGTTGGAATGGCAGACCTCAACATATGCAAAGCGCCGAATGCGATTACAACACTGGGGCTGGGATCCTGTATCGGGATCGCCCTGTATGATCCGGTAAGCAAAATCGGCGGCCTGGCGCATATTATGCTGCCTGACAGCACGCAGATGAGAAATAATCAGAGTATCGCAAAGTTTGCGGATACCGGGATCGAGGAATTGGTCAGACGTATGATTAAGGCTGGAGCTTCCAAGACAAGGATGGTGGCCAAGATTGCCGGAGGCGCCAAGATGTTCGAGGTGTCGGGAAGCTCCAATATCGGGAATATCGGGGCCAGGAATGCGGAGGCCTCCAAAAAGAAGCTGAGACAGCTTGGGATCCCGTTGAAGGCAGAGGATACCGGATTGAATTATGGGCGGACCGTGGAGCTATATGCGGAGACAGGGGAGTTCCATATCAAATCTGTTGGTAAAAAAGTAAAGATTATTTAAACGTTTAATGGAAATTAAATATTTAAAATCATTTCAATATTGAGGATATTATATGAAAACAAAGACTATTCCGGTAATGCTTGCATTGATTGCCGGATTCATCACCTGTATCGTCTCTTATCTGAATGGATTGAGTCCCAGGGCATTCGTGAAAGCGTTGTGTCTGGTGGTCGTGATCTTTCTGGTGATCGGGCTTGTCTGGGAGATCGTTCTGGAGCGGGCTTTCCCGCCGGCAGAGGAGCCGGAGCCGGAGGAGCTTAAGCCGGAGGAAGAAGATGCAGACAAGGTAGCGGAAGAGCAGGAACCCTCCCAGGAGCCGCTGGAGGTGACGGAGGAGGGAGAAGAACAGGAATGATAGGACGTATCGGAAGCGACGGTCCTGGAGGCTGAAATGAAGATGACAGAGAAAGAAAAGTTGTGGGAACAATATTTGAAGAAGCCGACGCCGGAGCTTCGGGAGCAGTTGATTCTGGAATATGCGCCCCTGGTCAAGATTGTAGCGGGAAGGCTCAGTATGTATCTGGGCTATAACGTGGAGTACGACGATCTGGTGGGATATGGAATCTTTGGCCTGATCGATGCCATTGATAAGTTTGATGTGGCAAAGGATGTCAAATTTGAGACCTATGCCAGCTTTAGGATCCGCGGCTCGATCCTGGACCAGATCCGTAAGATGGACTGGATTCCCAGAACGGTCCGCCAGAAACAGAAGAAGATTGACGAGGCCATCCGTGTCATTGAGACCAGAACCGGACGCAATGCCACGGATCAGGAGATTGCGGTGGAGCTGGAGCTGTCCGGGGAGGAGCTTTTGAACTGGCAGTCCCAGCTTAAGATCACCAATCTGATTTCCCTGAACGAATATGTGGAGCAGGGCAGCGAGCCAGTGATGGACGCCACCTACAATTCCCATTTTGCACAGCCGGAGCAGGTGGTGGAGAAGGAAGAACTGAAGAAGGTGCTGACGGAATCCCTGGAGCTTCTGACCGAGAAGGAGAAGAAGGTGATTCTGCTGTATTACTATGATGAGATGACCTTAAAGGAGATCAGCAGGATTCTGGAGGTTTCGGAGTCGAGAGTATCCCAGCTTCATACCAAGGCATTGGGGAAGATGCGCGGCAGTATGGGAGCTTATATGAATATTTTGATGTAAAGGGAGTGGGGAAATGTCAATTCGACCGATCGATTTCAATGGAATGGTCCAGCGTACCCAGGATGTGAGTACGGTGAAGCAGAGCGCGGACAACAAGCCGATGGTGGACCAGCAGGTGTTGACGGTACAGCAGCAGAAGGCCAATACCCAGCAGTTACGCCAGGTGAGGGAGCAGGAGGATGCCCAGGGGCATCAGAAAAAGTATGACGCCAGGGAAAAGGGCAGCAATTCTTACGAGGGGCAGCAGCAGAAGAAGAAAAAGAAGCAGGCAGAAGGCCAGGTGGTCTCGAGAGTGATGCCCGGCGGCTTTGATATGAAGATATGAGAAGATATAGGTAGGGAAAATGACGGCGGTAGAGATTATATTACTAGTGATTGGGATCGTGTTTATGATCGGCAGCTTTTTTGTGACAGAAAAGCTGTCCCAAAAAGAGATCACGCAGATTTCGGAGCTGAGTTCCACAGAGATGAAGCGGATTCTGGAGAAAAATATGGCCTACGCCCAGTCCAGAATGGAGGAGCTTTCGGAGGCTGTAATCGAACAGTCCATGGAGGATACCCGGCGGGGCATGGAACGGGAAACGAATCTGAAGATCCAGAATATCAGCGAATATGCCGAGACGGTCTTAGAGGCCATCAATAAGAATCACAGCGAAGTGATGTTTTTGTACAGCATGCTGAACGACAAGCATGGGGAGCTGACCTCTGTGGCAAACCGGCTGGAGAGTCTGCGGTCGGAGATGGAGCATATGGAAGAGGAAGTAACCGTGATGATCGCCGAGTCTTCAGAGGCACTTCGTACCCTGACGGCCCGGGAAGCAGATCATCTGGCGGAGACAAGGATGGTTCCGGAACCGGAGCCGCCGGAGGCAGAGGATGAGGAGATGGAGGAGCTGGAGCAGGAGCTGTCTCATATCGGGAACCAGAACCGGGATATCCTGGCCCTGTACCAGCAGAATCTGGATCCCAGGGAGATTGCCCGCCAGCTTGGTCTTGGCGTGGGCGAAGTGAAGCTTGTCATCGATTTATATAGAGGGGAAGGAGCATGAAGCTGAAATACTATTTGCGTGGTCTGGGGATTGGGATTCTCATTACGGTGCTTGTTCTGACCATTGCTTCCCTGGGAGAAAAAAAAGAGCTTACCGACAAGGAGATCATTGCCCGGGCAGAGGAGCTTGGCATGGTAAAGAAGGAAAATACCGGCAGCATTCTGGACAGCTTTCCCGACAGCGCTCCAGATGAGCCGCTTCCCGGGGAGGAAGATAATCCTCAGAATGAGGACGTTCCGGGGGCAGGAGGAGATGCGGACGGGAGCA
>CATJBQ010000188.1 GCA_949738465.1 uncultured Lachnospiraceae bacterium
GAGCGGGAGGTCCTGGGATTGATCTCGATGACCACGATCCGGTCGGTGACGGGGTCGTGGGCAAACTGCACGTTGGTGCCGCCGATCACCTTGACGGACTCCACAATCCGGTAAGCCTGCTCCTGGAGACGGTCCTGCAGTTCCCTGGAAATGGTCAGCATGGGAGCGGAACAGAAGGAGTCGCCGGTATGTACCCCCAGGGGATCGATATTTTCAATGAAGCAGACGGTGATCATATTGCCCTCTGCGTCCCGGACCACTTCCAGCTCCAGCTCCTCCCAGCCTAAGATGGATTCCTCCACCAGAACCTGGCCCACCAGGCTGGCGGCAAGTCCCCGGGCGCAGACTGTCTTTAATTCCTCCTTATTGTATACAAGGCCCCCGCCGGCGCCGCCCATGGTGTAAGCAGGACGCAAAACCACCGGATATCCCAGCCTGTCGGCAATGCCTAAGGCTTCCTCCACGCTGTAAGCAACCTCGCTTCTTGCCATCTCGATGCCGATGGCGTCCATGGATTTTTTAAATTCAATCCGGTCCTCCCCCCGTTCGATGGCATCCACCTGAACGCCGATGACCTGGACGTGATATTTATCAAGAATCCCTTCCTTGGCCAGCTCCGCGCAGAGGTTCAGTCCCGACTGCCCGCCCAGATTGGGTAGAAGGGCGTCCGGGCGCTCTTTGGCGATGATCTGCTCTAGGGGTGTGACGTTTAGGGGTTCAATGTAGGTGACGTCTGCAATCTCCGGGTCGGTCATGATGGTGGCCGGGTTGGAGTTCACCAGAACAATCTCATACCCAAGCTTACGGAGCGCCTTACAGGCCTGGGTGCCGGAATAATCGAACTCGCAGGCCTGTCCGATGATAATGGGGCCGGAGCCGATAATCAGTATTTTGTTGATATCATTTCTTTTTGGCATAAGAATCTCCTTCGTTGAAATTTATCCTTTATTCTGTGTTCATAATCCATTATAATGGATAAAGAAAAAAAAAGCACACATTTTTTGAAAAACTTCGGAAAATGTGTTAGACTAGATGTCAGAAGCAGAAGAAAGGCTTTTGCCAGAACCTGCAGAAGTGTTTTAAGCTGGAAGGAGACAGAAAAATGAGTACAAGAGTCGGTATTTTAGGATATGGAAATCTGGGACGGGGCGTAGAGTGCGCCATCCGCCAGAATGAAGATATGGAGCTGTGCGCGGTGTTCACCAGGAGGGATCCGAAGGATCTCTGCGTTCTTACGAAAAAAGCCGCGGTTGTAAGCGTCGATGAGCTTTTGCAGTGGAAGGGACGCATCGATGTGCTGATCCTCTGTGGCGGCAGCGCTACGGACCTGCCCCGGCAGACGCCGGAATATGCCAGGGATTTTAATGTGGTGGACAGCTTTGACACCCATGCGCGGATCCCTGTGCATTTTGCCAGGGTGGACGAGGCGGCCAGGGCAGGCAGCCATGTGGCGGTGATTTCCGTGGGCTGGGATCCCGGTATGTTTTCTTTAAACCGGCTGTACGGCAATGTGATTCTGCCGGAGGGCAGCGATTACACCTTCTGGGGGAAGGGCGTCAGCCAGGGACATTCCGACGCCATCCGTCGGATTGAGGGCGTGAGGGATGCACGGCAGTATACCATTCCTGTGGAAGGCGCCTTGGAGGCGGTGCGCGCCGGAGAGAATCCGGTGTTATCCGCCCGGGAGAAGCACACCCGGGAGTGCTTTGTGGTTTTGGAGGAAGGAGCGGATGTGGCAAGGGTGGAGGACGCCATCAAGACCATGCCGGATTATTTTTCCGATTATGACACTACGGTGCATTTCATCAGCCAGGAGGAATTGATGCGGGAGCACGGCGGGATTCCCCACGGCGGCTTTGTGTTGAGAAGCGGGGTGACCGGCTGGGAGAAGGAGCATAAGCATCTGATGGAATATCAGCTCAGGCTGGATTCCAATCCGGAATTTACGGCCAGCGTACTGGTGGCCTATGCCAGAGCAGCCCACCGGCTGTACCGGGAGGGGGAGAAGGGCTGCCGGACGGTGCTGGATATCGCGCCGGCCTATCTGAGCCCAAGGAGCGGGGAGGCGCTGCGGGCAGCGCTTTTGTAGTATCGCCTGTATGGAGGGGAGCTGCTTTTGTAGGATTGTCTGTATGGAGGGACGCTGCGGGCAGCGCTGCCTGTATAAAAGAAAAGGAGGTTTTTGCAATGGGAGAAAGAGAACTGGGGTTTCGCTTCGCAGGTCGGGAGGACTGCGCTTTGGTGCTGGAGTTTATCCAGTGCCTGGCAAAGTATGAGAAGCTGGAGAACGAGGTGGTGGCGACGCCGGAGCTTTTGGAGGAGTGGATCTTCGACAGAGAGAAGGCGGAGGTGATTTTTGCCCTGGAGGAGGGGAAGGAGGTGGGCTTCGCCCTGTTCTTCCACAATTTTTCCACCTTCCTGGGGCGGGCCGGCGTTTATCTGGAGGATCTGTTCGTGCTGCCGGAGTACCGGGGCAGGGGCTACGGCAAGGGACTGCTTTCCCGGCTGGCCCAGATCACCATGGAGCGGGGCTGCGGCCGCCTGGAGTGGTGCTGCCTGGATTGGAATACGCCCAGCATTGATTTTTACAAGTCCCTGGGGGCGGCGCCCATGGAGGACTGGACCATCTACCGGCTTACCGGGGAGACTCTTGCGGCCATGGCAGAGGCACGTCAGGGGAAGCAGAATCCGAAAAACGGATAGAATCAGATAAAACAAACAGGATAGGAGCAGCAGATGTTACGGATTGGATGTCATTTATCCTCCTCCAGGGGCTTTCTGGCCATGGGGGAGGACGCGGTTAAAATAGGAGCCAACACTTTTCAGTTTTTTACCAGGAACCCCAGGGGCGGCAAGGCCAAGGAGCTGGACCTTGCGGATCTTGAGGCTTATGTGGCCTTTGCCGGGGAGCATGGGATCGGGCAGATTCTGGCCCATGCGCCCTATACCCTGAATGCCTGCGCCCTGGATGCGGGGATCCGCACTTTTGCGAAGGAAACCATGGCGGACGACCTTTTGCGGCTGTCCCATCTGCCGGAGTCCATGTATAATTTCCATCCGGGCAGCCATGTGAAGCAGGGCGTTGATGTGGGGATTGCCTATATCAGTGGAATGCTCAACGAGATCCTGACGCCGGAGACGAAAACGGTGGTGCTTCTTGAGACCATGGCGGGCAAGGGCTCCGAGGTGGGGCGAAGCTTTGAGGAGCTTCGCTGTATTCTGGACCAGGTGGAGCTTTCGGAAAAAATGGGGGTCTGTCTGGACACCTGCCATGTGTACGATGCGGGCTATGATATTGTGGGCGCTCTGGACGCGGTGCTTAAGGAATTCGACGCGGTGATCGGCCTGGAGCGGTTAAAGGCCATTCATCTCAATGACAGCAAGAATCCCTTTGCCAGCCATAAGGACCGCCATGAAAAGATCGGGGAGGGTAGCATCGGCCTTGAGGCGCTGACGGCGGTGATCAACCACCCGAAGCTTGGGAAGCTGCCGTTTTTCTTAGAGACGCCCAATGAGCTTTCGGGGTATGCGGCGGAGATTTCATTGTTAAAGTCCCGCTACCGGGCGGATGCAGATTGAACTCGCGGGGTTATATGGAAGGAGCGGATCGATGTACCGGATTTTGATTGTGGAGGATGACGAGGCCATTGCGGGAGCCATCGCCCAGCAATTGCGTGCCTGGGGGATGGAAGCCTGCGTGGCGGAAAATTTTCAGAATATCATGGAGGAATTTGCGCAGACGTCGCCCCAGCTTGTGCTTCTGGATATTACGCTGCCCTTTTTTAACGGCTACCATTGGTGTACTCAGATCCGCAAGGTGTCCAAGGTACCCATCGTGTTTTTATCCTCCGCCTCGGACAATATGAATATCGTGATGGCCATGAACATGGGAGGAGACGATTTTATCGCTAAGCCCTTTGATTTTAGCGTGCTTCTGGCAAAAATGCAGGCGCTTTTGCGGCGGACCTATGATTTTGCCGGGGAGGGCAGTGTGATCAGCCATAAGGAGGTCCTTTTAAATACGGCGGACGCAAGCCTCCTGTACCGGGGAGAGAAGCTGGAGCTTAGCAAGAATGAATACCGGATTTTGCTGACGCTGATGGAGAACAAGGGGCGCGTGGTCAGCCGGGATATCCTGATGGAGCGGCTGTGGGAAACGGATTCGTTTGTAGATGAGAATACGCTGACGGTGAATGTGACAAGGCTCAGGCGGAAGCTGATGGCTGTGGGCCTTACGGATTTTATTACGACAAAAAAGGGGTTGGGCTATCTGATCGGTGATTGAGGGCCAGGGGGATCTATGAAAGAGGTTTTGTATTATTTGCAGACAGTCAGAAAACAGATCGTGGTGTTTCTTTTATTTTGCGGCATTTTCGTACTGGTGTTCGCTCTTTGCCGTCTTCCGCTGGCGACGGTGGCTTATGGCGGAGGGATCGGCGGCTTTTTCGGGCTTCTGATCCTGGCGGGAAGCTATCGGGACTGGAAAAAGCGAAGGGAACGGCTGTGGGCCGTAAAACGGGAGCTGGAGGTGGGGCTGGATGCGCTGCCAAAGCCCAGAGACCAGATCGAGGCCCAGTATCAGGAGCTTCTGCGGGGGCTGTACGGCCAGAAGCAGGAGCTGGTTACGGAGTATAACGGCCGCTTTCAGGAGCTGGTGGAGTATTATACCATCTGGGCCCATCAGATCAAGACGCCCATCGCAGCCATGGATCTGATCCTGCAGCAGGAGGAGAGCAGCTTTCAGAAGCAGATCGCGCAGGAGCTGAGGCGGATTCGCCAGTATGTGGAGATGGCTCTGGTGGTGCTTCGACTGGACGCGGATTCCACCGATTATGTCATAAAGGAATATGAATTGGACGATATCATCTGCCAGGCCCTGCGCAAATTTGCGCCTTCTTTTATTTATAAGAAGATCCGCCTGGTGTACGAGCCGCTGGGAAAGCGGGTCCTTACCGATGAAAAGTGGCTGCTGTTTGTGATCGAACAGTTGTTGTCCAACGCCTTAAAGTATACCCGGAAGGGAACCATTGAGATTCTGCTGGAGGAGCCTGCAACCCTCTGCATCCGGGACAGCGGCATGGGGATTGCGCCAGAGGACCTGCCCCGGATTTTTGAGAAGGGCTACACCGGCTACAATGGCCGCAAGGACAAGAAGGCCAGCGGCATCGGGCTATACCTGTGCCGGCGCATTTTGGGGAAGCTGAATCATGGGATTACGGTGGATTCTGTGCTGGGAGAGGGGACGATTGTGCGGGTTAACCTGTACCGGGAGAGACGGAAGCTGGAGTGACAAAGGTGGAATGGAAGGAAAGAAATGTGACGCCCAATATGACATTTTTGTAAGTTTATCCAGGGGAAATGTAAGCCAAAGCGATGGATTACATTTCCCTTTTTTGATAGGATAAGAGCAGAAAGAAGTAAGGAGGCAAAAAACATATGGCAATTTTAGAAGTCAATCACTTGAAAAAAATATACACCACCCGTTTCGGCGGAGCCCAGGTGACGGCGCTGCGCAACGTGAATTTTACGGTGGAGCAGGGCGAGTACGTGGCGATTATGGGCGAGTCCGGTTCCGGGAAAAGCACCCTTTTGAATATTCTGGCGGCGCTGGATAAGCCTACGGCCGGGACGGTGCTCTTAGAGGGACGGGACCTTTCCAAGGTGAAGGAGACGGTGCTGGCTGAGTTCCGCCGGGATAATCTGGGCTTTGTGTTCCAGGATTTTAACCTGTTGGACACCTTCTCCGTGGAGGATAATATCTACCTGCCCATGGTGCTGGCAGGCAGAAGCTATGAGGAGATGAAGGCAAGGCTTACCCCCATCGCTTCCAGGCTGGCGATCACGGAGCTTCTGAAGAAATATCCCTACGAGATTTCCGGCGGCCAGAAGCAGCGAGTGGCGGTGGCCAGAGCCTTGATGATGGAACCGAAGCTGGTGCTGGCGGACGAACCCACGGGGGCGCTGGATTCCCGGGCTACCGACGAGCTTCTGGATCTGTTCGGGCAGGTGAACCGGGACGGCCAGACCATTTTGATGGTGACCCACTCGGTCAAGGCGGCCAGCCATGCGGACCGGGTGCTGTTTATCAAGGACGGGGAGGTATTCCATCAGATCTATCGGGGCAACAGCACCAACCAGGAACTGTACCAGAAGATTTCCGACGCCCTGACACTTCTTACGACAGGTGGTGAGCAAGCATGAAAAAACGAGGATTTTACCGGAAGCTGGCGGTAAGCGGTATCTACAAGAATAAGAAAAATTATCTCCCTTACATTCTGACCTGTGTGGGGATGGTGATGATGTACTATATTGTTTGCTTTTTAGCGGATAGTCCCGGTGTGGCCAGTATAAAGGGCGGCGAGATCATGCAGATGGTGCTTTCCTTAGGCGGCTGGGTGATTGGTATTTTTGCGGTGATCTTTTTGTTCTATACCAATTCCTTTTTGATCCGCAGGAGGAAAAAGGAGTTTGGGCTTTATAATATCCTGGGGATGGGGAAGCGGAATCTGTTCCGGATCCTTTTGTGGGAAAATGTGATCATTGCGGCCATTGCCCTTCTGGCCGGGCTGTTTTGCGGGATCCTGTTTTCCAAGCTGGCGGAGCTGTGCATGGCAAGGATTCTGGGGGCGGAGGGAAGTATGACGTTTTACATTTCCCTGGCGTCGGTGCGGGGAGCTGTGATATTGTTTGCGGTGATCTTCCTGATTCTTCTGTTACATGGCAGCAGGGAGATCTACAAGGCCAATCCGGTGGAGCTTCTCCACAGTGAGGCAGCCGGGGAGCGGCCCCCTAAGGCCCGGTTTCTGCTGGCGCTTTTCGGTGTTGCATTGTTGGCGGGAGCTTATTATCTGGCGGTGACGATCCAGGATCCGGTGGAAGCCATGCTGCTGTTTTTTGTGGCGGTGGTTATGGTGATTCTGGGCACGTATCTGTTGTTTATTGCCGGCAGCGTGGCGCTGTGCCGCCTGCTGCAGAAAAAGAAAAAATACTATTATAAAACGAATCATTTCGTTTCGGTATCTTCCATGGCCTTCCGGATGAAGCGCAACGGGGCCGGCCTGGCCTCCATCTGCATCCTGTCCACCATGGTGCTGGTGATGCTGTCCTCCACCATCTGCCTGTTTATCGGCACGGAGGATATGCTGCATGAACGCTACCCCAGGGATATTGTGATCCAGACGGATTCGGTGGACCCCAAGGAATATGGGCGGGTCAGACAGATTGCGGCGGAGGTGTTAGACAGCCATGGGCTGCTGGGTGAGAATGCCAGCGAGTACCGCTATACGTATCTGGATGGATTTCTGGCAGAGGACCAGCTTCTTCTGGACCGGCAGGAGATGGAGAATTTTGACATCAATTTGACGGACAGCCTTAGGGAGGTATATGTGCTTCCCCTGGAGGATTACAATCGGATGATGGGCACCCAGTACAGCCTGGCGCCGGGAGAGGCCCTTTTGGCCTGCAAAAAAATGAGTTACCAATACGATACATTTTCAATTAAGGGTTACGGAACCTTTACCATCAAAGAGCAGATTACGGATGGGGCGCCTGCCATGGGAAGCGCCATGGCTTCCATCGTCGGCTCCCTGTTCCTGGTGGTTCCGTCCATGGATGAGGTGAATGGGATTAATGCGTTGTCGAAAGAGGTACGGGAGTATTATAGTCTGCGCTGCTGGTATGGCTTTGATCTTAGTTGCAGCGATGAGGAAATGCAGAAGGTTGCGGAGGAGATTTCCGCAAGGAATGGCGATCTTAGGGAAAACCAGGGGTTTGCGCCCGATGTGATGACAGAGTGCATTGAGAGGGACCGGGCAGAATTTTACGCTACCTATGGCGGTCTGTTTTTCTTGGGCGTGCTGCTGGGGCTGGTGTTTGTCATTGCGGCGGTGCTGATTATCTACTATAAGCAGGTGTCGGAAGGCTACGAGGACCAGGGGCGGTTTGCTATCATGAAGAAGGTGGGCATGACGGATCGGGAGATCAAAAAGAGCATCAATTCCCAGGTACTGACGGTGTTCTTCCTGCCTCTTCTGATGGCCGGGGTTCATATGGCCTTTGCCTTCCCCATGCTGCGGCTGGTGATGATGCTGCTGGGGCTGGTCAATACCTGGCTGGCGGTGGTGACGGCGGTTGTAAGCTATCTGATCTTTGCGCTGCTCTATGTGCTGGTATACCGGGGGACATCCCGGACCTATTATGGGATTGTGCGAAATCATTAGGAGTGAAGAAACGTATCGGGAGAGCGGCTTTGGACGGTACGATGTGATGCTGGAGCCAAAAGACCAAAGCTGCCTCCCTCTAAAAGCACACCGGTTCCATGGTCTCATCCAGGGCCTCAAAGGTATAGCCCTGTTCTTTTAAATTTTCAAGCACGGTGGGAAGGGCCTTGAGTGTTGCGTTCTTCCCGGGACCATCGTGCATCAGCACCACGGGGAATTCAAAATGCTTTACATTGAGGCAGATATTGTCGATGATATTCTCGGTGGTGGTCAGATTGCTGCCGTCGCCCGAACTGACGTTCCAGTCATAGTAAAGATATCCCCGCCGGGCCATCTCCTTCTTGATCTCACGGGTAACGGATTTAGAGCCGTTGTTGCTGCCGCCAGGGAACCGGTAGAGGGTGGGATGCTGGCCGGTAGCTTCATAGACCCACTGGTTTACCTTGTCGTAATCGTCAAGGAAGGCGTCCACCGAGGCGTAGATCTTCTTATAATTATGGCTGTAGGAGTGCAGGGCCAGGGTGTGGCCCCGTGCCACGATTTCCGACAAATAGTCGGTATATTTTTTATCTTCTTTATAGACCACGAAAAAGGTGGCCTTGGCGTTGTAGCTGTCCAACAGGTCCAGCACCTGGGGCGTTAAGTCCGAGGGGCCGTCGTCGAAGGTAAGATGCACGATCTTTTTTGCAAAACCGGACGTGTCGCCATTCCTGCGGTCATATTCCGCCTGGGCATACAAATCCGGATAATCCTGATCGTAGGGGGAGCCCCCGGTATCTTTGGGATCTGCCTCATCGGCTTCCATAAGCTCCTGAAGCTGGGCGGAAAGCTCCGTGATATATTCGTTCTGTCCGGCGATGTATGCGTCTTTTTCTGTCAGTTTTTCCTGGGCGGCCGCATTGGCCTCTGAAAGCTCCTGTTCCTGGGACTTGCGAAGGGCGTCAAGGTCGGCGTCGGCCTGGCTCTGTTTTTCCTGAAGCTGGATGTTCTGATGGACAAAAAGCCCCAGGACCGCAGCTAAGGCCAGGATCGTGAGGACAGCCAGAAGGGGCAGAATTCTTTTTTTCATGGGTAAACTCCTTTGTATCCGGATCCCAAAAGCGCATGCGGGGAACCGTATTTTTGTATACGCAAAAGCGTATCGTTTCTAGTATACGGCAGATGCGAAAGCGGGGCAAGGGGGTTCAGAAAAAATTAAGAAATATCATACTTCTTCCGAAAAGACCACTGCACCCCCGGAAGAATCGTATCGCTATCCTTCACATGGCCAGGCAGCAGGGGGGAGGCGCTATCGTGGAACCTGCAATTTTCCAGTGCTTTCTGGGGATTTTTGTTGGCGTAGCAGTAGCGGCAGCCGCTTTTACAGGTATCATAGGCTCCGATGTCCCTTAGCTCGATGTTCTGGCAGCCCGGCCGCCGGCCCTTGTGCTTTAAATCTTTAAAAGCCACATCTTTGGCGTTTCCCAGAATCTCAAGGGAGGTGCGGCAGTATGGGCGCGTAATTTTTCGAGCAGAAAACAACACAGTCCACCAGATCTGGCGTCAGCTCATAGCGTGTCACCTTGTTGGGAAACAGGGGATTGCGGGAGAGCACGTAGCCCTCCCGGAACCGGTTTAAAAGCCAGGGGGTATAATATTGGACGATATCGGTTCTTCCGCCTGCGTAAATAATCATGTTTGCTTTAATACACCTTTCTGTGAAAACTATTCTTTGTTACAAATTTAACAATCTCATCGGCCTCATCGGGGTTGGCGGCGTCCATGATCAGCAGGTCCAGCCCGTAGGGGGAGATCTCCCTTACAATGGTGTCAAGCTGGCTCTTATACGCCTGCACCACCAGTCCCTTGCCGGCCTTCTGGATCCTATGCACCTCTTTAAGGTTCTGGGTGATATCCGGCTGGCCGGCCACCTGCACCCACTGGATCATGTCGATGCCGGGCACAGCCAGGATCAGATCGAGATGTCGAAGCTGCTCTAAGCCGTCCATATGGTAGATGGCGTGATCCAGCCACCCGGCGGTGCGGGTCAGTTCCTCCACGATAAATTCCCCGAACATTTCCGGTGAGATCATCACCGACAGGTCGCATTGGAGCTGCATGTGGGCGCCGGGGCACCAGGTATTGTAAAAGCCGTGGACGGAGCCGCCATCGTTATTCTCCCGGATGGCGTCGAAAATCTCATTTCCACTGGCAATGAGGATATCCACCATCCGGTTGCCGCACTGCTTTACAAGCTCTGGTTCTTCCAGGAGATCCAGGATAAAGTCCTCCCCGCCCCGGAGCTGGGAGAGGGCGTCGTAGCTGCCGCAGTTGTCAGGAGGGGCCACAAAAAATCTGCCCATGCCCTCCTTTGCCAGATATTTCAGGGCGGTAAGCTCCGCCTGGAACACTTCGTTTTGCAGATCAAAATCAAAGGAAAACTTCTCGTAATCTGAAAAGGCCGGATCAATCCAGATGGTGTCCGGATGGTACTGCACCTTCGGCCCCAGATATTTGGCATGGCCGCCGGTGCCCCAGTAGGGGAAGATGCAGGGGAAGGCGTCCCCGCCGAAGTAGGTCTTGTCAAAGCAGGCAAGATTCCGCTCTAAGATCAGCTCCGGGTTGGTGTAATAGTCCTTTAAGGCAGCCGGCTCCGTGGGCTTTTGGGGGAGATACGGATCCTTTTCATCCAAAGGACACATCACCGACACACAGGGGCGGTCTAAGATCTCGTTGTCCCACAGAAGGGTCAGTCTTTTTTTGATGGTTTCCCAGTCTTTTTGATAAGATAATTCCATAATGAAAGCCTCCTCAAGTATATTTCCCACAAAGGGGTGGAAAGGGGCAGATGATCCTGCCGCTTCCGGTAAGCATTTTATTGTAGACAGTATACCGGGGACAAAAGCAGCTTTCTTGAATTATTTTACCGGAGAGTTGTACTTTTATCCGTTTTTTTCGGAAAAAACCTTGGGCAGCCTGTAAAATGCCACAGATCAGGGAGAAGCGGCGGTACTTCCGTTCCGGTGCTCCTTCCGGTACGTTCCCGGCGCGGTCCCGTATATTTTCTTAAATACTTTATTAAAGTACGAGACCGTACCAAATCCGGTATGCAGCGCAATCTCCGTCACCGGCAGGTACGTGGTCTTAAGGAGCATTCCTGCCTGCGTCAGCCGCCGCTGCAGCACATAGCGGGAGAAGGGCATCTGCATGATGCGGCTGAACATGGCGGAAAAATAGTGCTGGCTCATGTGGGCCAGTTCTGCCATCTGTCCCAGGGTCAGGTCCTCCTGGTAATGGCTGTTGATGTAGTCCACGGCTATAAGAATGCTGTGATGATTTTGAAAGGCGCCGGAGATATGGTCCCCGAAGCTATCCTGCTCCACGTAATGGCGGTAGATCCTGGCCAGAAGCGTTAAAAGATCCGCCTTGATCAGCAGCCGGTAGCCCGGTTTTTTCTGCTGCCATTCCCGCTCCAGGTCAAAAAGAATGGGCGTGATCTCCCCTGTGATAGGAAGCTCTGCCCCAAGGAAGGGCGATTCCCCCTCGCTGCGCTCAAAAAAAGCCCGCAGGTATTGATAATCCGTCCTGCTTCCGCTCCAGACAAGCTCCGGATCAAAAACGATCACCTTTAAGCGCAGGCCGCCATGGTTTACGGCCATATGGTATTCCTGGTTGTTGATGATACAGATGTCTCCGGGATGCAGTTCATATTCCCGGTTTCCGATGAGATAGCAGCCTTCCCCTTCGCTTACATAATTGATCTCCAGGCAGCTATGGTTGTGGAGCTTTAAATGCTCCGGCGGTGTGGAATCCGGCTCCCCGCTGCCCTCAAACATGTCAAAGGGAAATTCGGACTGGCTGATCACCAGGTCGGTTGCGTAGATCATAAGCGTGTTCCTCCAAAAAATGATTACTGTCAGTATAGCTTGTTTGAAACGGAATGTAAATCCCGCTTCAAATTTTTTTGAGAAAATGCTTATCAGGTATTGAAAAAAAAAGAGGATGTGCTATAATAAGCATAAATCGTGCAAGATATATGATACATAATCCGGAGGTTCCCATGAAGGAGTTCATCAGACAACTGGCAGGAGATAAAACCAACTTTGTATTTTTAGGGGAGGCGGGCAGCGGCAAGAGCGAGATCGCCATCAATTTTGCCCGGTATCTGGCAGAGCTTGGCGACAAGTCGGTCCATTTTTTTGACCTGGATATGACGAAGCCCCTGTTCCGGTCCCGGGATGTGGTGGCGGATATCGAGGCCATGGGCGTGGTGTTCCACCACGAGGAGCAGTTCTACGACGCGCCGGTGACGGTGGGGGGCGTGAATCTGCTTCTGCGGGAGGAGAATGCCTATGTGGTGATGGATGTGGGAGGCGATTACATCGGCGCCCGGGCCATCGGGGGCTACGCCCCCAGGGTGAATGGGGACAATACCCTGGTCTATTATGTATTGAATGCCTTCCGTCCCTGGTCTACGGACATCGAGCGCATTGACGGCACCCTGTCGGCGATTTTGGGCGTGTCCCATGTACAATTGGGACGGATCCATATGATCAACAATCCCAACAATGGCGTTGACACTACGCCCCAGGAGGTGGTGGAGGGCTGTAAGCGGATGCGGGAGCTGGTGGATCCCTACCTTAAGGTGGAGCTGGCCTGTGTGAAGGAGGAACTCTATGAGGAAGTAAAGCCCGATGTGGAGGAGCCGCTGCTTCCCATCCGCCTGTATCTGACCTACGAGTGGCTGCGGTCAGAGCCCGTGTCCAAAGGTCCCGTCCCAGGGAGAGGCTGAGGACGCCGGGTGGCGCCAGTTTTAAGAGCAGCCGTACGCCGGGCTAACCCCGAGCCGGGGATGAATTTTGTCAATAAGCACCCTGTGCTTAAGGCGGTGAAGGAATCTGCCGCCGCATAAAGCAGAACACAAGTTCTCCTTGGTTCTGCCGCCAATACAAAAAATCATAACTTCTCGGAATCTCAATGAATGAGATTCCAACCGAAGATTGACAACTGAATATCGTGCAGGAAAAGAAATTAGAGAAAAATGGACATAAACTTTGGACATAGCGGGTACTATGCCTTGAAAAATCTTA
>CATJBQ010000189.1 GCA_949738465.1 uncultured Lachnospiraceae bacterium
AGATCCCTCTTATACCCTTTGTCGTGGGGCTGCCCGACCTGGATCCCCAGGGATTCCTCCGCTCCCGGATTGTTTTTTGCGCACTCTGTAGCGCCGGACAAGTATCCTTTTTCCTGTTCCATATGCAATTCTTCCTTTCCCGTCTGTGCAGGAAGAATCGTCGTCTCTCCCTGCCATGCTCTTGGGGTTGTAAGCAAGGAGTCCGAACCTTGAAAGACGAAACAACCGTCTCTAAGAAATTACAGAACACATTCTGAATTCATTGCTTGAAAGGAGTGTAACATATCTGACATGAAAATTCAATCTCATTCATGCAACTTTTTCAAAATTCTGACGTTCCCGCTTTTGCCCCGGGAAAATCATAGACTTCACGATCCGATTATGCTATACTACAAATAGGTTAAGATTTCTTTTCACAGTCAGGAGGTGACCCTATGCCCAGCAATGATGAGACTGTAAAAGATGTCGTAGATCAATTCCAAAAGATACAGGCGCATATGAAAAATGCCAGAGAAGAAAATGCATCCAAAACATATGAAGGCTTGAAAAACGATTATTTATCCCCGAGAGCCGTATTGACATCCTTAGGAGTAAATCTTACCGATATCGACAGGATCAAAGAATAACCGGCATGTCGTGGGAAACATCGAAAAAGGGGCTGTCGCGATAGATTTCATCATCATTGTCTCGCAGCCAGTCAGAGTTCTCTCTTCTTCATAGTCAAAATACATCCTTCTTCTCCTTTCTCTGGTCTTGTTCTGCCAGAAATATGTTGTATGATCTATAAGAGGATTTTATTATACGTTTCGAATTTTTTTCAAGAAAAAAGATGATTTGTGGAATTTTTGTAGAATTTGAAAGAAATCATCAATTGTGGGATTTCGTATGCGCTCCCCTACAACAGCTTCTTCCTCTTAAAAAAGATCAGACACCCCGCCACCACCAGAAGCGCCAGAAGGGCCGCGGCCGGATACCCGTACCGCCAGCTCAGCTCCGGCATATTGGCAAAATTCATCCCGTACCAGCCGGTAATTAAGGACAGCGGCAGAAAAATCGTGGTGACCACCGTAAACACCTTCATAATGGAATTGAGATCATAATTCAGGGCAGCATCCAGCGCCTCCCGCACATGGATTAAGTCCTCGCACAGCATCTGGGTATTGCTGCCAAGGCGCTCCGCCCGGTCCGTAAACACCTTAAAATATGCAAAATCCTCCTGCCAGAAGATCCGCTCCTCATTTTCCCGAAGGAGCGCCCCCATGGCGGCAAACTGTCCGAAATAATTTTTCAGCATGGAAAGCTGGCATTTCTGCCGGAAGATCTCCCGGTTTAACCCCCGTTCCAGCTCCCCCTCCACCAGGCTCTGCTCCATCAAAAGCATCTGTCCCTCCAGCTTCTGCAGCCGCGCGCTTCCCTGCTGTAAAAATCCGTCCAGATATTCATAAACCACCCGTTCCAGCGTCAGGTTCTCCCTCTGCCCGTCCAGGACGGCCGCAAGCTGCTCCTGCCCTCTACGCTCCCCGCCCATTTCCACCAGGGCCAGAAGATCCTGCCGCACAAAAACCGCCAGACGCTTCCATGCAAACTGGTGTTCGTTATCAAACAAAAACAGCAGGCCCCAGGCTTCCCGTTCCTTCATGTGCATCCCGCTGCCGAAGCGCACCGGCTCAGCCAGCTTCTCCTTTGCCTCCTCCAGCGGGATTTTCAGCTTTTCCTGGTACTTTTCGGCTTCCGGCATAGAGAAATATCCCACCGCCGTCTCGCCCTTTTTCCACTTGGCAATCTCTGCGCATTTCCAGCCCTTTGCATCTTCCACATAAAACATAAGCTCTCTCCTGGTATATGATGTACCCCTTCCCTGCCGGACGCCGTTTCCCACAATGCCTTTACTGCCCGCCCGCTCCCTGGGGCATGAGCACCTTATACAACAGGTCCGCCAGCGGCTCCATGGCGTTCATGGCCTCCTCCACCGTATTGTTCTGGGCTCCCACCTCCACCAGCATGCTCTTTGGCAGATAGTGGAGATTGTACCGGTAGCCCTTCAGGAAATTGGGCCTGGTAAAGCCGGGATAATACTCCTCGGCGGCAATCTTCATCTGCAGGGAAAAGGCAAGGTTATCCGGAAGGTTGGGATTGGACAGGTAGTCCAGGTTTCCCCGTGCGGTGGTCCTGGACAGCCCGTTAAAAAACATGATCTTTGCCGTCTGCTTGCCGTTGACCTCGTGGACCAGAGGCGCCCCGTTCACCGCATCCCTGTGCATATCGATGATCACCTCAATGGAAGGGTTCTCCGCCAGGATCTGCTCGATGGCAGGCCCAGCGTAGGAGTAGGCATTGTCGTGGTCGATCACATCGTATTCCCCGGTGTCGTGGATCACGTTAAAGCCGTATTTTTCCCGCAGGATTTTCGTCAGATATTCCCCTACCCCCACGATGGAGGTGCCCGGATCCTCTGTAGAATCCGCAAACCGCTCCTGGGAATGGGTGTGGTGGAGCAGGATCTGGGGCTGGTCCGACGTAGTGGTAAGACGCATATCCCGGGCCAGAAGGTCGGCCGCGTTAAGCTGGCTTCCGTCGATGGTGGTCGTCCTGTCCACAATATAAAAGTTCTGGATCAGATAGTCAAAATCGTTGAGCTTTTCCCTGGAAACCTGTGCCACCGGCTCTATGGCAGAAGGAATCCCTGCCATGGCGGGCGTCTCTGTCTCCGGCGTTTCCGGGGGAGCTTCCGGTTCCTGGAGCTGATCCTGTGTCGTTTGCTCCGCCAGGTTTTCAGACGCAGTCTCCTCCCCGCTCTCCGGGGCCGGTTCTTCCTCCTGTCCCTCCTGCGCGCCCTCCCGGGCCAGAAGCATCTCGTAGGTCACGTCGCTCTCCGTCTGCCGGGCATACTCTGTCCTTTGCCCTGCATACTGCCATAAAGGCAGCAGTCCCAGAATCGATTCCTCATAAAATTTCCGTCCCGGAAATCCGCCCTGTTCCTGGCCTGGCCCACCCTTTGACAGGGGGAACGTATGGGCTGCCGCCTCCATGTACAGACTGTTTTTCAGATAATTCCAGATATCCACCGCGGCCGGAGCCTCGCCCACGCTGCCAAGATTCTGCCAGCAGACCGCCACCATCCCCACGCTGATGATCAGCAGCAGCTTTCCTATACTTTTCTTAAATTCCCGTTTTTTCTGTCTCAATCTTTTTCCCTCAGTCCCGGATCATATTCTGACCGCGCCTGGAAGCACGGCAGTAAACGGCAGATGAAAATAATTGCGCCGCTTCTATAATATATATGTCCAAGATCTGGTATTTATGCCCCGCAGAGGGCAAGATTGAGCCCCTCCGATACGGTAAAGCTCAGCCGCTTGATGGATTCGTCGATGTCCTTGGGCGTCACAAACATGGTATTTAAAGACGGGGACAGAAGCTCCCGCACCAGCTCGTGCTGCTCCGCGTCGTCTAAGGTCCCCAGGGTCCCTCCCAGGCTTTTTAACTGGCTGGACTGGTTCATGGCGTCGATCAGGCTCTCCATGGTATCGCTGACGATGGTGGCCGCATCCACCACCGTGGGAATCCCGATGGCGATCACGGGGATCCCTGCGCTTTCCTGGTTCAGTCCATGGCGGTGGTTTCCCACGCCGGAGCCGGGGGTGATCCCGGTATCGCTGATCTGGATGGTACGCCCCAGCCGTCTTGTACTTCTGGCCGCCAGCGCGTCCACCGCAATGATGCAGTCCGGTTTTGTCTCGTCGATGATCCCTTTTACGATCTCTAAGCTTTCCATTCCGGTCTGGGCCATCACCCCGGGCACGATACTGGAGACCTGGTTGGCGCCCGCCTGGCCGAAGGCGTACTTTCCAAATTCCCGGATGATATGGCGGGTAATCATCATGTTATCCACCACCCGGGGGCCCAGGGCGTCCGGCGTCACCTCCCGGTTCCCCAGCCCCACCACCAGAATAGAGAGGGGATCTTCCTTTTCGGGCAGAAGCACCTGAAGCTCCTTTGCAAGCTGCTCTGATATTTCCCGGTGGTAATCCTCATCCTGCTCGCTCATGCCGGGGGCCTCCAATGTCACATAGGTCCCCTTGGGCTTCCCCATGGCTCTGGCCCCGTTTTCCGTCTCGATCACCACCCGGGTGATCTTGATCTCGCCGTTTCCGGCCTCCTCCTCCACAAGGCGCACGCCCTTGATCTCCACATTGTCTTCCTTGAATTTTTCACTGGTTTCCAACGCCAGGTCCGTTCTCACCTGAAACTGACTCACTGTGCATTCCTCCGTTTGTCTTTTTAACGATATTTTTCTCAAAAAAATCCAAAATATGTATTGACAGACCGGATTCCATGAACTAAAATATATGAGTATGTTTACATTAGAACGTCCGTGTCCGGCTTTAATGAAACAATCAATGCAAGCAAAACCATTTGGGATTGGAGGTGTACGGATTGGCTAACATTAAATCAGCAAAGAAGAGAATTTTAGTGGCTGAGACCAGAACTGCCCGCAACAAAGCGATCAGATCCAAGGTTAAGACAGCGATTAAGAAGGTAGACGCTGCTGTCGCTGCCAACGACAAGGAAGCTGCCAAGGCTGCTCTTACGGCTGCAACTTCTGAGATCAGCAAGGCGACCACCAAGGGCGTGTATCACAAGAACAATGCTTCCAGGAAGATTTCCCGTCTGAGCAAGGCTGTGAACGGAATCGCATAAATGAGATGAGAGAAGACCTTTCAGTACCGTCATGCTGAAAGGTCTTTTTTTCAAATGTACCAGACCAGTTGATCAGATAATTACGCCATAGCAGGCTTGCGCGCTTCAATATACAAATCAATATCCTCAATAATATAGTTTGTGCCTGTCGTGTGCAGAGCTTCATAGCAAGAGTAAACATACTCCCATACACGGTAACGGCAGAAAAGCTCTGCAAGCTGTTTGCCTGTCAGGTGCTTTTCCAACTTGTACTGCTCAGCACAGTAAATCATAAATTTTCCTTGACTGCTCATAATCAGACCTCCTCCGGCAACTCAAAGCTGCCCGTCTTTTTTTCTTCATCAAACAGATTGAACAGGGTAAGAGGACTGAAATGCCACAGCTTCGTTTCTTCCTGCTCCAAAAGGGCATAAACCTTTGAATTATAAAACTCGTTTGAAGCTGTCATTTCGTCATACCCATAGTTTTCAGTAATCAGATGAACGATCTGTTCCACCAATACGCCCATAACAGCGCCGAATTTTTCTGCTCCCATTATAATTCCTCCTGCGGTACTGTCCCCATAAATTTGAGATAGGAAAGCGCTTTTTCGCTTGACAAAACCAACTGATTATACAACCTTTTGATTTTCAGCGCTTCTAAGGTCTGTTCCTTTATAAGTACGCCTGCCGAATAGAGTGTAAATGTCGTATAAACATCATCATTCGCAACTGGGCCGAAAATGAAATCATAGGCTTTACCCGCATAATTGCCGGAACGGTTTTCTGAAACAAAATCCAACCATGCTTCATTTGCGTTGTCAAACCGCAGGACGGAACATTCACAAAAAACGCGGGCTTCGTCGATCTCATAAACACTGACGGTTTTTTCGCCCTCTTTACGGCGCTTTGTCACCTTATCCGCAAAGCCTATCGCCTGTGTTTTATTTGTTGTCGTGTAAAATCCAAAACCAAAATCAAGAAAACGGTTTTGCTCTATCAATTTCGGTTCGGAAACAGTCACATTACTGCCGTGATATAAAATCATACCGCACCCTCCAATACTTTATCCGCAATCGCTTTTTCCTCTTGCAAAGATTTTACCATTGCCTCAATGTGCCGCCGCTTCTCTACAAGAGCGCGCACATTTTCTATTTCCTTTTTGCTAATATACTTTGAAACGACCTTTTTTCCGTCCCTGTATTTCAGATAGTAATATGTCTTTTCACCAACTGTCTTTTCCGAGATCGTACCTTTTGGCAAAGCGGAAAGCTCATCTTGATATTTCAGCAGCATATATTCGATTCTCTGCTTTTCCTGCGTAACCGTATGCAAAATTAAATTCAATCCCATCACCTGCCTATCTCTATTATACACAACACAGGCAGAAATATCAACAGGATGTTGCTCAAATTCAAAGAAAAGTCAAGTTCGGCTATGTAAAAAGCGGTACAGGTTATCCCCGTACCGCTTATGCTGAAATATTTAATTTTCAGTTAGGATCTCACTCTTTGAGATTCCGAGAAGTTATTACCTTAATAGAAAATCCTTCATAGATTCCCACTGGAATATTTTGTCATATAGTCTCTGGGTTTACTGCTTGGCGAGACAATTTCAATAATCCCTACTTACTATACTGCACAATCAACAGCTCCACCGCCATCCGATCGTTCCGGTTCCCGGTCTTCACCGCCTCCTCCGCCTCCACACAATCCTTCACCGCCTCATAAAGCCTCTCCCGGGAAAAACCCCTGGCCTGGGCCTGGTTCCTTCCTAAGGCAAACTCCGGCACCCCGGCCTTGGCGGCCAGGAACTTCTTATCAAAGCCCTTGCCGGAGAGCTCCTTAAGCTGCAAAAGGATCTGGAACTGCCGGGCGATCAGGAATAAGATCCGCATGGGCGGCTCCTTTAAGGCCAATAAGTCGTAGTAAAGGTCCAGGGCCTTCTTCTGATTCTTCTCCCCGATGGCGTTCACCATCTCAAAGATCTTGTTCTGGGTCTGCTGTACGCACACGGCGGACACATCCTCCGCCGTGATGACTTCCCGGTCCATACAGTAGCACAAAAGCTTCTCTAACTCCTGATCGATGTACCCCATATCGCTGCCCACCGCCGTCAGGAACTGCTGCATCACCGGCTGGGTAATCTTCTTCCCCTCCCGGCCCAGCCGGCTTAAGATCCACTGGACTAAAACAGCGTCGCTCTGCTTCTTAAACTCCACCGCCCGGCCGGCGGCTTTCACGTTCTTAAACATCCGGCCCCGCTTATCTACCTCCTCCTCCACGAAGACAAAGCAGGTGCTTTCTGCAATCTCCTTCATGTAATCCGCCAGGTCTTCGGCGGCGCTCTTAAAAAGTCCGCTGTTCTCAATGAGGATCAGCCGGCGGTCCGCAAAAAAGGGCATGGTCTCCGCCAGGTCGATGATCTCCCCCGTGTTGAGCCCCTTTCCCTCGAACAAAGAGGTGTTCATGGTATCTCCCTCCACGGAAAGCGCTTTTTTCAGCTTATCCCGGTACTGTTTTTTCAAATATGCTTCTTCTCCGTACAAAAGATACACCGGGGCGAAGCTGCCCTCCCGGATATCCGCGTCTATGGTCTTCATAAGCTGTGTCCTTCCCAGGCGGAAAAATCAATCTCCAGTCCTGCAAACAATGTGGAAGACACCTTGTCTCTCAAGGTATGCTCCTCCACGGTATTCTGCACCAGATCATACCCCGTCACCCAGTCCTTGCCGATATCCACGATCCAGTACTCCTGCACCCCGGCCTGCTGATATTTCAAAAGCTTGATCAGGTAATCCATCCGCATGCTGCCGGGGGATACGATCTCCACCACCCAGTCCGGCGCTCCATGACATCCCTTCTCGTCCAGCTTCTTCCGGTCGCAGACCACGGTAAGATCCGGCTCCAGATACGTATAAATATCCTGATCCAGAAATACGGCAAAGGGCGACGGCAGGACAATGCAATCCCTCCGGTTCCTTTGGATATACTGCCGGATCTCAAAATGCAGAAAAGACACCATCATCTGATGGATTGTGGCCGGCGCTGCCATCAGATACATCTGCCCGTCCACCAGCTCCGCCCTCTGCCCCTCTGGCAGAGCCAAAATATCATCAATCGTATACATCGCAATCCTCACCGCTTCCAATTCATATCCCTCCTCATTATATCTAATTTTCCGCTCCTTCGCAACCACAACCGTTTCCCATCCCAGGCTCCCATTTCAAGCTCATCTCAGGCTCTCATTCCAGGCTGCCGTCCTCTATAAATTTTCTCACCCAGAGGGCCTCCCCGCTGCCTCCCACCGTGATCTGCCCGCTGGCCATGGTATAAAAAACCTGACTTCCGGCTCCCTCCATATGCTCCACGGCCTCCTTCCCCGGATGGCCATACCGGTTCTTCACGCTACAGGAGACAACCGAGATCCGGGGATGGAGCGCCTCCAGAAATTCCTTCCCGTTGGAATGCTTCGAGCCATGGTGGGCCGCCTTGTATACATCTGCCCGAAGCCCTGGATAAGCCTCCTGAAGCTTCTGTTCCTCTGAGGTGGAAATATCGCCGTTTAATAAGGCAGAAACCCCCTGACACTTAAGGAGCAGCACCAGGGACGCCGCGTTCCGGTCCGTATTCCCGGCCGGCTCCGGGGCCAGGCAGGTAAAGGTGGTCTCTCCCAACGCCACCCGCTGTCCCGGGGACAGGTAAGAAATCTGCGTTCCATGTATCCCGGCCAGCTCCACCAGTTCCCGGCGGACCTCATCCTCCACCATTCCCTCCGCCATAAACAGCCGGCGGACGGGATATCCGCTGTCCCACGCCTCCAGCAGGCCGGAAATATGGTCGTTATCCCCATGGGAGACAAACCAGCCGTCGATGGCCCCCACGCCACGGTATTTTAAGAAGCTCAGGATCCGGTAGTCTCCCACCCCGGAGACGTCCGAGCTTCCGCCGTCCACAAAAAGCGCTGTCCCCTCCGGCGTTTCAATGTAAATCCCGTCTCCCTGGCCCACATCCAGGAAAGCTATCTCAAAGGATGTCTCCCTTGGCAGGACCATCATCAGGCACAGGCTACACACCGGAAGGAGGGCCAGAACCAGGCCCATCCCTCTTTTGGAAAGCCCCTGCCCCCTGCGCCGTCCTTTCCGGCCTTCGGCCGACGCTATCTCCGGCTCTCCCGGCTGCCGCCGTAAGCGCTCCCCCCTAAGCCAAAGCAGGCAAAGACAGATTCCCAACAGCGCATAGTGGAGACACAGAAGCTGCCCGGCCGGGCGTCCCGTCACCACCTGGGCACTGGGCAGCTTCAGAAACAGACGGCAGACCAGATCATTCCAGGAAAGCAGCAGCCCCGCCGGCTGCAGGATCAGCCAGGACAGTCCCGGCCACAGCAGGCCCATAAGGCCCCCGGCAATCCCCAGAAACAGGAGAATGCCCATCAGGGGCAGCAAAAGCCCGTTGATCAGGATCGTATAAAGGGGAAATTCAAAATAATTCCACAGTGTCAGCGGCAGTGTCGCCAACTGGATACAACTGCTGACCAGCAGGGTTTCCCCCATATTTTTCAAGGCTCCCCGGCATCTCTCCCGGACACTCCTTCTCTCTCCCTCCTTCTTGCCTCCGCGCCCTTTTGGCAGCAGGCTTTGGTAGATCTTCGCGGCCACCACCACCGCCAGCACCGCTCCATAGGAAAACTGGAAGCCCGCGTAC
This sequence comes from uncultured Lachnospiraceae bacterium, assembly GCA_949738465.1. Classification (GTDB taxonomy): domain Bacteria; phylum Bacillota; class Clostridia; order Lachnospirales; family Lachnospiraceae; genus 14-2. Next base: position 9,380 of record CATJBQ010000189.1, read on the forward strand.
CACAGGCCCGCCGGATTTTCCACAAGCGTAAGCAGGGCGGACAGGGAAAGGGCCGTCACCGAATCGTAGGCCATCCCCAGGTAGCTTCCCAGAAGCATCACCAGAAACATGAGTACCGCCCGGCCGGTGGACACCTCCATACCCGCCAGTTGCCCGAAGCAAAGGAGCAGGATGCCGGAGGCTATACCGCTGACGCCATAGGATGCGCCAATTTTCCGCAGCAGCCGGAAAATTCCCATGCCCAGCAGCGAAATATGCAGACCGGAAATGGCCAGCACATGGGAGATCCCCGCCTGACGGTACAGCTCCTTATCCGCATCCTCCAAAATCCCCTTATCCCCCAGTGTCATCACCGACAGGATCCCCGCCTGGGAAGCAGGCAGATGCCGCTCAAACACGGGCCGGATCCGTTTTCTTAGCTGGTACAGCCCCTCCTTCCAACGCCCCATCCATACCTTCCACCGATAGGACAGCCGTTCGAAAGCCCCCGCATCCTCCCCAGGGGTCAGCCGTTCCACCGTATCCGCCTTCACCTGAAAGGCCAGGTTTTTCCCATGATAGAACTCTTTTGGGTCAAAATTGCCCTCATTACGCGCCTGCTTAAATTCCTGGTACGTTCCTTGAAGCTTTATGGTATCGCCGATGACAAAACGGTCGGCATCCAGATAAATGAGGCCCGAACTGGCGTTCCACCAGCCCGTTTCCCCTGAAAAATAAGAATCCTTTAAATAATAGACAACCTGGAACTGTTTTTCCTCCTTGCGGAAAACAGTCCCCATAAGCGTCACTGCCTCCTGGTCCGCAAAACGCTCCTCCACCTGGAAATACATGTGCTGCTGGCTCTGCCAGCGCCAGCCTCCCAACAGTGTCGCCGCCACACAGGCAGCCACGCCGCAAACAATTCTTCCGATTCTTTGGGAGCGGTTCCACCAGACAGCCAGCCCCAATGTCAAAACCAGGGAAATCACCGGCTGCCCGTATCTCGCCCCCACAATGCCCAGCAAAACGGCAATCGCGATCTGGGTCAGTATCCGTGCTTTCATGCACACTCCTTCCCAGTCTGATTTCGTTCCTTCTGTATCACTCAATTCGCTTCCGGATCCTCCTGGGACTTCTGGGACGTACTTAAGTAATCCAGGTTCCGCTCATACACCGTCCCGAAGGAAAAGTTCTCCCGGTAAACGCTGCTGGTATCCCCGTTGACGGAAAGCTGCACCTTGTTGATGTTGGGAAGCTCCGCCAGGGAATTGACAATGGAATAGATCACAACCCCTTCCGCAATCTCAAAATTCTGCGTCAGAAAGCCATTGTCCAGATTCACAAAGCAGACGCCGTCCAGCACCGAAACGCTCACCAGCTTCGTCCCCGCCGGGATCGTGGCCCTTCCTTCCGTACCCAGAGGCCCTGCTAAGAGCCGCTCCATCACCAGCTTTTCCAGGGAAATATTACTGCTGTAATGACATTCCTGGACCTCCTGCACCAGCCCGTCCCCCGCTTCATTGGAAAAATAAAGGGTCAGCTTGGCCGTCTGTATGGAATTGATCTGCTCGCCCGGATTCTCGATAAAACTCTCCGCCGTCATAAGGCCCACCGGATTGCCCTTGGCATCCAGAAGCGGCGCGTCTCCCACCGAAAAGGAAATGTATTCCACCCCCTTCACCTGCATCAGCGTCCGCACATAGGCCGCACGGCAGAGCACCTCCGTCACGTTATCCATCTGGCTGTAATCGCTGCTGAAGGTCAGTTGAAGCTGTCCGCCCTCCAGACTCCAGGACATCAGCTCAATATCGCCAGTGAGGGGCCGCTTGTATTCCAGGCTGTCCGGATTTTTGCTAAGCCGGTCCAGCATGTCTGCAATCATCTCCCGGGGATTCATGGCTTCCGGCCCCTTTTCCGGTTCATAGGGGACGGAAACCGTCTTGGTATTCTCCGCATTGACATAGAATAACACAAGGCCGCCCTCCCGGTTCTGCTTCCTTCCGCAACCAGCGCTCCCAAGCAAAAGGAGCAGAACTGTTCCAAGCAGTATCCGATAAAATCCTGTCTTCATGCTTCTCCTCCTATGCAATGAAATTCAAGGGAATGCGTACCGTAAAAATGGTTCCTTCCCCTTCACGGCTGTGAACCTTAATGGCTCCCCGGTGCATCAGAATGGCGCTCCTGGTGATGGCAAGCCCCAGTCCCGTTCCGCCGATCTCCCTGGAATGGGACTTATCCACCCGGTAAAACCGCTCGTAGATATGCTCCAGCGAATCCTCCGGAATGCCAAGGCCGGAATCCTCCACCCGCACGAAAAAGTATTTGTGGTCCGCATTCAGGGATACATGGACCCAGCCGCTTTCCCGGTTGTACTTAATGGCATTTTCCACCAGATTGGTCAGGGCCAGGGTCAGCTTCACCTCATCCACCTCCGCCGTCACCGGCCGGAAGCTCTCCAGCACCAGCTCCACATTCTTCTTTTCCGCAATGGGCTTTAAGCGCCGCAGGATCAGCTCCAGAAGCTCGTTGATGTTCATGGGCTCCACGTTCAGGTCCCCGGAGGACTTATCCATTTTTACCAGGGACAAAAGGTCGTTGATGATCTTGTTCTCCCGCTCGATCTCCTCGGCAATATCCGTCATGAATTCCTTATAAAGCTCCGCCGGCACATCCTCCTGCCCCAGCAGGGAGTCCGCCAGCACCTTCATGGAGGTTAAAGGCGTCTTTAACTCGTGGGACACGTTGGAGACAAATTCCTGCCGGGACTGGTCGATGACCTGCATCCGCTTGATCATCCCGTTAAAAGCCTGGGAAATGGACTCCGTCTCCGCATAATCGGAAATGGACAAAACCTCCCCCTCCCCGGTCTGGATGGCGTCGATGGACCTGGTCATACGGCCAAAGGGGCGGATCAGACGCAGGGAACACAGCACGGAGAAGCCCAGCACCAGAATCCCGATGGCGATCTGGATTACCAGGGCATTCCCTGCCAGGTACTCCGTATTGTCAATGATGCTGTCCGTGGATACCGACACCAGAATCACCCCCAGAATCTCGCGGGTCTTGTTGTCCGTAAGGGGAATTGCCATCTCAATATAACGGTTGTGGGAATCATATTTGGAAATTTCTTCGCCCTTAAAGCTTTTTACCACTTCCTCGGAAATAATGGTTTTCCCCGTATCCAGATTATATGTATCCTTCACAATCTGAAAGCTGGAATTGATCACCAGCACCCTGCCGTCATAAATGCTGGAAAGCTGGTCCAACTGGGCGCTGATGGTCTCCGAGTCGGTCTGGTTCAAATAATCGTTATTCACAATCTGCGTTCCGAGAATCTTTGCCTGGCTCAAAATATCGATGCTCCGGTTGGAAACTGCCCGGTTCTCATAGCTTTTAAGCAGCCCCGCCCGGAGCACCATCGTGGGCAGGATCCCAAATGCAAGCAATAACAGAAATAAACGAAATTTCAGACTTTTCAAAAATTTCAAA
>CATJBQ010000190.1 GCA_949738465.1 uncultured Lachnospiraceae bacterium
AATACCGCGATGGGATTAAAGACTGAGTAAACGGCGCCCAGCGGGCATATATATTTGCAAAAAGGCCGGTAGATCAAAAGGGACAGTATGACGGTCACCGCCAGAAGCACATTCTTCCAGGCATACAGTCCCCCCAGGGCGCCGCGCATGGAAGCATTGAGAAGCACCAGCGGGATGCCGCCCTCCAGTGTTCCCGCCGGACAGATCAGCTTACAGAAATACGGCGCACCCTGGCCCAGGATATCTACCCATACCAGCGGCAGGAGAATCACAAACACCGCCAGAATCACATATTTCAGTTTACGGAGCAGCTTATCTCCACGAAAAGTCCCGATCTTCTTAAAAAAAGGGATCTTGTGGAGCAGATCCTGGATCAGTCCGAAGGGACACAGCCAGCCACAGACAAACCGTCCCAGCAGCGCTCCCACAAAAAACAAAAATCCGGCCACGTAAAAGGCGAACTTAAAATTCCAGTTCCCGATCACCGCCTGCAGCGCGCCGATGGGACAGGCGCCGACGGCTCCCGGGCAGGAATAACAGTTGAGACCAGGAACACAGAGATTTTTTAACTTCCCCCGGTAAATTCTTCCCTGGACAAAACCGACCAGATAGCTGTTTGTCAAAAGCGCCCACAATGCCTGTACGCCATGGCGTTTCCATTCCTTTGTATGCTTCTTCTTATCCAATTCCGATACACTCCATACAGATATTCACTGCCTTTTCCAGAACCACGGACATCTCCCCACGGGAAATGCCATAGCACATCGCCAAAAGCCCGATTACCGCAATACAGATGCCTGTCAGCCGGGAACGCAGCAGCCGCTTCATGGGGCCGCTCCTTCCAGCTCCGCTTCCACAATACTTCTCCAATCCTCCAGGGAATGGCCGCCAAGATAGACGCCGCCCACCAGCCTGCCTTCCCCATCCACAAAAAATGTGGTAGGAACCGCACTGACTCCCAGAAGGAGACCATTTAAGTACCCCGCATCCGGCACCAGGAAGGGGTAGGTAACCCCAAGCTGCTCTGCCAGCGCCTTAGCCTTCTCAATGGCCTCCGGATCGGCGCCGCCTTCCCCGTCCGCCGCATCCAGGACAATCCCCACCAGATTGACCTCCTTCTCTGCCATCTCATTTTTCAGGATTTCCAGATCCGGAATCTCATTGATGCAGGGAGAGCACCAGGTGGCAAACACATTTACCATCGTCAGCCGGTAATCCGCAAACATCTCCTGGGTATAGGATTCTCCGTAAATATCCTCCATGGAAAATTCTCCCAGGCTCACCGGCTCCTTCTCAGCCTCCGCTTTCTTATCGCCCTTATCCTCATCCGTCGTATCCTGGTCTGCCTGCTGCTCCTGCCCCTGGCTTTGCTCCTTAAGGCTCTGGTCCGATGAGCCAGCGCTGTCCCCGCAGCCGCCCAGAAGGCTCATACAGCAGATCAGGGATAACAGCAGCGCCAACATTTTATTTTTCATTTCCATTTAAAGCTTCCTCCTGCAAACGGTCAAATTCGGCCATACATTCGTCCACCGTCGCACCGTTTAATAGCTGCCGTACAATCAGACAGGTATTTCCCCATTGCTCCACCTTCATCCCCGCATTGGTTGCCAGGACATAAGTGTTTTCCTGGATCTTGTCATTCAACGGCTTTAACGCCGGAACACACTCTACCTCCACATTTTTGGAGGGCGAAATCACCCGGTTCGTCTCCGCAAAGAGCTGGAGGGATTCGTCCGAAATCAACAGATTCACAAGGCGCATCGCATCCTCCGCGTGTTCCGCCTCCGCACCGACGCCCAAGCCTGTCATAGACACAACCGGCATCTGTCCGTGGCTGGTCGGAAATCCAATTACCTGCAGGTTAAAATCTGTTTTCCCGTAGGCCGTTTCCGTATTGGCCGCTCCCCAGTATGCCATGACGATGGGCGTCTTCCCGGCCAGGAAATCTTCGCCCTCTCCTTCTATCGCTTCGCTGACATACGCCTTTTCGGCATCAATATAGCCAAGCTCCATCATTTTTTTCAGGAATTCAAAACCAGGACGCATATAATCGCTGTATTTGCGCTCTCCACTGTTTAAAGCCGCAATCTCTGCTTCCGGATCCCCGCCATTGTACATATCCGCGTATGCCTGCGCCAGGACAAAGGTCTCCAGCCACCAGCGGTTGGCTCCCACCGGCGTCTCAATCCCATTTTCCCGAAATACCCTGCAACACTCCAGAAAATCCTCCGGCGTCTTGGGCAGCGCAACCTCGTACTGGTCAAACAGGTCTTTGTTGATAAACAGGCCGTAAGCAACCACTTCCTGGGGAATCGCCACAAGCTTACCATCCACCACGTTGGCCATCCGTACCACATCCCGCAGGTTTTTGGCATTCTCCAGCGTTGACAGGTCCATCAGCAGCCCCTCCTCGCCCAACTTCACCGTAACGTCCTGATTCAGCAGATAGATATCATCCATATTGTTCCGCGCCCGGTCAAGGGTCACATCATCGTAGCTTTTATCCCGATAGTCCTCCGCTGTGTAGGTGCGGTACGCCACTTTCACTCCAAGCTGCTCCTCCGCTATGACAATCGTCTTGTCAAAGGCCGTTCTGGCGACATTCTCCGCATCGGGATCCGACTTCTCCATGGGGCTGAACAGGTTTACAACCCGTTCATTTTCCTCCTTGGGATCCAGCAGATTATTGCCACGGTCTTGCTTTTCCCCGCAGGCAGCCAGAATGAAAAGCAAAACACCTGCAAGACAGGCGGAAGTTAGTCTTGTGAAACTTCTTTTTCTATTTTTCATCCAATACTCCCTTCTCTGACACATATTCATTGATTACCCTTTTCAACAACTCCACATTAATAGGTTTCGACAGATGGACGGTCATACCTGCATTCAGCGCCTCCTTCTCGTCCTCTGCAAAGGCATTCGCCGTCATGGCAATGATTGGAATGCTCCCTGCATCCTCCCGTTCCAGAGCCCGGATCGCCCTGGTAGCCTCATAGCCGTTCATTACCGGCATCTGCACGTCCATCAAAATAGCATCGAACTCACCCCGCCCGGCACGTTCAAACCGCTCTACGGCCAGACGGCCGTTCTCCACAATCTCGCACTCTGCGCCTTCCATTTTAAGAAGCTCATCCAGAATCTCCGCATTGATTTCATTGTCCTCTGCCGCCAGAAAACGGAAGCCCTCCAGGCTGCTCACTTCTGTCTCCGGCTGCTCTCTATGACTCTGCTCCGCCTGCATCTCCTGGATCTTCTGCTTCAGAGCAGATACAAAAAACGGCTTCTTCAAAATCTCGGTAGCTTCTATCTGTAAAGCCTCCATCCCCTCTTCATCATAGTCTGCCAAAAACAGCAGCGGCGTATGCTCCGGCAAACGCTCCTGTATCTTTTTTACGGTAAAAAAGTCATCGGAAGCCGCCAGATTCCAGTCTATGAGAAATACCTGATATTTTTCCTCCGGCGCCTTTCTTTCCAGAAGGTCTTCGGCCTCCTTCATGCTTTTCGCCACATCCACAGAAATCTGCGCATCCTCCAGAATCATCCGGATATCTTCCCCGTCCTCTGCATCCACTGCCAGAATCCGGCGGATCCCGCTACTGGCCCAGAACTGCCGGTCTGCATAGCTTTCCGGCAGCCGGAATTCCAACTCTACCCGGAACAGGCTTCCCTTGCCCGGCTGACTGGATACATCGATGGTTCCGCCCATCAGCTCTACAATATTTTTCGTAATCGCCATCCCCAGTCCGGTTCCCTGCACCTTATTGGTGGTGCTGTTCTCTGCCCGGGTAAAAGCGTCAAAAATCTTTTCCAGGTACTCCTCCGTCATGCCATACCCATTGTCCTCCACCTCTATCCGGATATGCTGGTACTGGCTGGAGCGCTGTCTCTGCCCGATCAGACGGAACCAGATGCTTCCACCCTCCTGTGTATACTTCACCGCATTGGAGAGAAGGTTAATCAGAATCTGGTTGATCCTGGTCTCGTCGCCCATCAGATACTCACGGGAAATCCCGGTCACCTCTACATGGAACTCCTGGTGTCTGGCGTTGGCCATAGGCCGGATAATGGCATCCACGGAGGACACCAGGTCGCTTAAAGTGAATTCCTCAACATTCAGCACTACCTTGCCGCTCTCAATCTTGGAAACGTCCAGGATATCGTTAATGAGGCTCAGCAAATGCTGGCCGGAGGCCGTAATCTTCCTGGTGTATTCCCTGACCTTGACGGGATCCTCCGCATCCATAGCCAGAAGGGTAGTAAATCCCAGAACCGCATTCATGGGCGTACGGATATCGTGGGACATATTTGACAGAAAGGTCGTCTTGGAATTACTGGCAGCCTGGGCCGCCTTAAGCGCCTCCGCCAGCCGCTGGTTATGGATCTCCCGCTCCTTTTCCCGCTCCATACGGACCTGGTTCTGCTCTCTCTGGTTCAGGTAATACAAAAAGCAACAGGAAACAAAGGCCACCAGCATAACCACAACCACAATAATAATGTTCTGGTTTACCGTCCGTACCTCCTGCTGGATCGCTTCAATCGGTACATAACCGATCAGGTAGATTGTCCCGTCATTTACCGACCACATATAATTCAAGGAATTCTTTTCCCGGATATCATGATTAAACAGAATATTGTCTCCATTTTTCAAGCATTCCTCTACCTCTGCCCGGAGTCCTTCCTCCTGGATATCGTTGGCGCGGTAAAAATCCTCCAGGTTCAGATGGCCTGCGTTCCGTTCCCCCATTCCCTTGGGTTTTAAAACAAACCGCTCGCTGCCGGCATCCATGACATACAGCATCGCCTTCCCATCATAAAATCCGGCCGGAAGGGACTGGTCGAAGGAATCGTAAACATATTCCACATACAGTGTCGCAATCTCCTGGCCGTCTTTGACCACCGGACATTTCATGGAATAGGCCCAGGTTCCCATATAGTTCATATAGGATCGTGATACAGGCAGGCCCTCAATCTTCCCGCCCATGGAAAAGTCAAGTTCTTCCTCCGTAAAAGCCTCCCCTGTACTGGAGACTCCCTCCGTTTCCCCGGAACGTATCAGTGAAACCTTTACCATCGTCTTATTCTTCTGATAGGAACGGACATATGCCTCCGGATCCTCCACTCCGGCAATCTCCTGGGCCATCAGATACTGAAATTCAGCCTCCTTACCGGAGATCGACTCGATGGTGCACTTAATCAGATCCAGGCTCTCGCTAAGGTTCTGGATAGCCGATGCCTCCATCTCCTCCGACAGCCTCCTGGCCACGAAAAATACGACAGTGCCCAGAATGCAAAAAACTAATATTATAGAAAAGAGCAAAGAAACGCCTTTGTCCATTCTTCTCCGATTCTGCTTTCCCTTCATACCCAACCACATCCTGTTAATTTCCTTACACTACCTTACATATTACCACGAATTCAGTGATGATACAAGTCAGCAAAATTGATTGTCTTCCTGCTAATTTATAATATGCCGTTTCTCCTTTTTGTTTTCTTCCTCCCTAAGCCCCGGCACATAAGCGGCGCTCTGGCCATGGATACAACAAACACTTGAAAATCAGACCATACTTTCTTCCCACCATGCTTCATTTTTTTAATAACGTTCCACAAGATCGAAGCGCCTGAATGCGGCCGCCATGGTCCGTCCATCTATTTCCGACAGATTATCGCTATTAAAACACCACTTTACGAGTTTTCACTAAAAAGATGCCGTACAGGGCACTTTGGTGTAAAATAAGTTTGCAAACCAAAAATATACGAAGGAAAGATGGTATGTATTGAACTGTCCGCAGCTGTGACGATGTGGACGAAACCGCCCTGTCCTTTGCGGAGATCAAGGCTCTATGCGCCGGGGATCCCCGTATCAAGGAGCATATGGATTTGGATGTGGAGATATCCTGCTTAAAGCTGATGAAGGCCGACCGCCAGAGCAAGCAGTACCGGCTGGAAGATCCGCTGTTAAAGCACTTCCCGGAGGAGATTGAGAAACACAAAGGTTTTATCCAGGGCTTGGAAACAGATATGGAAACCCTGGCGGCACACCCCCACCCAATTCCCTGACACACAGGATTTCAAACGGCGCATCAGGTAAAGCGTCATATAATTTATCTCTCAAATTACAGATATGATATCCGATGGCGGTACTTTCACCACCTGAAGAAATATCTCCCCATATATTTTCATAAATCTGCGAATAAGTCA
>CATJBQ010000191.1 GCA_949738465.1 uncultured Lachnospiraceae bacterium
GATGGCTGTCCTCCTCCTCGCCGATGGGGGTCTCCAGGGAAACCGGCTCCTGGGAGATCTTCAAAATCTCACGGACACGGTCCACCGGCATATTCATCTCCTCGGAAATCTCCTCCGGGGTGGGCTCGAGGCCCAGCTCCTGCAAAAGCTGACGGGACACACGGATCAGCTTATTGATGGTCTCCACCATATGGACCGGAATCCGTATCGTACGCGCCTGGTCGGCAATGGCCCGGGTGATGGCCTGGCGGATCCACCAGGTGGCATAGGTGGAAAACTTGTAGCCCTTGCGGTAATCAAACTTCTCCACCGCCTTAATCAGCCCTAAGTTCCCCTCCTGGATCAGATCCAGAAACAGCATGCCCCGGCCCACATAACGCTTGGCAATGCTGACAACCAAACGTAAGTTCGCTTCAGCCAGACGCTTCTTGGAATCCGAATCGCCCAGTTCCATGCGCTTCGCCAGCTCGATCTCCTCCTCCGCGGACAGCAAGGGAACCTTGCCAATCTCCTTCAGATACATACGCACCGGATCCTCGATACTGACACCGTCCGGTACCGAGAGGTCGATCTTCTCCACCTCGATATCCTCATCGTCCACCAGCAGCATGTCCGGCTCCACATCATCGTCATCATCGTCGGAAATCCGAAGCACGTCGATATTGTGTGTCTCCAGAAAATCAAGGATCTTCTCAAACTGATCCGCATTCAGCTCCATGTCCTGGAAAAAATCGCTGATTTCCTGATACTCCAACACATTTTTCTTCTTTTTGGCCATGGCCAGCAACTCCTGCAGCTTGTTGCTAAACTTTACTGCTTTTTCTTCCATTTGGTTTCATCCTTCCATTTTAGTTTTATTTTGTCCCTATTCGATGGAAATATGCAATTTCTGTATTTCCTGAAGCTGCCGCTTGTCCGCCACCAGCTTCTGTAATCCTTCCAGATCCGTGGGGGCGAGGTGCCTGCTCCGATATGCGATGCTGTGGTCCTTCACCCGGATGATCGTATCCTTCAGCGCCCTTTCCCGCTCCTTATCCGTCTCAATATCCGCGATCCGCGTATGGAACAGGGCCGCGATCTCCCGCTGCTGCTCCTCGTCCGTAAACATGCTGATAATCTTTGCCGGATTCACCTGACCGGACTCATACTGCTCAAACAAAAGCCTGGCGGTCCTTTGGTACTTCTCCTCCGTAAAATCCTCCGGCCCGATGTAGGGCTTTATCACCTCAAACAGCCGCACATCCTCAATGAGCCAGGTCAGCAGCAGCTTCTGGGACTTGTCCATCCCGTCCTCCGGCTTCTTATTCTCATGAATGCCGGACTTTAGTCTCTGCCTGGGCGCCGCTCCTCCGGCCCTGGCCCCCATATGGTTCACCAGCCGGCGGAGGTTCTCGAAGCCGATCTGGTAACGCATGGCCACCGCCTCAATGTAATTCTCCCGCTCCAGCTCCTGATCGAACTCCAGAAGACGCCTGGCCACCTCATTGAAAAAGGCCGTCTTGCCCTCCGGATCCTTCAGGTCGTAGTCCTGCTCCAGCACCGAAATCTCAAAAAGAAAGCTGTTCTGGGCATGATCGATCCGCTCCTGGTACGCCTCCGCCCCCAGGGCCTTGATAAATTCATCGGGATCCTTATAAGGCTTCATATCAATAATCCTGGCGGTAAGCCCCGCCTCCTTCAGGATGGGAATGGCCCTGAGGGCAGCGCGGATCCCGGCCCCGTCGCTGTCAAATGTTAAGTAAACCTCTTTGGTATAACGCTTCAAAAGCGCCGCATGTCCCTGGGTAAAAGCCGTTCCAAGAGATGCCACCGCATTGTCAAAGCCCGCCTGGTGCAGGGCAATCACATCCATATAGCCCTCGCACAAAAGCATCTGGGGCCTCCGGGAGCTTCTGGCCAGGTTCAGCCCGTACAGATTCCGGCTCTTATCAAACACCTTCGTCTCCGGGGAATTGAGGTACTTGGGCTCCCCCTCCCCCATCACCCGGCCACCAAAGCCGATGACCCGGTTGTTGGCGTCCATAATGGGAAACATGGCCCGGTTCCAGAACTTGTCATAGCCTCCCCGCTTCTCGTCGATGGTCACCAGGCCCGATTCCTTCAAGATCTCGTCCTCATAGCCCTGCTGGCGCAGATACCGGTAGAGATCGTCGCTGTACTTATTGGAATAGCCCAGACCAAACTTCTGCATGGTCTCGGCAGACAGCGCCCGTCCGATGAGGTAATCCATGGCACGCTTTCCCTGCTCCTGACGCAGTTGTATGTAAAAATACCGGGCCGCCACCTTGTTGATCTCTAAGATCCTGGCACGCTTGTCCGATTCCTGGCGGTCTTTGGCGCTCATCTCCTGCCTGGGCAGCTCAATCCCCGCCCGCTGCGCCAGAAACTGGAGTGCCTCCGGAAAGGTAAAATTCTCATACTCCATCACGAAGGTCAGCACATTCCCTCCGGCCCCGCACCCGAAGCAATAGTACATCTGCTTTCCCCTGGATACGGAAAAAGAGCCCGTCTTCTCATTATGAAAGGGACACAGCCCAAAATAGGTGCTGCCCTTTTTTTGCAGCTTCACATAGTCGGAGATCACGTCCACGATATCATTGCGGGAGCGCACCTCCTCAATCAAATCATCCGGATAAAACGGCATCTCAATTCACCTGCCACGCCTTAGGCATAAAATATTCTTCAAACTTGGCGATGGCATACTGGTCCGTCATGCCCGCAATATAATCGCAGACCACACGTTCCAGCTCCTCGCCCGCCTCCACCATCCGCCGGTACTGCCCGGTCAGTAGCTGGGGGTGCTCCATGTAATAACAGAACAAACGTTCTAGCAGTTCCTTGGCCTTTTCCTCCTCCCCCTTGGCCTTCGGGTTCCGGTACACATGCACAAACATGAAGGACCGAAGATCCCGCATGGCCTGCTCCACCTGGGGAGACATATGGATATCCCCGGTTCCCTGGCTGGTAATAATGATATCGTGGATCATCGTGTCCAGCCGTTCCCTGGTGGTCATTCCCAGGATCTGACGGTACTCTAAGGGTATGTCCGCCTCGCTTAAAACCTGCGCCCGGATGGCATCGTCGATATCATGGTTGATATAGGCGATCTTGTCGGAAAGGCGTACGATCTTGCCCTCCGGCGTCGACGGCTTCCCGCTGGTCTGATGGTTCAGGATCCCGTCCCGCACCTCCCAGGTCAGGTTCAGCCCCTGCCCGTCCTTCTCTAACAGCTCCACAATCCGCACGCTCTGCTGGTTGTGGCAAAAGCCCATGCTGCAAAGCCGGTTCAGCATAGCCTCCCCGGCATGGCCAAAGGGCGTATGGCCCAGATCATGGCCCAGCGCAATGGCCTCCGTCAGATCCTCATTGAGCCGCAATGCCTTGGCAATGGTCCTGGCATTCTGGGATACCTCCAGGGTATGGGTCAGCCGCGTGCGGTAGTGATCGCCCTTGGGTGTCAGAAATACCTGGGTCTTATGCTTCAGCCTGCGAAACGCCTTGCAATGCAGGATCCGGTCCCGGTCCCGCTGGAACACCGGCCGGATATCACAGGGCTCCTCCGGGCGCTCTCTCCCCTTAGACTCCTCACTGAGCGTCGCAAAAGGGCTCAGCGAGGACCGCTCCACAAACTCCATCGTCTCCCGTATGGTCATAGGATCACCTCACATCCTCCTGTCAAAAAAGCCGAAACTCCTTCTTCTCTATATATTCCGCATCTGCCACGCATTTCCTTTATTTTTCGAGAAAATTTTCTATTTTCTTTCTTTTTTTCTATTTAGTATTTTCCAATCCGTCCGGACACCCACCTGGCGATCTTATAAATCGGATTCTCCATGCGCCGCTTCACCCGCTCTAACTCCTTCGGAATCGCGATATGCTGGGGACACCGCTTCTGGCACCGGCCGCATCTGACGCACTCCGAAGCGCCGGTGTGGCTTCCCCGCAGGGCATGGCACATAAAATACGCCTTCATCCCCACAAACCAGCTATCGGTATAGCTGGTGTTGTAGGCCTGAAAGCTCACCGGGATATCCACGCCCCTGGGGCAGGGCATACAGTAGCCACAGCCGGTGCAGGGCACCTTCACATACCGGTTGATGTCCCCCTTGATCCGCTCGATCATCTGATTCTCCCTGGCTTTCAAGGAATTGGGCGGCGTCTCGGAGGCAATCCGTACATTCTCCTTCACCTGCTCCATATCATTCATTCCGGAAAGCACCACCGTCACCTGGGGCTGGTTCCACAGCCATTTTAATCCCCACTCCGCCGCGCTGTAGGCCGGATTTCCCCTGGCAATCAGGCGCTTTGCTGTCTTTGGAAGCCCCTGCACCAGCCGTCCGCCCCTGAGAGGCTCCATGATAATCACCGGCAGGCCCTTTTCACTGGCATACAGTAAGCCCCTGCGCCCCGCCTGGGCATTCTCATCCATATAGTTGTACTGGATCTGGCAGAAATCCCAGTCATAGGCATCTACCAGCGCAATGAAGCTGTCTGCGCCGCCATGAAAGGAAAATCCGATATTCTCAATCTGGCCCAGCGCTTTCTTTTTGGCGATCCAGGACTCGATCCCCAGGCTCTTCAGCCGCTCCCAGGCAGAAACGTCGTTGAGCATATGCATCAGATAATATTCAATGTGATCGGTCTTTAAGCGCTCCAACTGCTCCTTAAAATACCGTTCCGGATCCCCGGCCTCCTTCACATAATAGTGGGGAAGCTTTGTGGCGATATTCACCTGGTCCCGGTAGCCCTTGGCCAGAAAGGCGCCCAGGCAGGCTTCGCTGCCGCCGTAGGTATACGCCGTATCAAAATAATTGACGCCGGCCTTTAAGGCGGCCAGCATCTCCCGCTCCGCTTTGGCCTGGTCGATGGCCGTCCCCCGCTTGGAAAACCGCAGGCAGCCGTACCCCAGCGCAGACAGCTTCTGATGATTCCTTGGATTTTCACGATACTGCATGACATTTCCTCCTGAAAAACCGGCGTTACGTAAGCAAACTGCTTTCCGCCGCCTCATTTCTCGAACACTAGTTTGTTTTTCCTCTTGACAAATGCGAACAAACGTTCTATACTATCCTTATCCTCTCCTGGAAGGAAATGGATAAAATGGAAAGACCCATCAGGCATACAATCGGTGTGGCGTCACCTCTGTCAGACAGGTCTTTCTACATACACACAGATTCCACGTTTTGAACGGGAGTCCGAAACGGTGTGAACCGCTTGCTTTCATTCTACCCAGTTCCATCCCATAAGTCAAGCGATTCCGCCGTTTTTCAAAGATTTTCAAGGAGGACAGACGGATGAAAACAACTTCACCCCCCACACAGGAGCATGGACCTGCCCTGTACACCCTTATAAAGCTTCCCTTAGAGGACCTGATTTCCCGGGATTTTGCCGTCACGGCAGACCGGGAGACGGAGATTTTAAAGGGCTGGCGCGTATCCCAGGGCGACTCCCTGCTCTTTGCCCAGATCCGGCGCCTTTCCCGGGAAGAATCCGACCATATCAGCCAGGTGATCCTGGTAAGCGCCAGGAAGAATCCCCGCCAGGCGAAGGCCCTGCGCCGTCTGATGGAGGAAGGCTTTTCCTACAACGGCGTCCATTATTCCCGCTTCGGCAAATCCGCCTCCCAGGGCCGGGCAGGGATCACCGCCTTTGTCTGCGACGAACTTTTTGACGAGCTGTACCGGATCTCCCAGCTTGACATTCCCGTAGACAACTGCGTGATCTCCAAGTACGAAGCCCAGAGGTGCCTGATTTTCAGCACCTGTACGCTGATCCAGAACGAGCTGCCCAACATCGTCATTGTGGGCGAATACCAGAAGCTGCTGTACGATCAGCAGATCAAATACGCCGTGGAGCGTCAGAAGGAATACACGGATCCTGACGGAGAAGCAAAGACCTGCCGGGTCCGGGAGATCCAGGAGGGCCGCCGGGATATTCTGCTGTCGCCCTTCGACGGCTGCGGCTGCCACGAATGGGAGGTTACAGAGAACATCAGTTCCCAGCTTGGGCTGGAGGATCCGGCCATCGGCGTCCAGATCCGGCTTCCCTTTATGAAGGGCTACTCGGTGTATGTCCCCTTCCGCCGGATTCTGAAGGAATGGGGCATCGACACCATCACCGACATTTACGGCGTCCGCCACCCCGTGGATACCATCGACTGCATCTGGAACACCTCCATGTTCAAGGGGCACAAGCTGTTCCTGAAGCAGTATGGCAGCAACGCCTGGCCTGCCTATGTGGACGCCCTGCACAGATACGGCTTCCAGCTTGGGATCAGCAAGCACAGCCACCGGACCAGCCGGCGGGACCGGTATACCCGCATGAACTTCCAGTATCTGCAGTGCCTTGACCTGTGGAATCCCAGGTACGTAAAAGCCTGGGAAGACCATGCCCTGGACAGCTATGATATCCTGGACAGCGCCAATGACGGGAAGCTTGTGCGGCTGGCCAGATACACCACCGGCCTCTGGGAGCGGATCCTGCGGGGCGACCCCTTCACCGCCTATAAGTTCCTGGGGCTTTCCGATACCGGAAGCTCCCACCCAAAGAGCCGGTACCTGGAAGCCGCGCTGCTCCACCCTGCCATGCTGCGGGATCCGGCAGTCCACCAGTTTCTCTACCGGAAGCTTAAGAAAGCCATCGACGAGGCCAAAGTGGGCCGGATCTACTGTTCGGGCCTCTACCACACCGGCGTCGGCGATATGATCGGGTATCTGCAGTACGCCGCCGGACTTCCCCCCGTGGGCTGCCTTAAGGCCCATGAGCTCTACAGCGGGAATTTTGACTGCCAGGAGCTTATATCCTTCCGCTCCCCGCTGGTGGATCCTTCGGAGGTAAACCGGATCGCACTGGCCCGCAACGAGACCCTGGAAAAATGGTTCGGTTACTTAAAAAATGAGGATATCGTGATGTTTAACATGTACGACCTGTCGGCGCCCCAGCAGGGCGGAGCCGACTTTGACGGCGATATTTTCTTTTTGTGCGACGATCCCGCCATCATCGCCTCCAAGATCGACAAGCCCATCGTCCTGGATATGGAGGACAAGGCCGTCTCCCGGGAGAAGCCCTACACTCCGGAGCATCTGGTGGAATACGAGCTGATGACCCGGGACAACCGCATCGGCGAGATCACCAACGCAGCCACCAGCATCGAGAACCGCTACACCACCGACGCCCGCTGGCAGAAGCAGTATGAGGACTACGCCTCGCTGCTGCGCATTTTTCAGGGCAAGGAGATCGATTTTCTGAAGACCGGGGTACGCTGGCACATGAGCAGCACCATGAAGAAGCACGCAAAGCAGCTTCCCTATTTCCTGCTCTACAACTATCCGGAAAAATTAAAAGCCTACGAGAGCATCGCCAGGCAGAACCAGAAGCTTTCGGATCCCAGGGACCGGATCCCCCAGAACGCCTACCGCTCCCCCTCCCCCATGAACGAGCTGTGCGACTATATCTGCACCTGGGAAAAGCGGCGTATTCTGTGGAACCGGGATTCCGCCTTCCTGGCGGACACCAAAGCCCTGATAACGGTTCCCGGCCCGGATCCGGACCAGAAGACCCGCCGCTGCATCCGCCGGCACATCAACACCTACGCCCAGGAGGTCCGCCGCATCCTTGCCCAGTGCCAGGACAGCTCCGACGGGAACCTTCCCTTCCAACTGGAGGAGACTGCCGGCCTCTACCGCCAGAGGCTGCGTTCGGAGCTTGGGCTTACGGGGGAGGAGATTGCCAATTACGTGATAAAGGTGTCCTATGACAACCGCTCCATCAGCAAGGCACTGGCCTGGAACGGCTACGGCGATTATATCATCCGGAACCTGAAAGCACATGTCGGGACACAGCGCCCCGTTACCATCACCCGGCTTCCGCAAAAAGCCTGCGGCAGTCTGGAATATCTGGGCAGATATTACGAATACAAGGAGGATCCTATCTATGAATAACGAATTTTATCTGTACGAAATCATTGAGGATTACCAGAACGCATCCTCTCCCGAGGAACAGAACGCAATTTTTCACTCCTTCTGCGACGCGCTCTGGGAAAACGGCAGCGACCGGACTCTCTGCACCAGAGCCGTCCGTTTCCGGGTACGGAAGGACCTTTTGCACACCGGCCCCGGCCAGGTTTTCGACCGTTGGTCGAATCTGGAATACACCGGATACCATGCAAAGTCGCCCCAGACCGACTGGTGCAGCCTGATCCGCCAGAAGATCAATAACCTCTACACCCGGTATTTTGACCGGCAGGTGGTTCTCGACAAGGAATACCTTGCCCTTCTGAACACACCCAAACGGCTGTATTTCCGGTGGACCGCGGGAGACAACGCCGACCCGGAGGAAACGTCCGCCGCCATCCAGGGCGCCCTGGCGCAGGCCGAAGCGCTGAAGGTCCGCTGCCAGCAGCAGAAGATGCAGCTATCCTGGACGGACTATCAGAGGCTGATCGAGGAGATTCTTCTGCGTACCATGAGGAACTGCAGGCCGCAGATTGCAAATGAGCCTTCCGCCTATTCCCCCATGTACGACTTTATGGACGAGGACCACCTCTATATCCGCTACTTCTGCCGCTGCTTAGAAGGGGAGCTTTTGAAATGGCAGAAGCAATACTATGGCCTTAACGACCACAAAAAATACCGCCGGTGCCAGGACTGCCAGTGCTTATTCGAATTGCGCAGCTACAATCAGAAGCGCTGCAGCCGCTGCCAGACCCTTCACAACCGGAAAAACCGTACCCAGAAGCAGCGTCTTTACCGCCAGGCAAAGGCAGCCAGCCTCTGATGGACACTTTTATTGAAAGGAGATTTTCCATGAAACTAAGCTATCTTGAATTACTGTCGCCAGAACCGGTGCGATTCCCACAGGTTGGCAGCATACGTGCGCCAAAGCTTCGGGATATCGCCGTCCTCGGCCATGACACCTACCAGAAATACCTGGCGCTTCTGCTCTTAGAGCCCCGGTCCTTTCTGGCTCTGGACGGACGTGAGGAGACTTACGACCAGATGCCTGAAGAAGAACGGATGCGCCTTACCGTCTTCGATCTGCTGCTGGCCACGCAGGAAAACCGTCAGCTTGTGGAGGACGCACTGAATTTTTTTCTGTCAGAACCGGTGGCCTACGTCCCCGAGCACCACTGCTTTGTCACCGGGGAGGACGGCCGTACCGGTATCATCACCGCCTCCAGCTACCCCCAGGTCTGCGACCTGATCTGCCAGCGGAACCGGGTCCGCTCCAACCGGGAGGACCTGTCCCGGGTCACCAGCAAAAAGGCCCGCGGGATTCTGGCAAAGCTGCAGAAAGGCCGGGCCCGGAAGGCCCGGCAATCCGCTCCGGATAACAACCTGGAGCTGGGCAACGTGATTTCCGCAGTGGCGAACAGAAGTTCTTCTCTCCATATGGTAAATATCTGGGACCTGACCGTTTACCAGCTATGGGACTGTTTTTACCGCCTCTCCAACAACCAGATCTACGAGATCCAGGCCATGAGCGTAGCCGCCTGGGGCGATAAGAACCATACCTTTAACGCCGCCTCCTGGTATCAGAATGTGGAAAAGCTCTAATTTGGAGTTTTCCTTGATTTTGCGGCATTTACAGCCATTTTTGCCTGCGTAAGTATACAGTGGTGAAACAACAAACTAACCAAACCAAACAAGGAGGAACAAACTATGTTAAATGCAAACATGGCCAACCGAGAAGTCTGCGATCTGATTTTCGTGGACTACGCAACCAAGAAACCTTTCCTGAACCTGGACTTCGCCAACGTATCCACCACGGAGCTCACCGGCGAATCCGTCTTCGCCTATGGCGGCAAGGGGCATCCCAAGCGCGTCCAGTTCGCCGGAGAACGCGGCGGCACCCTCACCATTGAGACGCAGATCCAGACCGTCAAGCTGTGGCAGCTAATCACCGGCGGCGAGATCACCGGCTCCGCCAGGTTCGTAACACGCGTGGAGGCTCCCGTAGATGAAGCCGGAACCACCATCACACTTGCGGACACACCGGCCCCCGGCTCCGTCGTTGTCTACGCATCAGACGACGACTGCGGCACGGAGCTTGCCTGCACCGCAGAGGGCAAGACCGTAACCCTCACCACCGCCCTGCCGGCAGGCAGCCAGGCGATCGTCTACTATATGAAGGAGGTCAATGAGGGCGTGCAGCGGATCAACATCCGGTCCACCAGCTTCCCGAAGAACTTCACTGTCTACGGCGACACCGTCATGAAGACCGACAATGACCAGCTTCTTCCCTACAAGCTGACCGCCTACAAGGCCGCTCCCCAGAGCAACCTTTCCCTCAGCTTCTCCAATTCCGGAGACCCCGGCTCCATTACCATCACCTGCGATCTGATGGCCGATGAAGACGACAACATCCTGGATCTGATGCTGATCGAGGAATAGGATCTGCCTTTGGGACACAACAGGACAGGCTTTACGCCTGTCCTGTATAAAAAAATTATTTCCAGCATTGACAAACGCTGCCAGGCAGTTGACGAAGCTTTGCCTTTTCCGTATAATATCTGTAATGGAAAAAGGAGGCTGGCGGCATGATTTTAGAAAACAAATTAGGGATTACCGTCTCAACGGAGCTTGCCAGAGCAGAGGAACAGATCAGTAAGTCAAAGGCTCTGGATCTATTTGAAAAGGGCTTGCTGGATCTATTTGAGGTCGGAACCTTTGAGGGACTTGCACAGATTCATAAGTATTTATTTGAGGAAATATACGACTTTGCGGGCCAGGTCCGTACCGTAAATATTGCAAAAGGAAATTTCCGCTTTGCCCCTGTCCTTTACCTGCAGGCCGCATTGGAACGGATCAGTCAGATGCCGCAATCCACCTTTGACGAAATCATTGAAAAATATGTGGAGATGAATGTTGCCCATCCCTTCCGGGAGGGTAACGGCAGAAGCTCCCGGCTCTGGCTGGACGCCATTCTGAAAAAAGAACTCCGGCAAGTCATCGACTGGAGCCAGGTGAACAAAGAGGACTATCTGCTGGCCATGGAGCGCAGCCCTGTCAAGGATCTTGAGATCAAGGTGCTCTTAAAAGCCGCCTTAACTGATAAAATCAATGATCGCGAAATCTATATGAAGGGTGTGGACGCCAGCTACCACTATGAAGGTTACGAGGTTTACAGAACAGCGGATATCAAAGATACCGCCCTGTGTAATTCCAGAAATTGAAGACAAAAGAACGCTGCCGCAGGCCCTTTCAAAAGGGCCGCGGCAGAAATATCCGGTTCTGTCTTCCTCCACTATGCCGGCACAGGCTCCCCGGCTTCAATGATTGCTTCCACTTCTTCCACGCTCTTTTCCACGATTTCCGCAATCTCCTCCAGCCCGTAGCCCTTTTCAAACATCTTCCTGACAACTATGGCTTCTCTTCTGGCCTCTCCCCGGGCCTCTCCCCGGGCCTCTCCTCTGGCCTCTCCTCTGGCCTCTCCCTTTTCAAAAATCCCTTGTCCTAAATTACACATGGTATCCAGATCCCTCCTTATATCATCCTCCAACGGGATGTCAAACTCTTTTTTCATGATATCCAGCTTTTTATCCACCGGTAACTCCATCGATAACAGGGTTCCCAGCAGACGGTGCAGTTCATACTGCCCGTCCTGTTCCGGCAATTGATCCGCCAGGCCAATGAGAACAATATTCAGCAGGTCTAGCTTCCCCTTCCATTCCTGCTCTCCAAGCAGCACATCATTCGTAAGATGGATATAATTCATGCTGTCTGTCTTCATGCCCAGACAAATCCAGATGGAAAAAACACGCTTTATGTCATTATACTTTGTATTCTCAAAATCTCTCCCCTTCTGCGAGGAAACAAGACGGCTCACATAAAAGACTGCCCGGTTTAAGATGTCATATCCGGATGGGTTGTCCTTCTGCAACTCGATATTCACGATAAGCTGCGAAAGGCCGTCCTTCATGCGTACATAAAATATAATGTCAAACCGCACCAGCCCCTCATTGACTTCCGCATTTTCCGTATTCATCCCCACAATCTGCTGCCGGGCGTTCCCTGCATTGGTTAGTCCCGGCTCAACCGGGACAGCGCTGATTATAGGATCACCCTCGATATATCCGGCAGCTTCTCTGGGATCCATCCCCATAAATTCCTTTACCGTCTTAACTAATATATGCGCCAGGATAATCTTGTTTCCCAGCAAGCGTTTTGCCCGCTCATCATACCGGGCCTTATCATCTGCAGCCATAACCGCATTCTTCGTTTCCGTGTTCACCTTCATCCCCCTTACAGTTTTCCTCAGCTATCCTCTCATTTATAATATTATACCCCGAAACATTTTTCAAATCAACCGGAAGCACCAGAAATTTTTCAGACTTCCAAAGAAATTCTGTGGAAAAGCTCTCAATCCCCGTTTTCCCCATTTTACAACGATTCCAGCCATTTTCGGCTTCGTATATATACAACAGTGAGATACGAACCAAAGCGCCCGGTCCCACCTGTGCGCTGCGGCAGCAATCCACACAACCAACAACCAGGAAAGGAAGGTAACATTATGACTACCCTAGACGAAAAAATCATTCTCGGGCTGGACATCCCAAACACTGTCCGACAGATCAACGCAGACCTTAAGAAGCTGCAGTCCCAGCTAAACCAGGTCAAAACCAC
>CATJBQ010000192.1 GCA_949738465.1 uncultured Lachnospiraceae bacterium
AAAATACGCTGTATGGAGAAATGCAGGAAATGCTCTCTCCTGGAGGAATTGGCCGCGCCGTTCGGCTATGCCTGGCACTGCTGCTGCGGTTTCTTCTCCTCAACCGTGGACGCCTGGCAGAAAGCCGCCGGTTACACATGGCTTTATGACTATATGGCACCCCGCTTCCAGATGGTATTCGACGCCCTTCCCGTGTACTTTGACTACCGTGGCAGAACATGGCTGATCGAATTCTGGAAGGGGCAGTACGGCATCAACACCGGTGCGGAAATCGGTATCTATCATGCCGACACAATATTGACCCGCGCGGAATATAAGACGGCGCTTTTCGAAGCCGCAGGAGAAGAAGAAATGCTGCCCTGCTCTCTGGAATTATACCTGAAAAATGATTCCAGCGTCCGGCTCTCCGAGAAGCACTGGTGGCTGACTGCATTTTTGCCGGGTATATTCTCCCGCCCTTCCGATCTGTGTCTGAAGGCAGGCATCTGCTTTTATGACCCGGAAATGCTGAGAGCTTTCCGAAAAGGGCTGTGCCAGGCAGGCTATCCGGCGGAGCAGATCGCGGTGCAGAATCTCTGCCTGTCCTTCACCTTCCACCGGCCCATGCCGGAACATTACGGTCCTCTGACCCGCTTTCACCGCCGGCTGTCCCAATGGCTGAACCGGATATACTGCAGGCTCTTCGTGTGGATCACCAGGCCCTTTGTCTGCACGGAAGACCGTATCCTTTTTCTCTACTATTACCTTCCTCCCTGCTTCCGGAAGCTGATGCGCCTGCGCCGTTTCCACAGACACTGCCATAAGAAAAACGGCTGTCATCGTCCGAAATGCTGCCGCAGATGCAGGCCGAAGCAGCTCCGGAGCTGTGATTCCTGCCAAGACCGTGATTCCCGCCGGGAGCTTGACTCCTGCCAGAGATGCGGTCCCTCCAGGGAACTTGACCCCTGCCAGAGATGCAGTCCCTCCAGGGAATCTGACTCCTGGCAGGAATGCGGTCCCTCCGGGGGACCTGACTCCTGCCAGGGATGCGGTCCCTCCGGGAAACCTGACTCCTGCCATGGATGCGGTCCCTCCGGGGAGCACGGAGAAGAAGAATGAGTACCTCCAGACGGCTGAACCGGGCCTTCTCCCAGGCCCCGGTTCTGCCTTTTCACAAATGCTCCCGATACGTCCTCATAAGCGACTGCCACAGGGGAGTAGGCACCTCCTCCGATAATTTTCTGAAAAATCAACACCTGTACTATGCGGCATTGAATCATTATTATCGGAACGGCTTCACCTATATCGAACTGGGAGATGGGGAAGAACTGTGGGAAAATCGGAAGCTGCGCAATATCACCGAGATCCATGAGGATGTCTACTGCCTCTTTGCACGCTTTGAGGAAAGAGGCAGGCTGTACCTTCTCTACGGTAATCACAATATCGTCCGGAAAAAGAATCCCGCCTTCCTGGAGGCTCTGATTCTGCAGTCCCCGTCCATGCCGGAGAAATCCCTGTACCTGACCCACGGCCACCAGGCCAGCTTCCTCAATTCCACCCTCTGGCCCCTGGCACGCTTTCTGGTCCGGTATTTCTGGAGCCCTCTGGAAAATCTTGGTTTCCTGGACCCCACCAGCGCCGCCAAGAATTATGAAGTAAAGGAAAAATGCGAGGAAAGCCTGCGCAGCTGGGCCGAATCCAGCCATCACATTCTGGTCACAGGGCATACCCACCGCCCTGTGCTTCCGGAGGAGCCTTCTTACTATTATAATACGGGCAGCTGTGTCCATCCCCGCTGCATTACCTGCATCGAAATCCAATGCGGGGAAATGACCCTGGTCAAATGGACCATGGACGCCCGGCCTGACAGTGTTCTGTATGTAGCCAGGGAAGTCATCTCCGGTCCCGTAAAAATATTGCCATAAAGATTAAAAAACATGGAAACCATATTAGCAGGAAGCAAATGTAGCTTCCATTAATCGAATACGGCGCAAAGAGCACACCTTTTACCGGAAGCGAAGAGAGTGCTTCCGGTAAGCTATATTATATGCAGTTTTGGGCCAAAACAAATATGATTACAAAAAATATGCAGGATAAAGTCTGCTGTTGATCGCATTATTCTGCTGTGGTAAAATACACTCAGGGAGAAGGCAAATGCATCTGTATGCGCCTGTGCCTTTCCGCCCAAATCCTAACCCGGATAAACCGGAACCAAATTTTTGCCATTTTGTGCAAGATTTCGTTGTTAAGCGCCTGAGGCCTGGAATCAGGCTCAGGCGAAAACAAGCCTGAGGAAACGGACAGGTTGCGGACATAATCCGCGGTAAAGAGGGACGAGAGAATACCATATGAAAAAAATCAATCCAAAACGGGGTCCGGGTGGAAACGGAAGGGTTAAACCGTTCTGTCCACACCGATGAAAAATGGGCCGAATTCATCCTGGGGCAGCTTCTCCAGAACGCCGCCCGCTACCGGAGGGAGGATCCGGTCATCACCATATCTGCCAGACCCCTGGGAAAGCAGATCCTGCTGAGCGTCCGGAATAACGGCATCGGCATACCGGCCCACAAACTTCCCCGCGTCTACCAGCGGGGCTACACCGGCACCAACGGACGCACCCGGGGCGGTTCCACCGGAATGGGGCTGTATCTGTGCAAAAAGCTGGCCGTCTTCCTGGAGCTGGATCTGCGCATTACCTCTGAAGAAGAAGGCTCGGGAACCGAGGCAATCCTGGCCTTTCCCGCCAAAGAATTTCCGAATATGTGAATGCTTCTTTCCAATCTTACAAAAATGTAAGCAAACTCCATATCAATTCGATACCATCTGCCGCCCTCCCGATATAAAATGTAAAGCATATGGTGCACACCCTTGATGCGGTCAATTCAGCAGGGAACTATTGACTGAAAGGGAAAACCATCAGCCGGTAAGAGAAAGCTGGCATCCGAAAGAAATAGACTGTCATCCAAAAGGAACAGGCTATTATCTGAAAAAGAGTCCAGCTAAGAAATGTCAATAGGAAATTTTGTAACAGTCTCGGAACGAAGGTGCCCGGAATGAAATTTCATTCCCCTATAAGGGCACCGTAGTGCAGAGACGGAACTGGAATAGGAGGTAAACAAATGCTGCAGGTACAAAATATCGAAAAATATTACGGAAGCGGGAATCATGTCACAAAAGCCCTGGACCGGGTGAGTTTCGAAGTGGAGGACGGGGAGTTTGTGGCGATCATGGGGGCGTCGGGCAGCGGCAAGACCACCCTTTTGAACTGCATTTCCACCATCGATACGGTGAGCGCAGGCAGGATCCTTCTGGAGGGAGAAAATATCGCGGAGCTTCCGGCCAGGGAGCTTGCCAGGTTCCGGCGGGAACGGCTGGGCTTTGTGTTCCAGGATTTCAATCTGCTGGACACGCTGACCATTGAGGAAAATATCGGTCTGGCGCTGTCCTTGACCCACAGCGATCCTGGAAAGGTAAAGGCGAAGGTGGAGGCGGTGGCGAAGAAGCTTGGCATTGAGGGGATTCTGATGAAATTCCCCTACCAGGTATCCGGAGGGCAGAAGCAGCGGGCAGCCTGCGCCCGGGCCATGGTGGCGGGCCAGTCCCTGATTCTGGCGGACGAGCCCACTGGGGCCTTGGATTCCAGGGCTTCCAAGAATCTGCTGGAGATTATGACCCATATGAACCAGGCGTTTGGGGCGACGATCCTGATGGTGACCCACGACGCCTATAGCGCCTGCTATGCCAGGCGGATTTTGTTCCTGAAGGATGGGCGGCTGTTCAATGAGCTTCTGCTGGGAGAGCAAAGCCGCAGCGCATTTTACCATGAGATCCTGGATGTGCTGGCTCTGTCGGGAGGTGATATCAGTGACGGTATCTAAGCTTTCGATCCGGAATGCCCGGCGGCAGGCCGGAGATTACCTGGTTTATTTTGTGACGATTGTGTTGGTGGCGTCATTGACCTACGCCTTCAACGGACTGGTTTTTTCTCAGGAGCTTCTGGCCCTTTCCCGGCAGATGGCAATGGTTCCGCCCATGATTGTGTTTGCCAGCATCGTGGTGGTAGGGATTATAAGCTGGCTGGTGGCCTATACGACCCGGTTTATGCTGCTTCGCCGCAGCCGGGAGTTTGGAACCTATATTCTCATCGGACTGGAAAATGAGCAGGTGGCCCGGATGTTTTTCCTGGAAAATCTGGCGGTGGGCGGATGTGCCCTGTGTCTTGGGATTCTTCTTGGAAATCTGCTGTACCAGGCTCTGCGGGCTATCGTACTGGCGCTGTTTGGCATGTCCTATCATTTTTCCTTCTTCTTTTCCGGAAAAGCGGTGGCGCTGACGCTGACGTACTTTGTGCTGATCTATCTGTCCGCCCAGCTCAAAAGCCGCCGGAAAATCCGCAAAATGAGGATTTATGACTTAATTTATCTGGAACGGCAGAATGAAAGGGAGGTTGTAAAGTCCGGCAGGGGCCGGCGGGTTCTGTTTGCAGGGTCGCTTGTACTGGGGACCTTAGGAACCTTGCTTTTGCTGACCGGCGATCTGGCGGCCTGCCTGACCGGCGCATGTCTGGTGATTTTCTTCCTGTATGGATTTTTTATCAGCTTTGCCTCGGGGGTTCCGGCGTTTTTTGAAAAACGCCCGGCCAGGAAGTACCGGGGGCAGAGGCTTCTGGTGTTCCGCACCCTGACGGCCAAGCTTGGAACCATGGGGGTGTTGATGGCCAGTCTGGCCCTGCTGTTTCTGGGAACCCTGGCGGCCGAGGGAATGGGGATGGTTTTTCAAGGAATGTTTCAGAGCCGAACCAACAAGAATAACTGCTTTGACCTGGTTTTGGCTGCCGAGGATCCAAAGGTAGAATCCTATCGGGACAGTAAGGCTTACATTGCGGAAAAGATCCCTTTGAAGGAGGACCGGGAGTATGAGATTTATCTGATGGATACGGACAAAATTATGGCATATACCGAGGTCCATACCATGTACTATCGTTATTATGGGCGGGACGCTGTCATGAAGGAAAGCGATTACCGGGCGCTGCGCGCCATGCTGGGATATGAGGATGTGGCATGCAAGCCGGGGCAGTATCTGATCCACTGTCTGCCCTATATGGCGGATGCGTTGCAGGGGTTTTCGGAAGAACTGGTGTTTGGCGATGCGTCCCTTACGCCGGGCGGTGTCCATACGGAAGTGTTTGCCCAGCATCTGTATGACTATGGAAACGGAGGCGATTTTATTCTGATCGTGCCGGACGCGTTGCTGGAAGGGTATCCGGTGAGCCACACCATGTATGTGGCCATGACAAGGGAGCCGGTCAGCGAGGCGCAGTACAAGGGGATCTGTACCATTCGGGATCAGATTTTTGAAGAAAGGGAAGATCCTCTGGAAGATTCCCTGCTCTATGCAAGCGACATGGATGAGGCGCAGGCGGCTTCCCAGACGGCGATGTCGGTATTCCCGCTTTTTTACCTGGCGCTGGTGCTTACCATGACGGCCGCCACGATCCTTACGATTCAGCAGCTTGGGGAGGCGGGCCGCTACCGTATGCAGTTTGCGCTTCTTTGGAAGCTTGGCATGGACAAAAAGGAGATGCGCAGGGCGCTTCGTATGCAGTTTGCCATCTATTATGCCTTGCCGGCCATCCCGCCGGTGCTGGTGGGGGCGCCCCTGATCCGGAACATGGCCAGCCAGGTGGAGCCGGGGACCATGGTGGGCGCCAGCGATCCCCTGGCGATTACGGCAATGGCGCTGGGACTCTTTTTCCTGATTTATGGGATCTACATTGTATTGGCGTACAGCAGTTTGAAGCGGAGCGTGCTGCCGGAGTGAGAGGGAAAAGCTTGCCGGCAGTAAACAGGAGGAAAACAAATAAAAACAGCAGGTTGACATTTTTACGGAACATGCGTATGATTCCCTGCCAAATTGGCCATTCTATCTGATACAGATTTCATGAAGCGCTTCTGCCCGGTCCGGGAAAGGAGGCTCTAAGAAAAATGATCAAGAGAATGAGGTGGAACAGACATGTTTAAAAAAATTACCAACGGTTTTGTGAAGCTGATCCAGAGATTCCTGCCGGATGCATTTGTATTTTGTATCATCCTGACTGTAATTGTATTTGTTGCCGCCATACCGGTCACCGGTATGAATCCCATGGAAGTGGCCGACGCCTGGGGATCCGGCGTGTGGGGCCTGCTGCTGTTTTCCATGCAGATGGCGCTGGTTCTGGTTCTGGGCAGCGCCCTGGCCAATGCGCCTGCGGTGAAGAGGCTGATCCGGCGTCTTTCGGGGATTCCGAAGAGGCCGGTGGGGGCCATTGCCTTTGTCACGGTGGTCGCTGCCATCTGTAATTTTATCAACTGGGGCTTTGGGTTGATTATCGGCGCGCTCCTTGCCAAGGAGGTGGCCAGAAGGCTTCCGGGGGTGGATTACCGCCTGATCATTGCCGCCGCCTATTCCGGCTTTGTGATCTGGCATTCCGGGATTTCCGGTTCCATTCCCCTGGCGATGACTACCCTCACGGAGGGAGCGGTTGCCAATACCGACGGGGCAGTGACAGAGGCGGTGCCTGTGGCCGCGACGATTTTTGCGCCCTGGAACCTGATACTGGTGGTTGTGATTGTGGCGGTTGTGGCCTTTGTGAATGCCAGGATGCACCCGGAGGGGCAGAATGTGGTGTCCATTGACCCCGGGCTTTTAGCCGAGGAAGAAGTGGTAGTTCAGGAGCCCTCCACACCGGCGGAGAAGCTGGAAAATAGCTGGATTCTTTCGGCATTGATTGTGCTGCTGGGTGCAGTTTACCTGGTCTATTATTTTATCCATGCGGGCTCCATCTTAAATGCGTTGTCCTTAAATATCGTCAACCTGATTTTTCTGCTTCTGGGTATCGGTTTTCACAAGACGCCCATCGGCTATGTGCGGGCCATTACGGCTTCTGCCGCCAGTGCGGGCGGGATCATTCTGCAGTTTCCCTTTTACGCCGGGATCCAGGGGATTATGACCACAGTGGGGGCGTCCGGGGTGTCTCTGGCCGGGGCCATCAGCGAGGCCTTTGTGGGAATCTCCACGCCCCGCACCTTTCCGGTGTTCTGTTACCTGGCGGCGGGGATCGTGAACTTTTTCGTGCCCTCCGGGGGCGGACAGTGGGCAGTACAGGGGCCCATTATGATGCCGGCGGGGCTGGCCCTGGGCGTAAACCCCGCGGTTACCGGTATGGCGATTGCCTGGGGCGACGCCTGGACCAATATGCTGCAGCCCTTCTGGGCGCTGCCGGCCCTTGGGATTGCCGGGCTGGGGGCCAGGGATATTATGGGGTACTGCGCCATTGTGCTGGTGGTGTCCGGGGTGATTACGGCTTTGGGGTTTTTGTTCCTGGTTCCGCTGCTTGCCTGACGTATTGGGATGGGGGGCAGTGGAAGTATTTTTTAAACACCGTAGAAAAATACGGGTAATTGTTGTAGCCCACCTGCAGCGCAATCTCGTTTGCGGTGTGCCGGGTCGTCAAAAACAGGGTGGAGGCCAGCTCCATCCGTTCCTTGATAATCCACTGGCTCATATTGATGCCGGTTTCCTTTTTAAACACACGGTTCAGATAGATGGGATTCAGGTAAATATTGGCGGCCACATCGGTGACGCTTAATTCACAGTCGCTGATGTGATCTAAAATATAGGCTTTGCTTTTTTCTACGAGCTCTTGAGGAGAATCATGGGTGGAGGTCTCCGTATCCTGATCCATGTGTCCGGTCTGGTTCATCAGCCAGCTACGTCCATAATCCTGCAGGCGGAGAGAGGCCAGCTTTTCCTGGCGTCGTCTGCAGACCTTTGCGATGGAGGCGCCGATTTCCTCGTATTTGGCAGGCAGGGTGATATAATCCTGGCAGTCTAAGGAGAGGCCCTCCCTGGCATAGGCAAAGTCCGCGTGGCAGGTTAAAAGCACACAATCAATATCGTAATGAGCATCCTGAATCCAGTGGATCAGGGACAGGCCGTCTTCCTCCGGCATTTCAATGTCGGACAGCAGGATATCGATGGGCGTATGCCCGATGATCTTGCGGGCGCCGCCGGCAGAGTAGGCGGTAAATACCTCATCGATGCCGTAATCCTTCCAGGGAATGTCTTTCGCCATGGTATCGGCTTCAATCGTTATATCATTCACAATCAGAAGTTTCATCATCTTCCTCCAGGTCATAGGGAATTGTAATGGTAAAGGTAGTGCCCAGGTCCAGTTCGGAATCTACCGTGACGGCCGCTTCATTTCCATAGTAGTATTTCAGCCGCCGGATGGAATTCCTGATCCCGATATTTTTGCCGTCGTCGATGGGCAGAGCTTCAATGCTGTTGATGGCGTCGATGGAGGCCGGGTCCATGCCGCTGCCGTCGTCGGAAATAAAAAAACGCTACGGTTTTATCTATGTGGACCGCCAGGACGACGGAAGCGGGACATTGGAACGATACCGGAAGAAAAGCTTTTACTGGTATAAAAAAGTAATTGAGACCAATGGACGGGAATTATAGGGACAAAAAGGAATTGCTGGCAAGTGTTGACAATTCCTTTTTTTTGCCCTATAATAAAACAAATGATATAGAACGCGCGTTATAGATCGTGCGTTATGGAAGCACCCTGCGGTCATCCCTGTATGCGCAGAGAACAGCGCAGGAAATAAGGAGAGGAGAATCAATATGCCGCCAAAGGCAAAGTTTACCAGGACGGAGATTGTAGATACCGCCCTGCAGATCGTGCGGGAGCAGGGGATAGAGGCCGTTACCGCCCGGGAGCTGGGGCGCAGGCTGAAAAGCTCTGCCTGCCCGGTTTTTACCGTGTTTGCCAACATGGAGGAAGTCCATGGGGAGGTAATCCGCGGGGCCAAGAAGCTGTATAAGGAGTATGTGGACCGGGGGCTGGCCTGTGAGCTGCCTTTTCGGGGGGTAGGCCTGGCGTACATTGCATTTGCCAGGGAGGAGCCCCGTCTGTTCCGGCTTCTTTTCATGGAGGAGCGCACGGAAGGGGTGGATGTGGGCCACATCCTGCCTCTGATCGACGAGAGCTATGAGCGGATCCTGGATTCCGTACGTTCCTCCTACGGCCTGCCAGCGGAGGAGGCTGCGTGGATTTACCGGCACCTGTGGGTTTACACCCATGGGATTGGGACCCTGTGCGCCACCGGAGTCTGCGATTTTTCCGGTGAGGAGATCCAAAGGATGATGGCGGAGGTGTTCCGGGGGCTTTTGATGCAGCGCAGGAATGAGGAGAGGAGAAGAGAGAATGATCCGGATTGAGAAGATACAAAAATCTTACGGGGAGGGCGGCAGCTCCTTCCCGGTGCTTAGAGGTGTGTCCCTGGAGATTCCGAAGGGGGATTTTCTGGTGCTGCTGGGGGCCTCCGGCTCGGGAAAAACCACGCTGCTGAACGTGATTTCCGGCTTAGAGCGGCCCGATGGAGGCAGCGTACGGTATGGCAGCGAGGAGCTGGGGCATCTGTCGGATGCGGAACTGACACGGTTTCGGCGGGACCACATCGGTTTTATTTTTCAGCAGTATTATCTTCTGCCGGGCCTTACCGTGGAGAAAAATGTGAAGATGGGGGCAGATCTTTCCGGAAATAAGGAATACCGGAAGATCATAGAGGCAGTGGGGCTTATGGGGAAGGAGAAAAAATATCCCCATGAGCTCAGCGGCGGGGAACAGCAGCGGGTGTCCGTAGCCCGGGCCCTGGCCAAAAAGCCGGAGGTGTTATTCCTGGATGAGCCTACCGGGGCGTTGGACGAGGAGACGGGCCGGCAGGTGCTTGACTATATCGACAGGCTGCAGAAGGAGGGGGGCTTTACCATTGTGATGGTGACCCACAACGCCAATATCGCGGATATGGCCCATAGGGTGGTGCGTTTAAACAGCGGCCGGATTGTGGAGACATATCAGAATAAGACGCCCAAGGGCGCCTATGAGATCGGGTGGTAGAAGATGACGATTGGAAAAAAGGATATTATGAAAATGGCAGGGATCTTTGTAGTCTGTGCCTGTGCGGTATTTGTCTGCACGTTGTTTTTGAATTACAATCTGGATATGGTAAGGATCCGGCCGTTGCTGGCTACGGAAATCATGGAGCGTCTCTATGAGGCCCTGGTGATGACGGGAAAAGTGGTCTGCGCGGTCACCGGCGGCTGCCTGTTTCTGACCACTGTGGTGCTGCTTTGCTTTTATATCCGTCATTACATTGACGCTCATCGCAGGGAGCTTGGGATCTTAAAGGCGCTGGGTTACTCCAGCCTGCAGATTGCGGCGGGTTTTTGGAAGTTTGGCTTAAGCGTGCTTCTGGGATGCGGCCTGGGGTATGGGCTGGCCCATGGGATCATGCCGTGGTTTTACGCGGTGCAGAACGAAGACCATCTGCTGCCGGAGATTGGGATCCGGTTTCACCCTGTGCTGCTTCTGGCCCTGGTGGCGGCGCCTGCGCTGGCCTTTGCGCTGCTGTCGGTGGGGTATGGATACCGAAAGCTGGGATGTCCGGTACTGACGCTTCTTCGGGGAGCTTTTGCCGGGAAGCTTCCCAGGAGCGGGAAGGAGAGGCCGGGGAAGGAGCGCCCCTTCCTGGCGGAGCTTCAAAGGAGCATCTTAAGACAGCGGAAAACACTGGTATTTTTTATGGCCTTCTCGGCCTTCTGCTTCGGGGCCATGGTGCAGATGTCGGCCAGTATGGATGGGCTTTCCAGCGCCATGATGGCGGTGATGATGTTGCTGATCGGCCTGATCCTGGCTGTGGTCACCCTGTTTCTGGCAGCCACCACGGTGGTCAGGTCCAACAGTAAAAATATTGCCGTGATGGGCGCCTTCGGATATTCATTCCGGGAGTGCCGCCGGGCAGTGCTCACAGGATATCGCCCCTTTGCCTGGCTGGGCTTTCTGGTGGGGACGGCCTACCAGTACATACTGCTTAAGGTGATGGTTTCCGTGGTATTTGCAGGGGTGGAAGGGGCGCCGGAGTATAAGTTTGACGTGCCGGTATTCCTGGTTACGCTGGCGGCCTTTGGCATTTTATATGAACTGGTTCTGTATGGTTATGCCAGGAAAATCGGGCGGATGTCGGTGAAGGAGGTTATGGGGGATGGGGAATAATCGGGGGCAGTTTTATAAAACGCCTGAATCATTTCATAAAGGCTTTACATCATTGGCATAATCCACTATAATGATCATAGTAGCAAATAACAATGAATCAGAAATGTGGTGAGAGGATGGGACAAGAGATGACATTAGAAGAACAAAAAGAAGTCGCTATCAATAGATATGTTGATCTTATGCGTATCAAGGCATATGAAACAGGTGAGAATAAGGAGCTTGATTATCAAATAAAAGTCGCAAAAGTAAAACTTTCAAGTTTTGGCATTGATTTTTCGGAACTTGATTTCTAAAAATTAGTTTTTCAGTTCACAAAAATTTTAGAAATTTTGTTAGCACTCGCACTTGACGAGTGCTAATTTTTGCGTTATAACAGAAGTGTAAAAAAGAAACCGCACCTGGCCGGGCGCAAGATGTCCGCCAGGCGCTTACGAAATGGAGGGCGTGCTATGAACATTCAAAAATTTACGCAAAAATCGGTAGAGGCGATCAATGACTGTGAAAAGCTTGCCTACGAATATGGCAACCAGGAGCTGGAGCAGGAACACCTGATGGTGGCTCTTTTGAGGCAGCCGGACGGCCTGATCCCCAAGCTCATTGAGAAGATGGAAATCGATCTGGCACATTTTTCACAGAATGCGGAAGGGAAGCTGGCCAGGCGGGTGAAGGTGTCCGGCGGACAGATTTATATGGGCCAGAATCTGAATAAGGTGCTGATAAGCGCCGAGGACGAGGCCAAGCGGATGGGGGATGAGTATGTATCGGTAGAACATTTGTTCTTGACTCTGCTGCAATACCCCAATGGGGCCATGAAGGAACTTTTTAAGGAATACGGCATTACCAGGGACCGTTTCCTGACAGCCCTTTCTACCGTCCGGGGCAACCAGCGGGTAGTGTCCGACAATCCGGAGGCCACCTATGATACCCTGGAAAAATACGGCTACGACATGGTGGAGCGGGCCAGGGACCAGAAGCTGGATCCGGTGATCGGCCGGGACAGCGAGATCCGCAACGTGATCCGCATCCTTTCCCGAAAAACAAAAAATAACCCGGTGCTGATCGGCGAGCCCGGCGTGGGTAAGACCGCCGTGGTGGAGGGCTTAGCCCAGCGGATTGTCCGTGGGGACGTGCCGGAGGGGTTAAAGGACAAGCGGCTTTTTGCCCTGGATATGGGCGCCCTGGTGGCGGGAGCCAAGTACCGGGGAGAATTTGAGGAGCGCCTGAAGGCCGTGCTGGACGAGATCAAAAAGAGCGACGGCGAGATCATTTTGTTTATCGACGAGCTTCACACCATTGTGGGGGCCGGCAAGAGCGACGGAGCCATGGATGCCGGCAATATGCTAAAGCCCATGCTGGCCAGAGGCGAGCTTCACTGCATCGGCGCCACGACCCTGGACGAATACCGGGAGTATATTGAGAAGGACGCGGCCTTAGAGCGGCGGTTCCAGCCGGTCCATGTGGAGGAACCCACGGTGGAGGATACGGTATCGATCCTGCGTGGTTTAAAGGAGC
>CATJBQ010000193.1 GCA_949738465.1 uncultured Lachnospiraceae bacterium
CCATCTTGTTGATAAAGGTAAAGATGGGGATATCCCGCATGGCGCACACCTTGAACAGCTTCCGGGTCTGGGCCTCCACGCCCTTGGATCCGTCGATCACCATCACCGCCGAATCCGCCGCCATCAGAGTCCGGTAGGTGTCCTCCGAAAAGTCCTGATGGCCCGGCGTATCCAGGATATTGATGCAGTATCCGCCATAGTTAAACTGCAGCACCGAGGAGGTGACGGAAATCCCACGCTCCTTCTCAATCTCCATCCAGTCCGACACCGCATGGCGGGCCGTGGCCTTGCCCTTGACGGAGCCCGCTAAGTTGATGGCCCCGCCGTAAAGCAGGAACTTCTCCGTCAAGGTGGTTTTTCCGGCGTCCGGATGGGAGATAATGGCAAAGGTTCTCCTCTTTTCGATCTCTTTTCTTAAATCTGCCACAATGTGACCTCCTGTATCTTCACTTCTTTTGACTTTAAGTATTTTATACCATATCCTTCCTTCTGTCAAATCCTTACTGAATGGGGGTGATCACAATATTCTCCGCCGCGATCTGGGTTTTGCGCTTCACAATATCCTCCACCTGGGCCCGCTTGGCGTCGGTGACCTCGCCCATATTCAGCACCACGTCGGCATTGCTGTCGCTGATGCTGACCACCACGTCGGTGAATCCCTTGGCCTCTAAGAGCATTTCGGCCGCCGCTTCCCGCTCGGCAATGTCCGTTAAGCGGATCATGGCGTCCACCGCCTCCTGCTTCTGGGCCTCGGTGATGCTGGTATTATTGATGACGTCCAGCAGCGTTTCTTTATTCTTGGAGCGGATCTGTTCCCGGTTCAGCTTCATTTCGGAGGCAAAATCAATATTTTCCACCGAAGTGCTGGTAAGGACCGCCTCGCCGGGGTTTTCGATCTGCCCGCCATCCCCGGCCCCCGCGTCCGCCATGGCCGCATCTGCATTTTCACCACTGTCTGCCGCCGCCCCGTCCGCGTTTTCACCGGCGTCTGCCACGGCTCCGTCCGCGTTTTCACCGGCATCCGCCACGGTCCCGTCCGCGGGAGCTTCTGCCGAAGCATCCGTGCTGTTGTCCTCGGTATCGGTGAAAATATCCTCCGGGGTAAAAGCATCCTCGTCGGAAATGTCGTATGTATCCTCGCCCAGGTCCTTGCTGACCTCTTTTAATGCCGCCTCGTCACTGACCTCCTTTCCGGTGTATTGCAAATACCCGGCAATGGCGATCATCAGCGCCAGCGCCGTAATAATGATCTGGTTCTTTTTGAAAATTTTTTTCACTTGGGCTACCTCCTGTCAATTCTTCCTAACTACTTTGATTTTATGCGCCTCCACCGGGAATAATGCCAGTATGGCGTCAGAAATATTTTTTACCACGGTAGCGTTCCCGGCTCCCTCGGCCACCACCAGCACTCCCTCCACCTGGGGGAGTGTTATTTTTTTCACAAAGGGGGTCTGGGCAGACGTTTCCGTCTGCTGATAAACCGTCTCCTCCGTAAGGCTCACGCCGCCACTTTTCCGGCCGCTGCCCTGTCCGTCGCTTTCCTCGCTGTTCTCCTCGGTTCTGCTTACATCCTTTTCCACCTGCGTCTCCCCGCCGTCCTTTAGGGTAATCATCACCGACACCTCCCCCACCCCCTCCATCTGGGACAGCACCTCTTTTAGCTGCTCCTCCAGTTGTCTCTGGTAGGAAAGCTCCGTCTGCTTTGTTCCGCCGGCGTCCGGAACAGAAAGCGCCTCCTCCCCGGAAGGCGCCTCCTTCCCCTTTTCCTGCTCCTTCCCTTTGTCCACCGGAAGGGCGATCACCAGAAGGAGCACGCCAAAGAGAGCTGCAATCAGAAGATGGGTGCGATTGATATTTTTTAATTTTTCCAGCGGTATGCGCGATTTTTTCATATTCCTCCTCCTTCAAAATCATGATACATAGATCCGGATCTGTTCTCCCGACAACCTGTAAAATTCCATAAGCCGCTCCTTTAGCTTCCCAAGGCCCGGGTAATCGCCGCTGTTATCTGCTCCGGGAAGCTGCCCTGAAAGGCTTCTGTTCTCCCAGGGAACCGTAAGATACAGCACCACGGATTCGATTGCGGCTTCTTCGGTGAGCGTTACCTTCACCTCCTCCACCGTAAATTCCTCCGGCGCCAGCCCGGCGATATCTCCTGCGATGGCACGCTCATATTCCGCCAGGTAGGTCTCCTGCTGCCACTGCTCCAGCTCTTTAAGGTCCAGCGCCGCCGTGTCCATTTCCTGCCAGAAGCTCTCATAGGAAATGCGGTCAAAAAATGCGTCCTCGCGCCCCAGCACCGTCAGGAAGGGCCGAAGCAGCAGCACCGCCAGCACCAGCCCGCCGAAAAAGCGGAGGTATTTCTGATAGCTTTTCTTTGGGAGCAGGTGCAGGATGGCCATCATCAGGATATAAAAAAATACGATTTGTTTTGTCCATTGATAAAAGTACGTCATACATCCTCCTATCGGTTCCAGGTGGTGGAGGCCACCACCAGCGCAATGGTGAGAAGCAGCATCACCATGGCCGTTACCATGGTTTTGCCAAACAGCCGCGCCCCCTCCCCCATTCCGTTGATGCAGCCGGAGATCCGTTTATCGGAGATGGGCTGGATCACTGCGGCCGACAGCTTGTAGAGCAGAAGCATCACGCCGATCTTCACCGCCGGGGCAGCGCACAGAAGCAGCACCGCCAGAATCCCGGCAATTCCCACACCGTTTTTGATAATCATGCCGCTTCCCACCATAATTTCCGCCACCGCGTTGACCGAATTGCCAAAGCCCGGCAGCATGCTGGCCGTTTTGGCGAACATGGAGGTCTTAAAGGTATCGATCACCGGGCTTAAAAGCCCCTGGACCACATTGATGCCGATCACCAGGGTAAAGAGAAATTTTAACAGCCACTCCACCCCGCCCTTGATCAGATCCGTCATTTTTGAGATCATATCCTCGTTGGTAAGGTGATTCATCAGCTCCAGCACCAGATAGATATGGATCGCCGGCAGCACCACGTAGTTTAAGACCGTCTCAATCAGATAGATCACCAGAAGGGTCAACTGGTAAAAGCCCATGGCCGTCACCGATCCGGTGGAGATCACCATGGTCAGGCAGAAGGCCGGGAGCAGGGCCCGCATAAAGTCCAGCATGGTTCTTAAGGTATCGGACAGAAGGCCGCTCATCAGAAGGAAGGACCGCATCAGCATCGCCACCAGAATCATGTATACAATATAGAAGCTGATATCCGTCACTGCCCCTCTTTCAAAGACGTTGGCAAAATTGTACAAAAGCCCGAAGGCCGCCGCCAGCAGCACGATCTGCACAAGATACCCTCTGCTTTCTTTGATTTCCGAAAAAAGCACGTCCCACCAGACGGAAAACAACCACTTTTTGTCAATTTCCTCCCCTCCGATCAGCTTCTGCACCAGCTCCCCGAAGCTGAACTCCACCGTCTCCTCCTGGCTCAACAGGCTGTCCACCTGGGAGAAATCCAATTCGTCCAGCAGGGACAGATCCAGTTCCTGGGACTGTTCCGTTTCTCCTTCCCGCTCTGTCTCCGCCGCCGAAACAGATCGAACATTTGTTCTTATCGTCAAAAAAAGAATCCATGCGGCCACCCAGAAAAGCCGCCGCTTTCCTTGCCTTTTCTGCCTTCTTCTTTTTTCCATATCCGCCCTCTTTTACTGCAAAAATTCGCTGACGGTCTTTAGCAGCGCCAGCAGCACCGGCATGCTGATTCCCAGAATGGACAGCTTCCCGAACATCTCGATCTGGACGGCCACCGCCTGGTAGCCCGCATCCCGGCACAGATTGGCGGAAAATTCCGCCACGTAGGTGATGCCGATCATTTTGATGAGGATCGCCACATACTGGGCGTCTAACTGCACGTAAGTCTGCATCTCGTTGACCGCGTCAATGACCACCTTAAGCTTTGTCAGGATAAACCCGAAAATGCAGAGGCAGCCGCCCAGAACGATGAACAGCTCGTACTCTCTTTTTCCGCTTCGAAGCTGCAGGGACAGCAGCACGGCGGCCACCCCGATCACAGCAATTTTTACAATATCCATTTTTTACTCCTATTTTCCAGGCAAAGCGCCTGCACACAACCACATTTACAGGGCAAAAAGGCTGCGTATGGTTTCAAACAGCTCATAGATGTAGGGCACGATCCAGAACAGCACAATCAGAAGCCCTGCCAGGCTGGTGAGGAAGGCATGCTCCTCCCGGCCGCTGTGCTTCAGTACCTGGCTGATCACCGTCACCAGGATCCCCACCGCCGCGATCTTAAAAATCAAATTGATACTCATCTTATGCTCTCCTCCCTCAGATCAGGATCAGGATCAGAAACAAAGCGCCCGTCACACTGAGATACTGATACAGCTTCTGCTTTACCGCCAGCTCGCCGTTGGCCTTGGCGATCTTTCCTTCAAGCCGCCCGGCGTACAGGGCAATGTGGCCAAGCTGCATCTGGATATCCAGATACCCCAGGTTTTTTCCAAGCTCCACGATCAGCTTCAGTTCCTCCGGTGAAAGCAGCAGTTTTTCCCGGTGGGCCTCCCAGGTCTTTCGCCAGATCCCATCCAGGCTCTCCGAGGAATCTTCCAGCTTCCCCGCGATCTCCAGAAGGATTTCCTGGAAAGGACCTCCCTGGCGCTTTGCAATCCCCGTAAATGCCTCCGGCAGGGGCGCTTTTGCATAGGAAATCTCCCCGGAAAGCATCTCCAGCAGTTCCTTCAGGGCGTAAAGCTGCGCCACATGGCCTGCCAGAGCGTTTTTTTGCTGCCAGCCGTAGAGAATGGAAGCCAAAAGCACCAGCGCCGCCCCCGCCGCCTTTAACATAGCCGCTCCCGCCTTTCATTATAAATATGAAACCGCCGTCTTTTTCCGGCTTCCTTTTCCAGAAAAAGAAAGCGCTCGAAATACCCTTCTCCAAGCCATCTGGACAGATAGGGCTTCCGCTCCATTTCTTCAAAGCTCCCGGCATGGATTGTCCCTAGGATCCTGCATCCGCAGTGCAGGACATATTCCACCGCTTCGTAATCCTTTGCGCCGCCCAGCTCGTCCACTCCGATCACCTGGGGCGACATGGCACGGATCAGCAAAAGCATCCCTTGGGATTTGGGGCAGCAGTCAAGAACGTCAGTTCGTACTCCCACATCCCGCTGGGGACGGCCCAGAAAACAGGCCGCCAGCTCGCTGCGCTCGTCCACAATGCCCACCCGCTTTCCCGGATGCGTTTCATTCCCGTCGGAAATCTGGCGGATGCAGTCCCGAAGCAGCGTTGTTTTCCCCACGCCGGGAGGCGAAACGATCAGCGTATTGAAGATCTGCTCCCGGTTCCAAAGATGGGGCAGGACGCCGTCGGCACAGCCCTTCTGCTCCCCGGCAATACGGATGTTCAAAAAGGAGATCTGGCGCAGCGTGCGGATCTCTCCTCCCTGGCAGACAGCCTTTCCGGCGACTCCTACCCGGTGGCCGCCCTGGATCGTAAGAAAGCCTCCCCGAAGCTCCTCCTCAAAGGCGTACAGGGAATAACGGCTCATGGCGGATAGAATTTCCTGCATGTCCTCCCCGGTGGCCCGGTAGGTATCCTCCCGCTCCTTTTGAAATCTCTTACCGCTCCAGAACAGCTCCTCGGCTCCGTTGAGAAGCTGCAGGGGCTGTCCGATGCGGATGCGCAGCTCCTCCGGCCGGTCGGGCCGCTCAAAGGCCTGGCGGCAGAATTCCTGCAGGCGCTGCGGGAAAATGCGGATAATTTCCTCCATGGTCTGTCCTCCTTTGCTGTTTCCGGTTCTAATCTATTCTATGAGGGTGGACAGGGTTTATGACAGAAATTTTCCTGATTGTTTTTGAAAATCGGATGTGATATACTTTTCATAAGATATTCTGACCCATTGAAAGGAGGCTGCTGAAATGGCCCTTGCGTTAGCGCAGACAATGCTTTATACCGAAGAGGATTATTATAGCCTTCCGGAGAATGTCCGGGCGGAATTGATTGAGGGGAACCTGGTTTATAACCAGGCGGCTCCCAGCCGGATTCATCAGACGATACTCATGGAACTTTCCGGAACAATCCGGGATTATCTTAGACGAAAAAACGGCCCCTGCCGGGTCTATCCTGCTCCCTTTGCCGTTAAGCTCAAAGATGACAGAAAAACCATCGTCGAGCCGGATATCAGTGTGATCTGCGATCCCGGCAAGCTTACAGACCGCGGCTGCAGCGGCGCCCCGGACTGGATCATTGAGATCATTTCTCCCAGTACCTTCCGCAATGACTATGTGCGCAAGCTGAATCTGTACGCCGATGCAGGGGTACGGGAATACTGGATCGTAGATCCATCCAGGGAAAGCATTTTTGTTTATTATCTGGAGCAGACTAATTTTAAGGTGGAGACCTACACCTTCCGGGACCGGATCAAAGTAAATATATACGAAGATCTGTCTATTGATTTTACCGGGCTGGATTTGTAGGCAGCCCACATTTCAGTTTCTCAAAATCTGATCCAGAAGAAACGGATCCTTAATCTTACCATCCTCCGCCAGCAGCACGATCTTGGACATAATCTCCGCAGTCTTGGGATCCTCATCCACAAAGGGAAGGAAAAGCCTGCCGCGCTTCTGGCTGTGTACCGGCAGGATGTTCAGCATGGCGGCGCCCTCCTGGTGCACCACGCCGCTGCCCAGATGGACATTGTACTTCCCGCGCCGGCCGGTAATCAGGGCATGGCTGTCCTTAAGCTCCACATTGGTAAGACCAAACAGCGGCAGATTAAACTCCACGATGGCCCGGCGCATCTCGATGGTGGAATGGCTGGTTTCCGGATCCACGCCGCCCGCATGGGCCACGCTGACCGCCAGGTCCACGTCCCGCATCACTTCGCTGTAAATAAGATCCGGCCCCTCCCCGATGGTCAGGGGCTGAAACGTCTTCCGGTGGGAAAACTCCACCCACTCTAAGGTGGGCGCCTCCACGTCGCTGGGGGAAAACCAGTCCGCCAGCGCATAGATCCGCGCCACAATATTTTCCTTGTAGTAAATCTTCTGAAGCCCCTCCTCATAGTCGGCAATCCAGCGCCGTCCCTTTAAGCAGCCCACGGTTTTCCGGGGCTGGATCTGGTTGCCGGCAAACATCCGGGAGGCCTTAAGGCCCAGCTCCTCCGGAAGCTTCACATACAGCTCCCGGAATACCTGCTTGAAGGGCTGACGCAATTGACGATCGAACATATGTTTTTGATACTCATGCCAGCTTCCGCTGCGGTAAAGATCCAGCGGATGGGCAATCGTAAGCTTCTCCTCCCCCAAAAGCGCCTCCCGGCTGCCGTCCATGGATGTCAGCAGAAGAACCGGGCCGTCCCCTTTCGTTTCTCCTGCCTCTGGAAGCTGCACAAAGCCTGCGCGTTCCTTAAAAAGAAACACCAGGGGCCGTAAAATTGCGCCGACCACCGCATTTTCCAGAAGCCCACCGATCTCGGCGGCCGTAAATTCCTCCCCGCTCTCCATGGCTTCCTCCATCATTTTCCTTGTCCGGGAATGCTGCTCCCGCAGCTTCTTGTTGGCCTCCTTCAGTTCCTGGATATACGCGTTCTTCCCCAGGCGGGAGGGAACGGATTTCAACGCTTTCTCCCCCTTGCGGCAGAGAATGGAGCTCCTGCCGTTTTCGTCCACCGCAAGGCAGACCTCCACGTCCTCCACAGCCTTCCACTCAAGGAAGGGGGCAAATTCCTCCGCCAGCCGGCTCTCCATGTTCAGAATCAGCCGTGTCACATCGGAAAATCCCGCATGGACGCTTAAGTTCACCAGGGCGGTCTGGGCCGCCTTTCCCTCGCTGGCCCGCCGCTGGGCGCCAAACTGCTTCGCCTCCCTGGCGTACTGCTGGATAAACTGGTAGCGCGCAAGAAGATCCCGCTCCCGGTCCGCGTCAAAAGGCGCCAGCCCGTAGCTCATCAAAAGATCCTTGTTGCGTTTCTCTGAAATCTGCTGCCGTAAATCCGCCAATGTCACCTTTCCGGATGCAGCGTCGGCATATTTTCTGGCCCGGGCATGCCTGGCGCCGTCGGAAATATATTTCGCCGCCTTATACAGCAGGGAAAAATTTTTCTCCCCCAGAAGCCCGTAGGCCTCC
Organism: uncultured Lachnospiraceae bacterium; assembly: GCA_949738465.1. Lineage (GTDB taxonomy): Bacteria > Bacillota > Clostridia > Lachnospirales > Lachnospiraceae > 14-2. The sequence goes on from CATJBQ010000193.1 coordinate 8,119, forward strand.
TCAAACCAGTCGATATCAAAGGCCCCGTCCCGTAGCTCCTCGGCGGACAGCGGCGTGTACCTGGCGATCACCGCCATTTTCTGGTCGTTAAAATATTCGTCCATGTGGGCCATGAAATAGTAACAGCCGCTCTTTAAGCCCTTCCAGCCCAGATATTCCTGGATGACATCGATCCACTGGGGCGCATACATGGCCACCTCCACCAGACGCTGTTCCCTGATGCTGGTACCAGAAAGCGCCTGCTTTAAGGTTTCCCCGCTGTCCTCCTTTCGGGGGTAGGACGCTTTCAGCAGATGGCTTAAGGAATCCCGCCGGGTATGGCGGTTGGAATAGTACCAGGAATAATACGCCTCCCGGCCTAAGGTATCCTTCCCCAGGGCCATCAGGATCCGCACCAGATACCCGGTCCCCTGGATATAGGCAATCCCCTGGATATCCTGGGAAAATTCCGTGTCCGCCTCGCCCCGCCGAAGCTCCGTATCTACAATCATGGGGACGATGTCGTCATACAGCTCCTGCACAAGCCTTCCGCACCAGGTATCCGGCCCCACAAGCTCCTGGCCCCGTTCCAGAACGGACTCTCCCATGCCCTCGCCGAAAAACCACCTCCAGAGCTGCCGGTTGCCGCTTCTTGCGTACTCCCCCTTCACCAGCCGGGTGATGGCCTCCAGGCCGTTTTTCCTGTTAAAATACGTAAACACCGCCAGAAACAGAATATCCTTTTTCACCAGCCCCAGGTGGTATGCCTTCAAAAACCAATAAGGCGTCACCGGCGTCATGGCGCTGGCGTTCCTGGAATTGTAGGAGGCCGTCTGGGGCTGAAACCGGGATACCTCCCGGTCTCCTGCGCATTTCAGCTCCAGATTCCAGGCCGCATAAAAGGCTTTGGCAAATTCCTCGTCCGTCTCCCAGTAGCCTAAGCCCTCCAGAAAACGGCTGATAAACGTAAGCTCCCCCACCCGGATGGACTGGGAATGCTTCTGGCCGTTCCAGCCGGTATAATGGTATTCAATCCATTGATTCCTGCGGTTCACCACCTTCCCAAGGGCAGCCGCCGCCTGCAGTCCGGCCCGGAACAGGAACCGCTTATCCAGATATTCGTAACGGTAATTGAGCCGCACATCCATCACATGCTTGGGGTAGGCCAGGGTCAGCGCCTGCGGCAGAAACGGAACCTTCTCAAACAGCGTCTGATAGAACAAACGTGTGTTCTTATTCTGGTAAATCTCCGCATTTTTGCTAAGAAGCCAGGCCTCCAGCTCCAGAAAAACCGGATAGCTGCCGATTTCCGTCTCATAAAATTCCCGCAGCTCCTGCTCTAAGGGATAATTTTTCAGACGGAAGCGGTCAAAATAATTTTTGTTCTGCTCCTGCTTCATGGGAACGTAGCCGTTGGACAAAAGCTGCTTTTCCCCGGAAGACGTCTCGAACTCCTCCTTTTCGTGGGCCTTAAAAATGGCATCCAGCCGGCGGAGCTTCTCCATCACCTCCTGCTCCGACAGAGCGCTGCAGGCGCGCAAAGCATCGCTGCCGCCCTCCGGCTCCGGAATCTCAATGGGCGCATCCGGATGGTAAAGACCGTAGCCCTTCTTTATGGTTCCTGCTTGTTCCGGCTCCCCCAGGATCTCCTCTAAGAGCACCTTTTCCTTGTCGGTGGGTGTTTCCATCTCCTCTGCCAGAACCTTCACCTTCCCGTAAAAGGCCGCTTTTTCCGGCTTCTTAGACAGGCGCAGCAGAAGATCCAGCCCTGCGCTTCGTTTCTCCTCCCTTTTATCGGCCAGAAGACGCCGGAGGCATTCCTCCATCTCCCCGTCCGTCTGCTCCATCAGAAATTCCAGAAGCTGGTTGCGCAGATTGCTGCGCTTGAAGCGGAGCATCTCCTCCATCTGGCCAAAATCCTCCTTCCGGAGTGTTAAATTTTTCACAATCGATATGGCGCGCTGGGAGGTGGCCACTTCCCCGTTTCCCATATAATGGATCAGAAGCTCCCGCTGCTTCCCGTTGGCCGGCGTATACAGAAGCAGATTCAAAAGGAGGGAGCGGTCGCTGCTGTAGCCCTCGCTGGACACCTCTCCAAGAAGCGACGCCATCCGGGTGATTTTCTCCTCATCCGAGAGCACATAGGCCAGAAACGCCAACTGGCGCACCACCTCCGAGGGCCTGAGCTCCACCTGGTACCAGGGGAAAATGCAGGGGCAGAAGCGCACCCCTCCCTTGGGCAAAGCCTCATAAATCTGCATAAATTTTTCATACATAAGCTCCGCTTCCCGGCGGTCCGTAAAATAATCCGTCAGCACCGGCTTGTGGGGCTTTACCGCCTCCCTCCCCTGCTGCCGGTCCTTATAGAGCAAGCTCCAGATCTGGCGGCCAAGCCTGGTATGGTAGGCCGGCAGAAACGCCGCCACCAGCTCCAGATCGTCTGTATGCGCAAGCACGGCCTGCCTGGCGGCGCGGATTTTCAGCTCCTCGTCAAAAAGACTGGCGTTGTAGAAGGAGGCCGTCAGCTTCTGGTTCTTCGTGCCATGTTCAAGAAGCTCCAGCATGGCCGCCACCGCGTCCTCCGCCTCCCAAAAGCCCAGGGCCCACAAAGCGGCGGAAATGGCGATGGAATCGTTGGTTCCAAGCTGCTCCCGGCAAAACGCCGGATCCTTAAGGCACTGCCCCATCAGTGTCAGCAGCTTCTCATTGACCCGGTCCACACTGTTTTCATCAAAAATCCCGATCCAGGTGGACACCGCCCGCTTCACCGAAGAATAACGGATCAGATTGTTCTCACAGATCACCTCAAGAAGCATCAGAAACGCCTCCCCGGTTCCCTCGTCCATGGTCTCGCAGACGGCCTGGCGGAGCCCCTCCTGGAGCCGGGCCGCCAGAAGCAGGCCGCACAAAAGCCTCTGAAGCTCCCGGTTGTCCGAGCGCAGAATCCCTAAGATCATCTCCCGGTCCAGATAGGCGGTATTATTTTCACTCAGGATCAGATCCTTCAAGGCGTCGATCACCTTCTGGTTGCCCCGGTCGATCTCCGCCGCGTAGATGAGGCTGAAATTCTGGGTAAAATTCCACTCATGCCGGATATAGTCCGATTTTTCCTCGTCCAAACGCCGGTAGAGAAAATCCGTCAGATCATCTCCAATATAGAACAAACGTTCATATGCGTTGAGCAGTTGAAAAACACGGACCGTCTGGGGCGCGTAAGAGGAGGTACGCACGGTCCGCCGCTGCCAGCCGCAGGAAAAGGGAAACTGGTTCAGCTTATCGATGATATAGAGGTAAGAAGCCTGATATGCCTTGGGCACAAAGGCATTCAAAAGCTCCTTATGTACCCGGCTTCCGGGAAGAAACCCCTTGCGCAAAAACCACCGGGAGGGCGTCAGCTCCTTCCTGGCACGAAACTGCGCTGCAATCCGGCCAATCTGCTCCCCGCCGGAGCGGCTCTGAATCTCCTGTGCCAGCTTTCTGTCCTCCCCCGAAAGGGCGCGCATCCGCCGCTCCAGCTCCTCCTGCCGCCTTTTTGTAATCGCACTTCTGGTATTGTAGTCAAAATCTGCCATCTTACCACATCCTTCCCGCCAGCATCGTCAGCCGGACAAATGTAAATTCGCTCTTTTCCGTTACCGAAACCGTCTCCTCCAGCTCCTCCAGGGGCTTCCCGTCCAGGAAAATCCGGTAAATCCCGTCCTGGAAGCACTGGATGGCGTTTTCCTGGGCCGCGAAAAGCTCCGCCTTTTTCTCCCCGTAATTCACCTTAAACCCGATCCGGCCCGCCCGGGCCTTATTCTCAATCTCCTCCTTTGTCAGGCAGCTTAACAGGGGATGATCGAGGCGCTCATTGTACTCACGGACCCCCGCCTCCGTCACAGCCAGGATCAGCTCCCGCACGGTGGCGGGACATCCCGGGATCTCATAAGCGGCCGGCTTAACGGACCGGCTTTTCCTGGCGATGGATTTTAAGTTCACATGGATTATCATTTTGAAAACCTCCTGGCGTATGCTTTTAGCCTCTAATTGTTTCCATCATACCGTATTTCCTGGGAGAATGGAAGAAAAATTTCCTCCACGAAGGAATGAGATTAAAAAAAGAGCTCACCACACAAATGCAGAAACTGCATTACATGATAAACTCTTTTTCTCTACACTACTCAAAGCTGATTAATTGTATTTACGCTTTCTTGCTGCTTCGGATTTCTTCTTACGTTTCACGCTGGGCTTCTCGTAATGCTCTCTCTTACGAATCTCCTGCTGAATACCAGCCTTCGCGCAGTTTCTCTTGAATCTGCGTAAAGCGCTATCCAAAGTCTCGTTTTCTTTAACGATTACATTTGACATAGTCTCACACCTAACCTCCCTCCAGTTGCGTATTGTGC
>CATJBQ010000194.1 GCA_949738465.1 uncultured Lachnospiraceae bacterium
AATTGAAAATACCATGCAGGAGTTTTTAAAGGAGATAGAAACGGGCTGCTGTGTGCTGCTGGAGGAGGAATATGAGATTTTTCTAAGGGATCTGAAGAAAGCGGGGATTGATCAGACAATCTGGCAGAGCCAGGGTCTTCCGTAAATTTCCGGGAGGAAGGTTTTTGAATGCAGTTTCGGTTGCGGACGTAGTCTGCGGTATGGTATACTAAATGCATAACAAAACACTTCTTGCATACAGTATGGAGGTGAAGCGGCATGCTGACAAATGAAAAAGAATACAATGGCTATCTTTTTGACCAGCTCACAATTTTAGATGATCTTGAGGAGATAGCAGAAAAAGAAGAGGCGAAAGAAACGCTAAAAGTAATAGCGAAAAAACGGAAACAGATAGAGCGAAAACTTTATCAGAAACCGCCTCTTGTAAGTAAATAATATCGAAAGAGAGTGTCAAAAATTCGGCACTCTTAAATACCTCACCGCAAAGGAGCAAAACCAATGGGAATCACAGCAGCATTCATGGTCCCCCACCCGCCCTTGATCGTACCGGAGATCGGAAAAGGGCAGGAGCGGGCCATCCAGAAAACCATCGACGCCTATCACGAGGCCGCCAAAAGGGCGGCCGCACAAAAGCCGGAGACGGTGATCCTGATCTCCCCCCACCAGACCATGTATGCGGATTATTTTCACATTTCCCCGGGCCGGGAAGCCACAGGCAGCTTTGGTCCGTTTGGCGCGGGCCAGGTAAAGATGACCGTTTCCTACGACACCGGATTGGTGGAGGAGTTCTGCCGTCTGGCAGAAAGCCGGGGCCTGCCCGCCGGAGTCTTAGGACAGCGGGAAAAAGCGCTGGATCATGGCGTCATGGTGCCCCTTTATTTTCTGAATCAGTACTGGCAGTCCTACCGCCTGGTGCGGATCGGCCTTTCCGGCTGCCCGCTCGCCACCCATTATGAGCTGGGGCAGGCCATTCGGGAGGCCGTTGACCGTCTGGGCAGAAGGGCCGTGGTGATCGCCAGCGGCGACCTGTCCCACCGGCTTTTGGAGGAGAGACCCTACGGCTACCGGAAGGAGGGGCCTGCCTATGACAGCCGTCTCATGGCCTGTATGGAGCAGGGAGACTTTGGCGGACTGTTTGAATTTTCCGAAAATTTTTGTGATAAAGCAGGGGAGTGCGGACACCGCTCCTTCACCATTATGGCCGGGGCGCTGGACCGGACCCAGGTGGAGGCGGAGCGCCTTTCCTATGAAGGGCCCTTCGGCGTGGGGTACGGGATCTGCTGCTATCGGGTGTGCGGTCCGGATCCGGAACGGAATTTTAAGGAACGCTATGAGGAAAAGGAGCGCAGCCGGATCGCGGAGCGGCGGAGGCAGGAGGATATGTACGTGCAGCTTGCACGAAAAACGATAGAAACATATGTTCGGAGCGGAGAGACCATCGCTCCGCCTGAGGATCTGCCTCAGGAGCTTATGTGCCGGCAGGCCGGCGTATTTGTTTCCATCAAAAAGGAGGGACGCCTTCGAGGCTGCATCGGAACTCTTGGCGCCACCTGTTCCTCCATCGCCCAGGAGATCATCCAGAATGCGGTCAGCGCCTCCACAAATGATCCGCGGTTTTCTCCCATTGAGCCTGCCGAGCTTGACCTGCTGTCCATCAGCGTAGATGTGCTGGGCGCGATGGAGCCTGTGGACTCGCCGGATCAGTTGGACGTGAAGCGTTACGGCGTGGTGGTGTCCAAGGGCCGCAGGAGAGGACTGCTGCTGCCGAACCTGGAGGAGATCGATACCGTGGAGGAACAGATCGCCGTCGCCAGGCGCAAGGCCGGGATTCCGGAGGGAGAGAAGGTTTCCCTGGAGCGGTTTGAGGTTGTCAGGCACGATTGACGTTTTGGGAGGATTTTTATGGAAGCAATCTGCAACACCTGTATGCATCACTGCCGCCTGAAGCCGGGACAAAAGGGTCTCTGCCGGGCCAGGGTCAACGAGGGCGGAAGGATCCGCTGTGAAAATTATGGCCGGCTCACCTCCATGGCCTTGGATCCCATTGAGAAAAAGCCGTTAAGGCTGTTTGAGCCCGGCAGCCAGATCCTGTCCGTGGGCAGCTACGGCTGCAATCTGCGCTGTCCCTTCTGCCAGAATCATGAGATCTCCATGGCGGACGCTTCGGCGGCGGAGACGATCTTTCTTACGCCCCAGGAGCTGGCAGACCGGGCGAAGGCCCTTGAGAGGTCCGGCAATATCGGGGTGGCCTTTACCTACAACGAGCCCCTTGTGGGCTGGGAATATGTGCGGGATACGGCGCGGCTGGTGAAGGAGCAGGGCATGAAAACGGTGCTGGTCACCAACGGGACCGCTTCCCTTGAGGTCCTTGAGGATCTCCTGCCCTGGATCGACGCCATGAATATCGATCTCAAAGGCTTTCGGGAGGAATATTATCAGCTTCTTGGGGGCAGCCTTGCTGTGGTGAAGGAATTTATCCGCCGCGCCGCCGGGTGCTGCCACGTGGAGCTCACCACCCTGATCGTTCCCGGTGAAAACGACAGCGTAGAGGAGATGGAGGAGGAAGCGGCATGGATCGCCTCCATTGCCCAGATGCCCCTGCATATCACCCGGTTTTTCCCCAGATACCGTATGAGGGACCGGGATGCCACGGAGACCGGGCAGATCTATCGTCTGGCTGTGGCAGCCGGAAGGGATCTGAAATATGTGTTTGTGGGGAATTGCTGAGGGATACGGAAGCGAACTACTTCTAGTTGCAATTAATTACGATGAAAAAACAAAGAGGCACGCGTGTAAAATTGAAAAACAATCATGAAAACATACCAATAAAAATATGGACCATTCTCTACCCGATCCTGATCTATTATGTGATCTCCAACGTAGCCATGTACCTGTTTGTCTATGCCCTGCAGATCACAGAGGAGACCTACAGTCACTCCTACACCATGCTGCAGACCATCGCCACGGCCCTGTGTCTGCCGGTGCTCTTTGGCTACTATCGGAAGGACCGGCTGCTGTGCACGGTGTTTCAGCAGCGCCTCCAGCAGGGGACAAAGGAAAATCCAACAAAAACAAAAATATTAAACTGTATTTTAACTTTTATATCTGGCGCATTGGCGGGATTTGCCCTAAACAACATCATTACGGCCACCGGCTTGATGCAGGTGTCCGAGGGGTATCGGGAGGTGACTGCCCATTTTTACGGCGGCGGGATCTTCTTCGAGGTTCTGGGAGTGGGGATTCTGATTCCCATTGCCGAGGAGCTTCTGTACCGGGGGATCGTCTACGGGCGGCTTTCCGACTGGCTGGGAATTCCGGCGGCCATGGCGGTGTCGGCCCTGATTTTCGGCGGCCTTCATTTTAATCTGGTGCAGTTTCTCTATGCCTTTCTGCTGGGGATGCTGCTGGCATATTTTCTGGAGAGGGCCCACAGTCTTATGGCCTGTATCTGCGCCCACCTGGGCGCCAATCTGCTGACGCTGTTCCGGGTAGAGAGCGGTGCGCTTGACTGGGTCAGCAAAAGCCAGGGCGCTTACTGGGGGGCTACCGTGGCGGCAGCGCTGCTGGCGGCGTTGCTGGTGTGGCTGCTGCATTGCCGGAACCGGCCAAAGAGTTTATAAGTGTGTTAGAAATTTCTGTGGAAATAACTACCTGGTATCCATTTCCCAGGGGTACGACTTCCACCCTATATGAGCTGGAAGATGCTGCTTGTAGGGAAAGCGTATTTGAAAGTAAAATAACGAAAGTAAAAAGAGAAAAAATTATTTTTTTCATAAATCGTCCTCCTAATGCTCAATGATTTCAAAGGTTCTATATTTTGGTCTGCATAGAATGCGTCAGTGGTTTTTTATCTGAACTCCTTGCTTACAATCCCAGAAACTATGCAGGGAGAGCGTTTTCTTCCTGTACAACAGAAAGGAAGAAAAATAGCAGAAACATATCTGGCACTGGCCGTTGAGGCCACGGAGGAATCCAGCTCTTATGACACAAACGCAAAATTCCTGCTGGCGGATAAGCAGATTTTGGCCTGGATCCTGAAATATGCGGTGAAGGAATTTCAGGATATGTCCATTGGTGAGATCATAGCCTGCATTGGCGATGATATTGAGGTATCTATAAGACCGGTAGACCCGGGTCTGTCGAACCTGGGCCGCGTCAAGGGTGAGAGTACAGAGGACGACGTGCCAGGGGAAGGGAAGATCGTTTTTGATATTTGCTTTTCGGCGTACCATAAGGGGATCGAGACCAAGTTTCCTGTTAATATCGAGGCGCAGAGGTCAACGGATCCCGCGAAGCTGGGGCTGTGAGGGGATATGACTCAACCAAGGATCGTCCGCTGGATATACGGAGATTGGTTTAAAAGGATACGCACAGACGCCATTTAGACACATATACCCGAAAACGTGAGGTGAGAGAATGGGAATCTATTTGAACCCTGGAAACAGTGGATTTACAGCCATCAGAAACAGCAGATACGTGGACAAATCCGGCATGATTCTTGTGGGGATCGCCTATGATAAGGACGCGCCGCCAGGAGAGCGGAAGCACAGGTGCGTGATCGAAATCTATCAGATCGGCCTTTAAAGAAATAGAGTGATTTCAGTTAGGAGTAACCCATGTGTGGCAGATATTATATTGACGAAGATCTGGGAAGTGAGATCGGCGCGAGCGTACAGGACATAGACGCCAGGATGGCGAGGAACCGGGCGGGGGACATTTACCCCTCCCAGACAGCGCCCGTGATCTGCGGGAAGGGAGGCCGGCTCTGGGGCACAGAGATGAAGTGGGGGCTTGCCGGCCGGGACAAAAAGCTTCTGATCAATGCCAGAGCCGAGACCGCCCTGGATCGCCCCACGTTTTCGGAGAGCGTCAGGAAACGGCGGTGCATCATACCCGCCCGGCATTTTTACGAGTGGGACGGCCAGAAGCAGAAGGTGGTATTTTCCCATGGGGACCAGAGAGCGCTTTATATGGCCGGTTTTTTCCGGATGGAGGAGGACGGGGCGCATTTTATCATACTGACCACAGCGGCCAATGATTCCGTGCGGCCGGTCCATGAGCGGATGCCCCTGGTGCTGGAGGCAGAGGAGCTTGCGCCATGGATCCGGGAGGAGGCCCGAACAGGAGAATTTTTAAAAAAGATCCCTCCCGGGCTGGAGTGGAGCCAGGAATATGAGCAGATGAGTCTGTTTTTATAACAAAACAAAGACTGGAGAATCTGAATAAATCCGTCTACGAGGCCAATATGGAGCTTCCCCTCCGCGGGAGCGAGGCCTTAAATTTCTACCGGAAGCACGGGGAGAATGCCTCCTATGGGCAGCCGGAAGAATGAGAGCAGATCCGGCAGGAGCCTACTACTTTTGAAGTAGAAAATTCCTGCGCAATTCCAGGAACCACCAGAAAATAGCCGGAATCAAAATTTAAAAAAAAATTTCTTGAAAGAAAACCGTTTAAAATTGTTTCCATCGCAGGAAATCAGACCAAAAACAACATATTATATTCTGAAAATATAAGTATATATTTTACTATTTTCTTATTATCTGACAATATACCACGAAAGAGTAATTTACAAGGACCGGAAAAAGTAGTACACTGAATAAAGTTCCGTAAGAGAAGGATCAGAAAGGATGATTGGATGCAGGAATTAAGAGCACAGGGTCTGTACGACCCGCGTTTTGAGCATGATAGCTGCGGCATCGGGGCCGTGGTAAATATTAAGGGAGGCAAGAGCCACGAAACGGTGGAGAATGCCTTGAAGATCGTGGAGAATTTAAAGCACCGGGCCGGGAAGGACGCCGAGGGCAAGACCGGCGATGGCGTGGGGATTCTTTTGCAGATTTCCCACCGTTTTTTTACAAAGGCCGCGGCAGAACTGGGAATTGATCTGGGTCAGGAGCGGGATTACGGCATCGGTATGTTTTTCTTCCCCCAGGATGAGCTGAAGCGCAACCAGGCAAAGAAGATGTTTGAGATCATCATAAAAAAAGAGGGGATGGAGTTCTTGGGCTGGCGGCAGGTGCCCACGGAGCCCTCCGTGCTGGGCCAGAAGGCGGTGGCCTGTATGCCCTGCATCCTCCAGGCCTTTGTGAGGCGTCCGCCCCAGACGGAGCGGGGCCTTGCCTTTGACCGGCGGCTGTACGTGGCCCGCCGGGTGTTCGAGCAGAGCAATGACGACACCTATGTGGTGTCCCTCTCCAGCCGGACCATTGTATACAAGGGAATGTTTTTGGTCAATGAGCTGCGGCAGTTTTTTGGGGACCTGAAGGATCCTGATTATGTGTCGGCCATCGCTCTGGTCCACTCCCGGTTCAGCACCAACACCAACCCCAGCTGGGAGCGGGCTCATCCTAACCGGTTTATCGTACACAACGGGGAGATCAACACCATCCGGGGCAATGCGGACAAGATGCTGGCCCGGGAGGAGACCATGGAGTCCGAGTATCTGAAGGGCCAGCTGCAGAAGGTGCTGCCGGTGGTGAATACGGCAGGCAGCGACTCGGCCATGCTGGACAATACCCTGGAATTTTTGGTGATGAGCGGCATGGACTTGCCTCTGGCCATGATGATCACCATTCCGGAGCCCTGGGCCAACAACCGGAACATGACCCAGACAAAGCGGGATTTTTACCAGTATTACGCCACCATGATGGAGCCCTGGGACGGGCCGGCCTCCATCCTTTTTTCCGACGGAGACCAGATCGGGGCGATCTTAGACCGCAACGGCCTGCGCCCCTCCCGCTACTACATCACCAAGGACGACCAGTTGATCCTCTCCTCGGAGGTGGGGGCCTTGGAGGTGGATCCCGCCAATATCAGGGTGAAGGAGCGGCTCCACCCCGGCAAGATGCTGCTGGTGGACACGGTGGCAGGCCGGGGGGTGGACGACGATGAGCTGAAAGAACGCTACGCCTCCAGAAAGCCCTATGGAGAATGGCTGGACCGCTATCTGGTGTCCCTGGAGGAGCTTAAGATTCCCAACGAGCGGGTCCAGGAGTACACCCATGAGGAGCGCTCCCGGATGCAGAAGGCCTTCGGTTACACCTACGAGTCCCTGAAAAATGCCATGTTCCCCATGGCGAAAAACGGCGGGGAGGCCATTGCGGCTATGGGCATCGACGTGCCCCTGCCGGTCTTGAGCCGGGATCACCAGCCGCTGTTCAACTATTTTAAACAGCTATTTGCCCAGGTGACCAATCCCCCCATCGACTCCATCCGGGAGGAGGTGGTGACCTCTACCACGGTCTACATCGGGGAGGACGGCAATCTCTTGGAGGAGAAGGCCAAAAACTGCCAGGTGCTGAAGGTGAACAATCCCATCCTTACCAACACGGACCTGATGAAGATCAAAAATATGAAGGTGGATGGTTTCAAGGTGCAGGTGATCCCTATCACCTACTATAAGAACACCAGTTTGGAAAAAGCCATTGACCGGCTGTTTGTGGAGGCGGACCGGGCCTACCGGGACGGGGCCAACATCCTGATCCTCTCCGACCGGGGGATCGACGAGAACCACGTGTATATCCCCTCCCTGCTGGCGGTCTCCGCCCTGCAGCAATATCTGATCAAGACGAAAAAAAGAACCTCCCTGGCCATTATCTTAGAGAGCGGGGAACCCCGGGAGGTGCACCATTTTGCCACCCTTTTGGGATTTGGAGCCTGCGCCATCAACCCGTATCTAGCCCAGGATTCCATCCGGCAGCTGATCGAGGAGCGGCTTTTAGACAAGGATTACTATGCGGCGGTGAATGATTACAACAATGCCATCCTTCACGGCATTGTGAAGATCGCCTCCAAGATGGGGATCTCCACGATCCAGTCCTACCAGGGGGCCAAGATCTTTGAGGCCATCGGCATCGACGCGGCGGTGATCGACCGATATTTTACAGACACCGTCAGCCGGGTGGGGGGCATCACCTTAGAGGATATCCAGCGGGATGTGGACCTTCTGCACAGCGCGGCCTACGATCCTCTGGGCCTTGAAACGGACCTTACCTTAGATTCCAGAGGACGCCACAAGATGCGCAGCGGTGCGGAGGAGCACCTTTACAATCCCCAGACCATCCATTTGCTGCAGGAGTCCACAAAGCGGGGGGATTATCAGTTGTTTCAGGAATACACGAAGCTGATCGACGGGGAGCGCTCCCCCATGAACCTGCGGGGGCTTCTGGATTTTAAATATCCCAAAAAGGGGATCTCCATCGATGAGGTGGAGAGTGTGGATTCCATTGTCACCCGGTTTAAGACCGGGGCCATGAGCTACGGTTCCATTTCCCAGGAGGCCCACGAGACGCTGGCCATCGCCATGAACCAGCTCCACGGCAAGTCCAACTCCGGGGAGGGCGGGGAAAGCCTGGAACGGCTGACCAAGGGACCGGATGGGAAGGACCGCTGCTCTGCCATCAAGCAGGTGGCCTCGGGACGGTTTGGCGTTACCAGCCGGTACTTAGTCAGCGCCCAGGAGATCCAGATTAAGATGGCCCAGGGAGCCAAGCCCGGGGAGGGGGGACATCTGCCCGGCGGGAAGGTGTATCCCTGGATCGCCAAGACCCGGTGTTCCACCCCCGGCGTGTCCCTGATCTCCCCGCCGCCCCACCACGATATCTACTCCATCGAGGACCTGGAGCAGCTG
>CATJBQ010000195.1 GCA_949738465.1 uncultured Lachnospiraceae bacterium
AAATATTATTTTATATTATAGCAAATTTTACTGTCATTCTTCAAGACTGATTTAGGTATTTTTGGCTGATTTTTTGGATTATTTATTTCATAACTCTTTGAAATGGTGTATAATACCTTTTTAGATAATATCTGTAAACAAAATGTCAAGGGAGATATAAGATGCGTGAAAATAAAGCGGTAATAAAATTGACAGAGGGGTCGATCCCCAAGGCGATGATTGCCTTTGCGGTACCTGTCTTTTTCGGAAATCTGTTCCAGCAGCTTTATAATACGGTGGATTCCCTGATTGTGGGGAATTTTCTGGGGAGCGAGGCCTTAGCGGCGGTCAGCTCCTCCGGCAACCTGATCTTTCTGATGGTAGGATTTTTCCAGGGGATCTCCATGGGGGCCGGCGTGGTGATTGCCCGCTATTTTGGCGCGAAAGCCATGGCGGAGCTGAAAAAGGCGGTACATACCCTGGTGGCCTTTGCGCTGCTGGCGGGGGTGCTCCTGATGACCCTTGGAATCCTGTGTACGCCCATCATCCTGCGGTGGATGGGAACGCCGGAGGACGTGCTTCCCAATTCCATTATTTATTTTCGTATTTATTTTGCTGGATCTTTGGGATTTGTGTGCTATAATGCTTTTGTGGGGATCCTTCAGTCGGTGGGGGACAGCAGGCATCCGCTGATGTACCTGATTTTTTCGTCGGTGCTGAATGTGCTGCTGGACCTTCTGTTTATTGCCGTTTTGCATTTCGGCGTAGGCGGTGCGGCGGCGGCCACCATTATCTCCCAGTTTGCCAGCGCGCTTTTGTGCCTGCACAGGCTGATGCGGGAGAAGGGACCTTACCGGATCGAACCAAGGCTGGTGCGGTTTGACGGCGGCATGATGCGGCGGATTATCTCCAACGGCCTGCCGGCGGGGATCCAGAATTCCATTATCTCCCTGGCGAATGTGGTGGTGCAGTCCAACATCAATGCCTTTGGCCGGGACGCCATGGCGGGCTGCGGCTCCTACTCCAAGGTGGAAGGGTTTGGATTTCTGCCGGTGACCTGTTTCGCGATGGCGCTGCCCACCTTTATCAGCCAGAACCTGGGGGCGCGGCAGTTTGACCGGGTAAAAAAGGGCGCGCGCTTTGGCATCCTCTGTTCCGTCTGCGCGGCGGAGCTGATCGGCATTCTGGTGTATACCCTGGCGCCCTGGCTGATCCGTGCCTTCAATAACGAGCCTTCCGTGATCCAGTACGGTATGGCACAGGCCCACACGGTGACGCTGTTTTACTGCCTGCTGGCCCTTTCCCACGGGATGGCGGCAATCTTCCGCGGGGCGGGCAAGTCCATCGTGCCCATGCTGGTGATGATGGTCTGTTGGTGCATCATCCGGGTCAGCTACATCACGGTGGCAGTACATTTTATTCCGAAGATCACCGTGGTGTTCTGGGCTTATCCCATAACCTGGACCTTAAGCTCCATCGTGTTTTTGATTTACTTTTTCAAAGGCGACTGGATGCATGCCTTTGAACGGCAGGAGCGGAGGAAAAAAGCAGAAGTTTAGGAAAAGAACGCCGGGCGTTGTATAAATTGCATTTTCTTACATATACTACCAAGGATAATTTTAACAGGCGAAGCGCAGGCTTGCCGGAAACGAGAGGTAGTTTATGTCAGTAGAATTTAGCAACAGTGAAACCATGCGCAATCTGATGCGTGCCTTTGCAGGAGAAAGCCAGGCCAGAAACCGCTACACCTTTGCGGCGTCCCAGGCAAAAAAGAGCGGCCTTTACGTGATCGAACAGGTGTTCGTTCTGACCGCGGAGCAGGAGCGGCAGCACGCGGCGGCTTTTTATAACCAGTTGCGGGAGCTTTCGGGCCAGACCATCCACATCGACGGAGGCTATCCGGTGGATATCAGCCCGGATATGCCTACGCTCCTTGAGATGGCAAAGCATAACGAGTATGAGGAGCATGAGGACGTCTATAAGCGGTTTGGCGAGATTGCCCGGGAGGAAGGGTTCCAGAAAACCGCCGGATTGTTCCAGATGATCGGCAATGTGGAGAAGATCCACGGCGACCGGTTCGGGGAATTTTCCAGGCTTATCCAGGAGAATCAGTTGTTTGTGTCCAACGTGGAGACAAAATGGATGTGCTTAAAGTGCGGATTTACCGTTGACAGCAAGGAGGCCCCCATGAAGTGTCCGGTGTGCGAGCACGAGCAGGGATATTTTGTGCGGGTAGAGCTTGCGCCCTATACCGGCGTGGTCAATTTTAATTAGGATTTTCCGGAAGGATTTACAAAAGAGAAAAACGGGAGGACGTTATGAACAGAGAAGCGCTCATCGAGCGGCTGCAGAGGAAAAAAGCCTGGCGGGTGGCGGTGGAATACCTGATTCTGACCCTGGCCACTCTGATCATGGTGGTCGGCGTGTATGTATTTAAGTTTCCGAATAATTATTCCTTCGGAGGGGTGACCGGTATTGCGGTGGTGTTAAGCGCCGTGGTTCCACTGACTGCAGGGACCATAAACTTTATCATCAATATGCTGATGCTGGTGTTTGGATTTATCTTCCTGGGGAAAGGCTTTGGCGTGAAGACGGTGTATGTCAGTGTACTGCTTTCCGTGGGCTTAAGCGTCTTAGAGAAGGTATGGCCCATGAGCGGTCCGCTGACGGACCAGCCGGTGCTGGAGCTGCTGTTTGCCATTGCGCTGCCGGCTTTCAGCTCGGCGATCCTTTTTAACATCGGAGCGTCCGGCGGCGGTACGGACATTCTGGCTATGATTATGAAAAAGTACACCAACCTGGACAACATCGGGATGCCGCTGTTTCTGGTGGATTTCGTGATCGTGGTGCTGTCCTGCTTCGCTTTTGACATCAAGACGGGCCTGTTTTCCCTGTGCGGACTGTTGGCCAAATCCCTGGTGATTGACGGAGTCATTGAGAACATCAACCTGTGCAAATATTTTACCATTATCTGCAATGGTCCGGAGCCCATCTGCGAGTTTATCCATCATCACCTGAACCGGAGCGCTACGATTTTCGAGGCCCAGGGAAGCTTTGAGCATCGGAAGAAATATGTGATCCTCACGGTGATGAAGCGTTCCCAGGCGGTGGAGCTTCGGAATTTTATCCGGATCCACGAACCGGATGCTTTTTTGATGATTACCAACAGCAGTGAGATCATTGGAAAGGGATTCCGGGGGCTGAATTGAGGGTGTTTTTGGGCCGCAGGGGCCAAAAGAGAGGCGATTGGTACTTGAAATATCTGCGGGAATGCATTATAATACTTGTCAGGACAAAGGGGTCTGTGATGGAATACGTCACAGGTCTCTTTTTTTATGCACAGGCCCGTGCAGAAGAAATATGTCGCTGAGGCGACGCACGGGCCGCGCGGCGAGTAGGGGAAGAAATCTTCCCTACTCGATTGCACACAGGGAGCAGGACGTGCAGAAGAAATAGGCAGGAGGGACCGGAATGAAGACGCTGGAGACCAATGACTGGATGATCATGAACAATATTATTTATAAGCTGCATACCACGGAGGATTCCCGCGTTATGCGGGAGCAGTTTCTGGAGCAGATGAAGCTGGTACTGGATTTTGACAGCGCAGATTTTTATCTGACGGATCCGGATGCGCCCAGGCTTCTGATGCATCCCGTGTTCTACAACTGCGAAGAAGAACAGGTGGCGCCCTGCGAAGAACGTGAGTTCGATCGCGGGATCCTGGGCAGCGGGAAGTGCCTGGTGTACCGTGTGACGGACCTGCTTTCTGACGAGACCGGCATCAGGAGCGCCCGCTACCAGAAAGCTTACGAGACAAACAACTGGCATTATTCCCTGCATTTGATATTGGGATATCACAAAGAACCTTTAGGAGTAGTGTCCTTTTACCGGACCATCGGCAAGGATAATTTTACATATGACGATATTTTCCTGCTGGATCTCTTGAAGGATCACATGGCGTACCGCTTGTTCCGGGACAACCGTCTGGCGGCCGGTATGCTGGAAAAGCTGACTGTGAGCCAGGCCACGGAGCAGTATGGCCTGACCCGCAGGGAGCATACCATTTTGCAGCTTTTGTTGCAGGGGAAGGATAACACGCAGATCTGTGATGAGCTGGCGATCAGCGTGAATACGTTAAAGAAGCATATTTTGAATATTTACCGGAAGCTGGGGATCCGGAACAGGGTGCAGATGTTTAAGATGATTAAGGAAAAGGAGTAGGGGGATTTATTTTACATTTGAATCGTGGCTGGAATTTATCCGATGATATCTACAAGTTTGATCAAATGAAAAAGAAATCCTCATATTGCGTAGAAAAAGTTCATTCATTTCTCACAAAAACCATTCATTTTTTATATATGGAAATCATGGTTTTCTCCTGGTATGCTGAAATAAAAAAGTAGTAGGAGGAAAGATCATGAGAGGAAGATTACGAAAGCTACTCTGTATCCTGCTGGTACTGGGGATGTTCCTTCAGGACTCCCAGGCGCTGGCGGTGTATGCAGCGGAGGAACTCACAGAGCTTGCAGACCAGCCCAACCGGGAGCTCATGGAGCTTAAGGAGGGCGTGACGGAGGACATGCTGCCGGAACAGGCCGGGCTAGGAGCAGGCAGCTCCCAGGAAACAGGAGCCCCGGACCAGGCAGAAGAGCCGGACCAGGAGCAGGCCCCGGACCAGGCAGGAGAACCGGACGGTACAGCGGATCCGGAAGCCACACAGCCTCTGGAGCCGGGAGCAGCAGAGGGAACGGAAGGAACAGAGCCACTGCGGGAGCCGGAAAGCTACGAGCCTGAAGCAGAAGATGCGGAGGGCACCCTGGTGCATTTTGATGAGGAAAGCCGCACCTACTACCTGGGTGAACGGAAATACCGCACGGTATTCGGCAACAGCAGTACCTACCTGGATGCGGACGGCCAGGTGCAGCTCATCGACAATACTCTGGCAGAGATCCCGGAGGCGGGTGTGATGGCAGCCCTGGAAGATGGGGAGGATGCAGAGCAAAAGGAAAATACTGTCCCAGAGGAGACGGCAGTCTACGGCAATACCGCCAACAGCTACCAGGTCCTGATCCCGGAGGTCTTACGAGAAGGGCAGGGGATCGTCCTTTCCCGGGACGGCTGGCAGATGGAGCTGGTTCCCATCGGCGGCGACTACAGCCGGTCTGTGACAAAGGACAACATGATCCTTTACAATGACGTTTACCCGGGCACAGACGTGCAGTACAGCGTGCTGGACAACAGCGTCAAGGAGGATATCATCCTGCGGGAGCCAGGACAGGCGGTCTACCAGTATGCCCTGTATGCGGAGGGGCTTACCGCCAGCCAGGAGGAAGCAGGCGGGCCCATCCTTCTGTCGGATGAAAAAGGAAACCCGGTGTTCGCCTTAGCGGCGCCCCTGATGGAGGATGCGGCCGGGGCCGTCAGCCTGGGGCTTGCCATGGAACTTACCGTGGAGGAAGGCAGGAACCTGGTGACGGTGACGGCAGATGAGGAATGGCTTTCGGATGCGGCGCGCGTCTACCCGGTGCGCATCGATCCCACCCAGACCTACGTGGATGCCAGCCAGTTCGGCCTCTACGGCGTGGAGGAAGGGAGTCCTTCCATTGTGGTGGGGGATAACAGCTACCCCTACGTGGGCTATGACGACGGTATCGCCAGCGGGAACTGGAAGAATTACGGGAAACGCCATCTGCGCTGCCGTACCTACGTGGGCATTGATTACGATTTTGCCAGCCTGGGTGAGAATGCGAAGATCGAGCAGGCGTACCTGAACATCTGCCAGATCACCAATTACAGCGGCGGGAGCACCCAGATCGGCCTGTACCAGGTTGATACGCCCTGGAGCTGGAATTCCCTTACCTGGGATTCCCAGGTGGGATACAACCACACTTACCTGAATTATGTCAATGCGGCTCCCAGCCGGAAGGGCTGGCTGGCCTTTGACATCACCGAGTACGTCAACAACCGGGTCCAGGGGCTTGTACCCAACAACGGCCTGGTGTTAAAGGCACTGGATGAGAGCAGCCAGTGCGAGGTTTACTATAACAAAACAAGCAGCTACGGCCCCAGCATCACCGTGGAATGGGAGGAGGTGGATCCGGACGATCCCTTCTTAAAGGCCTACGACCTGAAGGATCTCCTGATCAACCTGCGGCCGGTCACAGAAAAATCCGTGGACGGAAAGCTGAAGCTGGACGGCGTATTTGCAGATGGCCTGGCCACCGCCCATGCCCAGGTGGTCTACCAGCTCACCGGCGGGGAGGTTTACACCACGGAGGCGGCGGGCCAGTACCTGTACCCGGACAGCAGCGCCTTTGAGGAGCAGTTCCCGGAGGGCACAAAGTATAAGTCCCTGGATTCCAACTGGCAGACCGGCCTGTATGCGGACTTTGCCTTTGACACCCTGTATCAGATCCAGGCAGCGGCCGCGAAGGACGGGGAGACATCCGGCTTAAAGGAGAGCGATTCCTTCCTGGTCTACCAGGTAAAGCAGTACGACACACTGCCCAAGATCGCTGCTTATTACGGCGTACCCTTAGATATGATCCTGAAGGACAACCGGGTGCAGGATGTGCTGGTGGGGAAAAGCAATACCCTGTTCATCCGCAGCCCCAGGACAAACGTGCCCTACACCTCTGCCCTGGATGATGCGGACAAGGCGGCCATCGACCGGGCCCTGATGGGCCGGGGCCTCCACTGCGAGTTCGGTTTTGAGCCGGTGAACCTAAATACCGGGAACTTCTACCTGGAGACCCAGGACGCTTCCATCGGGGACCTGGGCGGGGATTTTGCCATAGAGCGGTCCTACAATTCCCTGGGGGCCGGGGACAACTCCGCCTTCGGCAAGGGCTGGAGCTTCAACTATGAGGAGAGCCTGTCCCTGGAGGAGCCGGGGGTATACTGCTACCGCAGGAGCGACGGCAGCAGCCTGCTGTTTACCGCAGGGGAGGACGGGGTATACCGGGCCCCGGCCGGATATGGATATACGCTGGCTGTGGTGACGGCAGTAAATGATGCCGGGGAGACCTACAACAGCCGCTATGAGATCACGGACAGGGAACAGCGCGTCCGGGGCTTTAACAGCTACGGCCTGATGACGGATGTCACAGACCGCCAGGGGCATACGACGGCTCTTACCTACGACGAGGCTTACCGGCTGACAAATGTCACCTCCCCCAGCGGGAAGACTTATGGCGTCACCTGTGACGACCAGGGCAGGATCACGGCGGTCACGCGGCCCGATGGCGCTGTACTGTCCTACCGCTACGACAGTGCCGGGAACCTGGCAGAGGCCGTGGATGCCAATGGCGGGACCGTCACCTACCAGTATGACGACGCCCACCGGATGACCTCCTGGAAGGATGCCAACGGCAATACGGTCATCGTCAACACCTACGATGAAAAAGGACGTGTGACGGAGCAGGTGGATGCCAACGGGAACCATGCGTATTTCCGGTATGGGGACCACAGTACCACCACCATCGACAACCTGGGCCAGGAGACGGTGTATCAGTATGACGGGCTGTACCGCACCACCTCAATCACCTATCCGGACGGGAAGGCGGAATATAAGTCCTACAACGAGGCGAATCTGCCGGCCTCCGCCACAGACCGGGCGGGGAATACCACCAGCTGCACCTATGACGCCCAGGGCAATCTCCTGACAGAGACCCGGGCAGACGGCAGCAGTAAAAGCTGCAGCTACAACGATCTGGGTCTGCTGGTGGCGGAGACGGATCATAACGGGAACACCACGACCCACACCTACGATGAGAAAGGGAATCTCCTGTCCACCACCACGCCCCTGGGGAATACCACCCGCTATGGCTACGATGAGCTGTCCCGCTGTGTCAGCCAGACGGATCCTTTGGGGAACGTGACCACATTTACCTATGAGGGGGCCTGGCTTACGGGGACCCAGTTCTGCGACGGCTCTGCCAGGCAGTACGGC
Source organism: uncultured Lachnospiraceae bacterium (assembly GCA_949738465.1). Classification (GTDB taxonomy): domain Bacteria; phylum Bacillota; class Clostridia; order Lachnospirales; family Lachnospiraceae; genus 14-2. The sequence goes on from CATJBQ010000195.1 coordinate 7,931, forward strand.
TACAACGGCATGGGGCTTGTGACCTCCGTGACGGACGAGCTGGGACGCACCAGCAGCCAGGATTATGACAGGGCGGGGAACCTCCTGGCTGTTACGACCCCGGAGGGGAACACCACCCGCTACACCTACGACAAGACGGGTCTGCGGCTCAGTGAGACGGATCCGGAGGGGAACACCACCCGCTACACCTACGACAAGGTGGGGAACCAGACCGGGACGGCGCTGCCGGAGGGGCAGGAAGCCGCCATGGTTTATGACGGCAATTACCGGAAGATCCAAGAGATTGGTTTTGACGGCACTGTGACGTCATACGGCTACGATGCCATGGGCAATGCGACCCAGATCACCGACGGGGCCGGAGGCGTACACCGGTACGCATACGACGCCCTGGGAAATGTGGTGTCCATGACGGATGCTCTGGGAAATACCAGTTCCTACCGCTATGATATGGTGAAGGGTCTCGTAACGGCGCAGACAGACCGGGCCGGGGCAGAGCGGAGCTTTTCCTATGATGCCAATGGGAACCGGACAGCAGTTACATACGGGGACGGCGGTCAGGCCTCGATGTCCTACGATGCGGACGGGCGGCTGATCTCTGAGACGGATGTTTTGGGGAATACGAAGGATTACAGCTATGACAGGGCCGGAAGGCTCTTAAAGATCACGGACAGCCTGGGGACTGTGGCTGAGTTTGCCTACGATGGAAGGGGCAGTCTGCTCTCCATGACGGATGGGAACGGCAATACCACTCGCTATACCTACGACAGAGCAGGGCAGCTCCTGTCCGTGACGGACGGGAACGGCAATACCACCCGCTATGCCTATGACGGGGATGGCAGGCAGACAGCGGCCACCGATGCCGCCGGGGCATCCGCCTCCTACCACTACGGGAAGAATGGCTGGCTGCTGGAGGAGGCCGACCGTAACGGGAATACTGTAAAATATACCTATAACGGCAACGGGGACCGTATCTCCGTCACTGACCAGGCGGGTTATGTGTCCCGCAGCTCCTATGATGGGGAGGGGCGTCTTACCGGGGCCGTGGATCCCCTGGAGCAGACGGAAGGATATGCCTATGACGAAAACGGGAACCTGACGGCTTATACGGATCCCGCAGGAAATACTTATACCTATCGTTATGATGGAGAAGGGAACCAGGTAGAGCTGGGCCTTCCCGACGGCAGGAAGGTGGGCTATACCTATGACGGGGAGGGCCGCATCCAGACCCAGACCGCGCCCAACGGCCTTGTGACAAGCTACACCTATGACGGAGAAGGCCGTATCCTGTCGGTCAGCGACAGCGAGGGAGGCAGGACCACCTACACCTACGATGGGGCGGGGAACACCACCAGTGAGACCGACGCCCTGGGGAATGTGACCCGGTACGCCTATGACCGGCGGGGCCGCCTGACGGAGGTTGTCTATGCAGACGGCAGCAGCACCTCCTATACCTATGACGGGACGGACCGCGTGGCTGCGGAGACGGACGCGGCAGGGACCGTGACGGAATTTTCCTACGATGCTGTGGGAAATGTCACCCGGATCCTGGTGAACGGGGAGAAAGCCACCAGCTACGATCATGACAGGCTGAACCAGGTGGTGGGGGAGACCAACGCCCTGGGAGCACGGAAGACCTATGCCTATGACAGGGAAGGCCATGTCCTTGCCAGCACCGATGAGAATGGCATCACTACCAGTTATGGCTATGACAGCCGCTATAACCTGACCAGCCAGACCGACGGCAACGGCGGGACCACCCAGTATGCTTACGACGCGCTGTCCCGTCTGGTGGCGGCCACCGATGCCCTGGGAGAACAGGAGCAGTACCGCTATGACGCCCTGGGGCAGCTGGTCCAGTACCAGGACAAGGCGGGGAATGTGACGGAGTATGTCTATGACGCGGCCGGGAACCTGGCTTCGGAGACCAGCCCGCTGGGAGCGGTCCGAAGCTACACCTACGACGCGGCGGACGTGCTCACCTCCGTGACGGACGCCCTGGGAAATGTGACTGCATACGAGAACGACAAAAAGGGGAACGTGCTGCGGCTCACCCAGGCAGACGGCGGGGAATATACCTACCGGTATGACGTGCTGGGACGCATGACCTCCGTGACGACGCCCCTTGCGTATACGACGGATTTTGAGTACAATGAGATGGGGAGGCTCACCGGCCAGACCGACAGCCTGGGCAGGAACAGCCGCTATGGATATGACGTGCTGGGGAACCTGACGGAGGAGACCGCTGCGGACGGGAGCACCGTGGGCTATTCCTATGATGCATACGGCAACCGGACGGCAGTGGTGGACCAGCTGGGCCATGCCACCCGTTACAGCTATGACCTGGCGGGACGCCTGACAGAGGAGACCGACCCGCTGGGAGCGGTGACCTCCTATGCCTACGACCCGGCAGGGGCGCTGACGGAGCTGACCCGGCCCGGCAGCCGCACGACCGCTTACCAGTATGATAAGAATTATAACGTGACCGGCATCACGGATCCCCTGGGGCATGTGACTGCCTACGGCTATGACGCCCTGGACCGCCTGGTCACGGAAACGGACGCCTTGTCCCATCAGAGCCGCTACGCGTATGACGTGCTGGACCGGGCGACGGCCTACACCGACCGGCGGGGTTACAGTGACAGCTATGGCTACGATGCCCATGGGAATGTGACGGCCTATACGGACTTTGGGGGAAAGACCACAGAGTACCAGTACGACTTAAATGACAACATGACCCGGGCGGCGGATGCCAGGGGCGGGAAGACCTATTACGAGTATGACGGGATGGACCGGCTGGTGAACCGGATCGACGCCCTGGAGCGGGTGAGTAGCTACACCTATGACGCGGTGGGCAACCTGCTGTCTGAGACAGACCCCACGGGGCGCAGCAGGCAGTACACCTACGACCCGGCAGGCCGCATGGCTTCCTACATCCGCCCGGACGGCAGCAGCATCCATTACGATTATGACGCTGTCAACAATCTGGTGGGAAGATCCTACCAGGACAAAAACGGGCAGGAGGCCCAGGATGCGGTCCTCTACGGCTACAATGCCCGCGGGGAGCGGGTCTGTATGTCGGACGAGGCAGGGGAGAGCAGCTATACCTACGACGCCCTGGGACGGATCGTCACAGCTGTCGGCGTGACCGGCAAGGAGCTTTCCTACACCTACGACGAGGCCGGGAATCTGGCTTCCATCACCTATCCGGATGGGAGCGTGTGTACCTATGCCTACGACAAGGACGACAACCTGGTCTCCGTTACCGACGGGGAGGGCAATACCACCAGCTACCGCTATGACGCCCTGGACCGCCTGGTACGCACGGAGCGGCCCAACCATACCCGCACGGAGGTGGGCTATGACCCGGAGGGGAATATCACCTCACTGGTAAATATTGACAGCCGGACGGAGCAGGAGATCTCCAGCTACCGCTACACCTATGACGAAATGGGCTATATCACGGAGGAAGTCCAGGAGGAGACCCTGGAGCTGTACTGCGGCCTGCACCAGTTCCTCCCCGCCCATGGCCATCCCCATTTCCTCACCCGGGACGGGCGCTGCAGCCAGGGGATCCATAAGAAGCACGGCCACTGCTGCATGGAGGTCACGGCCACGGTAAAACGGAGCTATGCCTACGATGAGAATTACCAGCTCCTTCGCGTGGAGGAGACGGGCAGCCACGGCCTGGACCGCGTGACCACCTACACCTATGACGCGGCCGGGAACCGCACCGGGGAGAAGGTGGTGGACGGAAGATGTACCACAGCGGACATCCTGTATGTCTACAATGACAGCAACCAGCTTGTGCGCAGCATCCGGCGGGAGGGCTGGCATAGGGAGTGCACCAGCTACACTTACGATGCGAACGGCAACCTGACCCTGAAGTCCCAGGGGAAATGCAGGGAGGTCTCCTACAGCTACGACATGGAAGACCGCCTGCGGACCATCTACGAAGGGAAGCGGCTCCTGATGGCGGCCACCTACAACGGGGACGGGCAGAAGGTCTTTACCCTGGACCTAAGCCCCGATACCGGGACCGGCGCGGCCCGCAGCCTGTTCCTGCCGGAGGACGCCACGGAGGCGGAGGAGGAGCTTTACAGCCTCGTATCCTACGGGTGCAGCCAGAGACTGGACAGCGATTACCTGCTGACAGAGTATATCAACGATGTTACAAAGGAAAATGAAGAAGTCCTGATGAAGGAGGCCCGCAACAGCT
>CATJBQ010000196.1 GCA_949738465.1 uncultured Lachnospiraceae bacterium
AGGTAAAATACGACGGAAGGATCACAAAGGAGGTGGCTTCCTTTGCCCTGGATCTTCTGGAGGTGGATAAGCTGGGTTTAGACCAGAACGACCGGAATATCCTGACCACTATCATTGAAAAATTCCAGGGGGGGCCGGTGGGCTTAGATACCCTGGCCGCCGCCATCGGAGAGGACGCAGGCACCATCGAGGACGTTTACGAGCCTTATCTGGTGAAAAACGGCTTCCTGAACCGGACGCCCAAGGGGCGTGTGATTACGGATTTTGCGTACCATCATTTCGGGATTGAAAAAAAGTAGTTGTGTTTCCTGGAAAAAACGTTATAATACTATATATAGCAGATGCCGGGGCCGGATACCCCGCAGACAAGAGAAACAGCCCATGGTTGGGGAGGAAAAAGGATGTCAGCAAAGACGAATGCAGACGTCATTATTGGCGGTAAGGTATATACGTTAAGTGGTTATGAGAGCGAGGCATATTTGCAGCAGGTGGCTGCGTATATCAATAATAAAATCGGCGAATTTGACGAGATGGAAGGATACCGGCGGTTTCCGGCGGATATGAAGGCGACGCTTCTGGAATTGAATCTGGCGGATGATTATTTTAAGGCCAAAAATCTGGCGGAGAAGCTGGAGGAGGACATGGAGGCCAAGAGCCGGGAGGTTTATGGCCTGAAGCATGAGCTTGTGTCCATCCAGATCAAGATGGATACATACGAGAAGAAGCTGGAGGAGCTGGAACGGGAGAATAAGCAGCTACGTCTGAACAAGAACCGGCTGGAGACCGCTCTGGAGGATGCTTTGCTGGGGAAGGTGGAGCCGATGAAGGCGAATGCGCCCTCCGGCAAGGACAAGCCGTCGAAGGAGCCTGCGGCTTTTGGCAAGGGCAGTGCGTCGAAGGAGCCTGCGGCTTTTGGCAAGGGCAGTGCGTCGAAGGAGCCCGTGGTTGTTGGCAAGGGCGGGCCGATGAACGAGGAAGCCGTCTTTGGCATGGACGAGGCACAGCAGGAGGATACGGCCTTTGGCAAGGCGGAGATGGCGGAGAAGGAGATCCAGCCCTGGAAGGTGGAGACTATTAGGCGGGATGCCGTTTCCGGGAAGACGGAGTCTTCGAAGCAGGACGTGCCCTTCGGGAAGACCGAACCTAAGAAGAAGGACGTCCAGCCCTGGAAAGTGGAGAACATTAAGAAGGAGACGCTGCCGGGGCAGGAGAATCCCAGGAGGGAGACGCAGCCGAAGCAGGAGAATACACGCAGGGAGACGCTGCCGGGACAGGAGAATCCCAAGAGGGAGGCGCAGCCGGGACAGGAAAATACTAAGAGGGAGGCGCAGCCGAAGCCGAAGCAGGAAGGCGCCAGGAAGGATCCACAGAAGAAAAAATAGACAAAAAGGGGAGCTTATGACAAGGTTGTGAGCCCCCTTTTGTAATGATGGAGGTTGTGATTTTATGGAAAAGCCAAGAGCGGAATTACTGGCCCCGGCCGGTTCCCTTTCCACCTTAAAGGCGGTGGCTGCCGCCGGGGCGGATGCCGTCTATGGGGCAGGTGAGCAGTTTGGCGCCAGGGCCTATGCCGGGAATCTGACAGGGGACGAGCTATTAGAAGCGCTGGAGCATCTCCATCTGCGGGGCAAACGGTTTTATCTGACAGTGAATACCCTGCTGAAGGAGCAGGAGCTTTCCGGGATACTGTATGACTTTATTCTGCCGCTGTATGAACATGGGCTGGACGGTGTGATTGTCCAGGATCTGGGGGTGCTGCGCTTCCTTGGGCAGCAGTTTCCGGGGATGGAGCTCCATGCCAGCACCCAGATGAGTATCACAGGCCCCCATGGCGCCAGGCTGCTGAAAGAACTTGGCGTCAGCCGGATCGTCCCGGCCCGGGAACTGTCCTTTGCGGAATTATCCAGGATCCGGCGGGAGGTGGGCATGGAGCTTGAGACCTTTATCCACGGGGCCCTTTGCTACTGTTATTCCGGCCAGTGTCTGTTCAGCAGCATGCTGGGGGGACGCAGCGGGAACCGGGGACGCTGTGCCCAGCCCTGCCGCCTGCCTTACCGGGCGGTGGAGGAGACGGGGAAGCCTCTTAGGGAAGGGTATCTTTTAAGCCCCAAGGATCTTTGCGCCATCGAGGTGCTGCCCAGGATTTTAGCATCCGGCGTCTATTCCCTGAAAATCGAAGGCCGGATGAAGCAGTTGGAATACGCGGCGGGCGTTACCGGCATTTACCTGGAGTATCTGGACCGCTGCCTGTATCACCCAAAGGAGCCATACCGGGTAAAGGAGGCGGACCGCAGACATCTTCTGGAGCTGGGAAGCCGCAGCGGCTGCACGGCGGGCTATTACGAGATGCGAAACGGCCCTGCGATGATGGCCATGGAAAAATCGGCCCACACCAGCGCAGATGCGGCGCTGAAAGGGCAGATGCGCGCGCGCTTCGGGAAGGCCTCACAGGAAAAAATCAAGGGAATCTTAAGGCTTTCCAAAGGATTTCCCGCGGTTTTTCTGGTAGAATGGAACGGGCTGCAGGCTTCGGCAGAGGGGGATGCGCCCCAGGAGGCCAGAGGATGTCCTCTTACCCGGGAGGGTGTTTTGGAGAAGCTGCAAAAGACCGGAAACAGTGAATTTGTGTTTGAAAGTCTGGACATCCGGCTGGAGGACAACCTGTTTCTGCCGGTGGGAGAGCTGAACCGTCTGCGGCGGGAGGCGCTGGAGAAGCTGAAGGAGCAGGCGTTGCTGGAATTTCGCAGGGAGAAGCCGGTCATGAAGCAGCGTTCTGACGAGGGATGGAAGGTGGAAGCGCTGGGGACAGAGGAGCCGGATGCGGAAGAAGCGGGCGTGGAAGAAGCAGGAGTAGAACACCAGTTCTGCATGGAGAAAGAGAAACCTTACCTGGCCGTCAGTATCCAGAGCATGGACCAGCTTCCGGCGGCGCTGGATTTTGCCTGGGCGGACCGGATCTATCTGGAGAGCGATGCTTTGCCGGATCCCGGGGCCCAGGGGACGGATCTCTGGGCCCAGACGGCAGAGCAGGTCCACAGGGCAGGGAAAACGCTCTATTATGTGATGCCGGCCTGTCTGCGGGAGGATTCCGTCGCAAGATATGAAGCAGGTCTTTCCGGTTTGCGGCAGGCGGGAATCGACGGCTTTGTAACCGGCAATTACGAGGGACTGGGGCTTTTGAGCGCCTGGCGGAAGCGGGAAGCTTCCGGCTGCCGGATCCTTGCCGACAGCAGCCTGTACGTGTGGAATGCAGAGAGCCGGCGGGCGCTGGCAGGCATCGGGGCGGACGAGGTTACCCTGCCTTTGGAGGCCAATGCGGGAGAGCTGCGCAGCCGGGCGTTTGCGGGCGGCGAGCTGGTGATCTATGGCTATCTGCCCCTGATGGTCAGCGCCCAGTGCGTGTTGAAAAATACCGGCGGCTGCCGGAAGCAGAGCGGGTTTTTAAAGCTTTCGGACCGCCTGGGAAAGCAGTTCAAGGTGAGGAACCAATGTCGCGACTGCTATAATGTGATCTACAATTCCAGCCCCCTGTGGCTGTTTCACCAGAGAAAGCTGTTGGATCCGCTGGGGGTATCCGGATACCGGATTTCCTTTACCACGGAAAAGGAGCAAAAGGTCCGGCAGGTGCTTTCCTGCTATGAACGTGTGTTTGTGCGCGGGGAGGCGCCGGATCCCGGCGATTTTCCCAGGGAATACACCAACGGGCATTTCAAACGGGGTGTGGAGTAGGAGATCCAGGATCAAAAGGTATTTCAAATGAGGTGTGGAGGAGTATGGTACATTTAATTACAGAATTGTCAAAATATACCATGTTGATTTTGATGGCGTTGTTTACCTATCAGGGTTTTTCGGCCCTGAAACGGAACTGTCCGCCAGCGAAACAGGCCCGTAAGGTGCGCCGGCAGACGGCTTACGTGTACCTGTTTCACTGCAATGCCTATGCGGTTCTGTGGTTTTCCATGGAAAATCCGGATCTGCTGGTTTTGTATGTCGGTCAGGTGCTGTTTTTTACGGCGATTTATATTCTTTACAGTACGGCCTACCGCAAAGCGTCCCGGCTGGTGGTGAACAATATGTGCATGCTGCTGGCCATTGGCTTTGTGATCCTGACCAGGCTGAACTTCGAGACGGCGATGCGGCAGTTTCAACTGGCGGGGGGATCCGCGGGCATCTCCATGGTAATCCCCTTTCTCATCGACCGGGTCCGCAGCGGCTTTCGGAAGCTGACCTGGCTATATGCCCTGGCTGGCATCGGAATGCTGGGGGCGGTGGCAGTGCTGGGCGTTGCCACCAAAGGAGCGAATCTCTCCTTTACCATTGCGGGCATTACCATCCAGCCCTCGGAATTTATCAAGATTGTTTTTGTATTCCTGATCGCCTCTATGCTGTACACCTCCACCGGATTTCTGCAGGTGGTGAAGGTGACGGTGGCGGCGGGGCTCCATGTGGTGATCCTGGTGCTGTCCCGGGATCTGGGCGGCGCGCTGATCTTCTTTGTGGCCTACCTGGTCATGCTGTATGTGGCCACCAGAAAACCGCTGTACTTTTTCGGCGGGCTGGCGGGAGGAAGCATCGCTTCGGTGATCGCCTATTTTCTGTTCAATCATGTGCGGGTGCGGGTGGTGGCCTGGCAGGACCCTCTGGGGCATTTTGAACTGGAAGGATATCAGGTTTCCCATTCCCTGTTTGCCATCGGGACCGGGGGCTGGTTCGGCATGGGATTGAACCAGGGGATGCCAGGCAGGATTCCGGAGGTCAAGAAAGACTTTATTTTTTCGGCCATTGCGGAGGAGCTGGGGGGGTTTTTTGCCCTGTGCCTGATTCTGGTGTGCTTCTGCTGCTTTCTGATGTTTTTAAATATTGCCATGCAGATGAAGGACCGGTTTTACAAATATGTGGCCCTGGGCCTTGGCACCATTTACGGATTCCAGGTGTTTTTGTCCATCGGCGGCAATATCAAGTTCATTCCCTCCACCGGGGTGACGCTGCCCTTAGTCAGCTACGGGGGAAGCTCGCTCTTGTCCACGCTTATGATTTTTTCCATTATCCAGGGCTTATATCTGATGCATCAGAAGGAAGGAGGAGCCAGAAATGACAGAGTCAAAGAAAAAACAAAGCAGCCGGGCGGAAAACAGCCAGGCGAAAAGCAAAACGCCAAAGACAGCACAGGGAGCCGGTAGGGAAAAAGCGGCCTGGAACCGGGAATTTGCGGTGATTACCTACCTCTTTCTGGGCCTGTTTCTGCTGATGATGGCCTATCTGGTGTATTTTCAGGTATTCTGCAGCGAGGATTTTATCAACAGCCCTTATAACAAGCGGCAGGAGGCCTTTGGGGAGCATGTGGTGCGGGGGGAGATCCGTTCGGCGGACGGCGTGACGCTGGCCCAGACCCTGGTGGGGGAGGACGGAACGGAGGTCCGCAATTATCCCTACGGCGCCATGTTTGCCCATGTGGTGGGGTATGACGTCAACGGCCGGTCCGGCATCGAGTCCTTTGCCAATTTTAACCTGCTGCGCTCCCATGCCTTTTTCTTAGAGCAGGTTTTAAACGGGATCCAGGAGGAGAAAAATCCCGGGGATCATGTGATCACCACTCTGGATTATAAGCTGCAGGAGACGGCCTACCGGACATTGGGGGACAGTAACGGCGCGGTGATTGCCATGGAGCCTTCCACCGGGAAGATTTTAGCCATGGTGTCAAAGCCGGATTTCAACCCCAATACCATTGCGGCGGATTGGGATGGCATCGTGTCGGATGAAGCCAATTCGGTACTTTTAAACCGGGTGACCCAGGGACTTTACCCGCCAGGCTCTACCTTTAAGATTTTTACAACCCTGGAATATATGCGGGAAAATCCGCAATCTGAGGATTATTCCTACGAATGCACCGGAACCTTTGCAGGGGAGGAGGCGGACATCCACTGTGCCGGCGGCAGCGTTCACGGCCGGGAGAATCTGATCGAGTCCTTTGCCAATTCCTGCAATACCTCTTATGCCAACATCGGCCTGGGGCTGGATAAAAGCAGCTTTTCCGGCCTTTGTAAAAGCCTGCTGTTTGATACGGATCTGCCCATCCAGTATCCGACCGCCAGAAGCCGGTTTGTGCTGAACGAAGCTTCTACGGAATTTCAGACCATGCAGACGGCCTTCGGCCAGGGAGAGACGCTGATGACGCCTCTGCATATGGCTCTCATTACCAGCGCCATCGCCAACGACGGCGCCTTGATGCGTCCCTATGTCATCGACCACACGGAGAATTATAAGGGCATCACCGTGAAAAATTACCGGCCTTCGGCTTACGGCGTGCTCCTGAACCAGCAGGAATGCCAGAAAATGCAGGAAATGATGCGGGCCGTGGTGACGGATGGAACCGGACACGGCGTGTACCTGGGCAATTTCCAGGCTTACGGGAAGACCGGCTCGGCGGAATTTTCCAATACCAAGGGGGAGACCCATGCCTGGTTTACGGGATATGCCGTCAACGAGGAGCAGCAGAAGACCATCCAGGTGACGGTGGTGGTGGAGGGCGGCGGCTCCGGCGGGCAGACGGCCATTCCAATCGCAAAAGCGTTGTTTGACGCATATTTTAATTAAAAAAGGAATTTATGCAAATTCAGACATTTCAGGCACAATTCCCTTGCAAGAAAGGCCAAAAAGGGGTATACTGTTTTCAAGTTAGTAACAACCACATCAGGAGGTATTGCAATGATTGAAGCAACGAGTTGTGGTGGTGTGGTAATTTTTCGCGGAAAGATACTTGTTCTGTATAAGAATTTCCGGAACAAGTACGAAGGCTGGGTGCTCCCCAAGGGAACGGTGGAAGCGGGAGAGGAATTTAAGGATACCGCAGCGAGAGAGGTTCTGGAGGAATCCGGTGTGGAGGCCTCCATTATAAAATATATCGGCAAAAGCCAATATTCCTTTTCCGTGCCGGAGGATACGGTGGAGAAGGAGGTCCACTGGTATCTGATGATGGCGGACAGTTATTACAGCAAACCACAACGGGAAGAGTATTTTGTTGACTCGGGCTATTATAAGTTCCATGAAGCCTACCATCTTTTGAAGTTTGCCAATGAGAAGCAGATTTTGGAAAAGGCTTATAATGAATATCTGGATTTGAAGCGCAGTAATCTTTGGGGCAGCCGGAAATACTTTTAGGACAAAGGGATGTTTTACATTTCGGATGGATTGCGGGAAGTGAAGCATCTTTTTTATAATTTTTCATACGTTTCATGGATTTCATGGATGGATAAGGAAGGATTCCCATGATCTGGTACAGACATTTATACGTGGATGAGGCGATTATCCACAAGCTGAAAAAAATCAAATGGAAGATCTGCCACAATGCCGGGCAGTTGGATCTGTATGTGATTTGCCTGCCGTATGTGGAGTCCAACCTGCTGGAGATTATTTCCACGGTGGAGCTGATGCAGAAGCATTATCCCAAGGGGGATCTGTTTGTGGTGGGGCTTGCCAAGGGCTACGATAAGGCCCGGGAGCTGGCGGCGGGGATTGTCATGGATATTTTCGACAAGACCGGAAAGTTCAATGTAAAGGAGTATCTGCACACCATGCAGCGTGCAGGTACCGATGGTTGCCGGGTATGAGTGTGGCGCTGTTGATTTTGAAGATAATCGGCATTGTGCTGTTGGTTCTTCTGGGACTGGTTCTGCTGCTGGTGTTCTCGGTGCTGTGCTGCCCGGTTTATTACCGGATCCGGGGTTCTTCTGATCCGGAGCTTACGGTGCAGATGCGGCTTCGCTGGCTGTTTCCCCTGGTGGCCTTTGGAATCAGCTATGAGGGCGGGAAGACGGGCCTGTGGCTGCGGATTCTGGGATTTCCCCTTTTGCCGGGGAAGGAAAAGCATGGGAAGCAGGCCGGGCCGGGGCGTCGGAAGCGGAAGAAGCGGCCGACGGAAGCGGATGGACGGAGCGGGGCCATAGAGGAAGGGCCGTCGGAAGCGGATGAGCGGCGCGGGGCTGTAGAGGAAGTTCTGTCGGAAGCGGATGAGCAGCGCGGGGCCATAGAGGAAGGGCCGGAGGCAGGGGCCGGGGGAGAGGAGAGTTCTTCCGGGAAGACAGCGCCGAAGACGGAGCAGAAGAAGCCTTTCGGGATCCGGAGTATTTTTTACAAAATAAGAGGGTTTTTCCTGAAAGTAAAATCCCTTCCCCGCATGATAAAGGAAAAAGTGGCAAAGCTAAAAGAAATGGCGTCCGGGATCTTAAAGGAACTTCGGGATGAGGCCAACCACAGGATCCTGCGGGCTTTGCTTGGAGAGTTAAAATCCCTGCTTACCCATTATCTGCCCAGGATCCTTAAGGCGGATGTGGCTTTCGGGATGGGCGATCCGGCTTTGACAGGCCAGGTGCTGGGGGCATTAAGCATGTTCCCGGTTTTCTTAAAGCCGGGCGTTGGGATTGTGCCGGATTTTATGGCAGAAAAGATGTTTATGACCGGTTCTTTCGATATGAAGGGGCGGGTGCGGGCGGTTCATATGATCGCGTCGGCCTTCCGTCTGTGGCGGCAGCCGGATGTGAAACAACTGATACAACGAGTAAAAAACAGGAGGTAGCAAGATGCAGGACAATCAGTTTAACAGTACGGTACAATCGTTATTTAAGGGGATGGACAGCTTTATCACCACTAAGACCGTGGTGGGGGATGCGGTCCATATCGGCGATACCATCATCCTTCCGCTGGTGGAGGTGAGCTTCGGCGTAGGCGCGGGGGCATTTTCCCAGGAGAAGAAGAACAACGCTGGCGGAGGTTTGGGCGGGAAGATTACTCCCAGCGCGGTTCTGGTAATCCAGAACGGCACTACCAAGCTGGTGAATGTGAAGAACCAGGACGGCATTACCAAGATCCTTGATATGGTTCCGGATTTTGTGAATAAATTCACAAGCAAGGAAAAGAAGGAGAAAACGGCAGATCCGGTGGAAGAGCAGGCCAGGGAGCAGGCCAAAGAGGAGATGGCGGACATGCTCAATATCACGGTGGAGACGAAGGACGCAGAGACAGAGTCCCCCAGGGAATGATTGCTGACAGGAAATGCAGAGGAAGAAAGCGCTGTGCTTATGGGAGCAGACCGGCATAGCGCTTTTTTTGCCGCTTTTTTTGCATGAATGGGAGAGAAGCGGCATATAATATTCTGATAGAGTGTATGGCAGGAGTGCAGCATGAAACGCTTGGTCGGTTTTACCTTATTCTGGATTGCGGTGGGTATGCTTTTGATGCTGCTGATTCATAATATATTTATCGGGATACTGCTGATCGCAATCTTCCTGCTGGCAGGCTACAACCTGTTCTGCTGAAAAAAAGTGCCGCGCCGGGGCGGGGCCGCTTATGCGGCCATATTCTTCTCCTCCCTGTGTGTATAAAAAGGAGGCTGTTTTTACACAGCCCCCTGATTCAATCTCTCAATTCCTGCTTAAGCTCTCTCCACTTTACCGCTTCTGAGGCAAGAAGTACAAACATACATTCTCTTGCTGGTTCCGTTAACCTTACATCTTACGGACTTCACGTTGGACTTCCAGATTCTATTGGATCTTCTATGAGAGTGGCTCACCTTATTCCCGAAATGAGCTCCTTTTCCACATACATCACACTTTGCCATAATTGCACCTCCTTGCACAAATTTAAGCCTGCTTCATACAACATATAGGCTCACAACATACATATTCTAACAGATCATGTACAAGAATGCAAGAAGAATTTGAAAAATTGTGAAAGAATTTATCGGTGGAAAAAGGGCAGAGAAAAAAAGGAAAAATAAATGTTTCTTTTTTCCGGAAAAACGGTTATAATAGAAATATATGTGTGCAATTCTATGATGGAGGTCATTTATATGAAGGGACAGATGGACACAAAACTGGGCCGGGTACTGATCGATCCGGATGTCATTGCAACCTATGCAGGCTCCGTTGCCGTAGAGTGCTTTGGGATTGTGGGCATGGCGGCAGTGAATATGAAGGATGGTCTGGTAAAGCTTCTGAAGCGGGATTATTTAAACCACGGCATCAGCGTGACGATCCGGGAGAACCGGATCACACTGGATTTCCATGTGATCGTATCCTATGGCGTCAGCATATCCACCGTTTCTGACAACTTAATCAGTACGGTAAAATATCAGGTAGAGGAATTTACCGGTATGGAAATCGAAAAGATCAACATCTTCGTTGAAGGTGTGCGAGTGATTGATTAAGGAGGAATCGAAAAAGTGGCGATTAATACGATAGATGCGCCCCTGTTGGCGAAGATGTTTCTGGCAGGCGCGAAGAATCTGGATGCAAAAAAAGAATGGATCAACGAGTTAAATGTATTTCCGGTGCCGGACGGCGACACAGGGACCAATATGTCCATGACCATTATGTCGGCGGCCAAGGAAGTCTGTGCCTTGGAGAACCCGGATATGGCGTCTCTGGCCAAGGCCATTTCCTCCGGTTCCCTGCGGGGGGCGAGAGGGAATTCCGGCGTGATTTTATCCCAGCTTTTCCGGGGCTTTACCAAGGGGATTGCCGCCCATGATACGCTGGACGTGGTGGTGCTTTCCGATGCTATGCAGAAAGGCGTGGAGACGGCCTACAAGGCGGTGATGAAGCCCAAGGAGGGCACGATCCTTACGGTGGCCCGGGGCGCGGCGGATAAGGCTTTGGAGCTGATCGGCGAGACCGAGGACCTGACGGTATTTTTAGAGGAGATCATCCGCCATGCGGAGTATGTGTTAAGCCAGACGCCGGAGATGCTGCCGGTATTAAAGCAGGCAGGGGTTGTGGATTCCGGCGGC
>CATJBQ010000197.1 GCA_949738465.1 uncultured Lachnospiraceae bacterium
ACTAGAGGATAATCCCTTGAAAATATCGACGCAGTTTTCCGTGGCCTACCGGAAGGAGAAAAAGGAACTGTTACAACCAATGTTAGAGGAATTGCTGAAAAACAGGTGAGCACACCTAATTGGGTGTGGGTATCGCCTGTTTTTTATGTTTTACAGGAAAAGAGGGGGCAGATATAATGAAAGCAGCAATTCTGGAAGGATTCCGCAAAATGAGGAAAGAAGGAGGAGATAAGATGAATGTATTAGGACTTTGTGCCGGAAGGCCAGACGGAAACACCGAGATCATGATGAAGGAAGCCTTTATGGCCATCGAGGAGATGTGCGGCGCCCAGTGCCGGCTGGTGCGGGTGCAGGAGACCACGATTAACACCTGCGTGGGATGCGAATCCTGCATGGTGAATCACCTGAAGGGCAACTGGGATTTCCGGTGCGTCCACAAAAACGGCAGCGATCATTTCTATTTCATTGAGCAGTTGATGCGGGAAGCGGATGCCATTATTGTGTCCAGCCCTGCCTATAACCTGCTTCCCACAGGGCAGATGATCAAGCTGCTGAACAAGATGCATGCCAGCGGGAATTACCGGGATATGGTGGAAAAAGAAAATAAAATCGGCGCGGCATTTTCCATCGGCGGCACCGACTGGACCAATTTTACCCTGAATGTCTGCAAGATGATTGCCATGGAGCTGGCCGGCTCTTATGAGGCTCTGGTGGATGCGGTGCATTTTGATTTTATGCCATCCAGGGGAGCGGTGCTCCTGGAGGACGATGTATTAAAACGGATGCGCCAGTTTGGTGAAACAATTGCCGCTGCTCTTACGGCGAAGGAAAAGGGAGAGAAGCTTTCCTATGCCGGGACGCCGGGCGTCTGTCCCGACTGCCATGGGAATCTGCTGGAGATCCGCGCAGACGGCGTATATTGTCCCCAGTGTCTCACGAAAGCAAAGCTGCAAATTGTGGATGAGGAGCTTCGGGTGGAATTTACCAGGGAGGCGATTGCCAGAAACCGCTGGTCCATCTGGGGAAAACGGCTGCACGACGATAATATCCGCAAAGGCCACAAGAAGGCGGCCGAAGGAAAGGATCAGATCCGTGAACGTATGAAGAAATATGTGGATTATGAGCGGGCTGTTACGCTGCCGGAGATTCTGCCGGAGTAACCGGGAAGGAAGACGGGAACGTCACGGGGAAATCGTTTTGAAAAAATAAGGAGGTTTTTATCATGCAACAAAAGAAAAGTATCAATTTTGGATTCCGGGGCTGGATGCTGCTGATCTACCAGTTTATTGCCTATATTGCAATGACGGCATATACAAATTATCCGTTAAATATTCTGGCAGATATGTATGGCGGGGCACAGAAAATTTCCATGATCTTTACAGGATGTACGATCATAGGTGTTATTATGCAGTTGATTCTATCCAGTTACATTGGAAAAATGAAGAGTATCAAATTGTTTGGCACGCTTCTGGGAGCGGCGGCATTGATTCTGGGTGTGGCAGTCATGCTGATCTCCCCGGCCCATGTGACCTTGTGGCAGGTCTGCTATGGATTAGAGATTGTCTGCGTGACCGTATATGCGACATTTGCCATCGGTATTCTGATCGGCCAGTGGTTTCCCAGGAGAAAGGGAACCGTGATGGGAATTGCAACCCTGGCATTCCCGGTGGGAAATGCCCTGATCGGCCCCTTTGCAGCCCGGGTCTTTGCCGATGGACAGCCCAATGTGGTAAATGGATTTCTTCCGTTTATTATAGTTGCCTTTATTGGCTGGCTGATTGGTGTGATTTTTATTAAAGATTATCCGGAGCAGTGTGGTGCATACCGCGACAATGACAAGAGCCTTACTCCGGAAATTGCAAAAGCAATGATGGAAGAAGAAATCGAAAACAAGAGGACGACTGTATGGAAGCTGGGACATACCTTTGGGTGTGCGGATTTCTGGCTGGGAACGATTCCCTTGGGCTTTCTATTGATGTTTTCCGTAGGAGCCATGACCCAGACCTCCGCCATCATTGAGGCTTCCGGGATGCCCCTTCCTTTCGCAGCCATAATGCTGCTGGTCTGTATTTTCGGGTGCATCGGAAGCTATGTGCTGGGCTTGCTGGATACAAAGCTGGGAACGAAAAAATCGGTGATTATGGCAACGGTTCTTATGATCCTTGCCGGAATTCTTGGGACCATTCCAAATGGTGTAACCGCTCTTGCGGCCTTGCTGTGCCTGTCCCTGTTCATGGGGGCATCCTCCAATTACATGGTATCCATTGCGGCACAGTACTGGCGGCGGGAGGACTTCCCCAGCGTCTTTGGCGTGGTAAATCCGATCGCGAATATTATCCAGTCAATAGGACCCATGATTATTGCCAGCCTGTTGTTTTCATCTATGGGATATCAGGGGGTGTTTTTGGTCTGCGGGATTTTTGGTGTGATTTCCCTGATTATGATCCTGGCATTCAGTCCGGCCCGTGTGAAAGCGAAGGATGATAGATACAGGGCTGCGGCCGGGAAACCGCTGGACGATACTCTGGTTGGAAGAAAATAGAAATTAGGCAACATAAAAGGCGTCACCAACTCGATTTCTTTGATGACGCCTTTTATACTATTGATTCTGCCTTGTCCATTGGACCGTACCTCCTGTTTCTCTCAACCCGGATCCGTTTCCTGGAAATCTCTTACAAAAACTTCTATCAAATCTCCGTCTTGAACTCCCGCTTGAAACCTTCTTCATGAAACCTTTCCTGTCGAAAACCCCCATCCCGAATCATCTATTCTCAAGCCTTCGTTCCGAATCCTTAACCTTAAGTGCCATTCCTGAAATAATTATCTCATCTTCATCTTCTCGTTTCTCTTCCCGAAACTGGTTCCCTCTCTTCTTCTTCAAATTAAATCCGATCCAACGTCCGATTTAAAATAGAGGCTTCTTCATTGTCTTCTTCTCTCTGAAATAATTATTTCCTTTTTGTTGTAATCTGCTGTTTCCTTTGGACCGTACCTTCCTTTCTTAGATTATGAGGTAATTCGTATCGTTGCCTTTGGACTGTACCTCCTTTGCTTGGATTTGTTTGCTTTTCTGTTTTGTTGAATTCATTATAACTGATAAAAAAGGATTTGTCAACACTAAAATCAAAAAAAATATAAAAAAACTTTAAGTAATAAAAACCGATGTTACAATTTATAAAATATTCTGACAATTAAAGCCGAAAGGAACGGTACAGGGAGCAGGGATCGCGGACGGGAACAAAGAAGGACTCTGCCAGGCTATATCTGACAAAGTCCCCCGTATCGCATATTTATGCCTGGGCCGCCGGAAATATTTTCCGTCCGTCTATGCTGTCTGAAACGTTTTCCGTCCGTCTACGCCCGGGCCGCCGGAAGCGTTCGACGTCCGCCTATGCTGCGCTGTCTGAAACGTTTTCCGTCCGCCTATGCCTGGGCCGCCTCCAATGCCTCCCGGCAGGCCTTCGCAAGCTGGTCGCCGCAGGAGGTATTCTTGTAGCCGCAGTGGATTCCGGAGAGCTTCTGCTCTACCTGCTCTACGGTCAGACCCTCCACCAGCTTGGGGATCGCCTGGAGATTGCCGTGGCAGCCCCCGGTAAATTTCACGTCTTTTACTACATTTCCATTGAGCTCCACCTCGATGAGGGTAGAGCAGGTGCCCTTTGTGTGATACAGATAACCCATAACGATCGTTCCTTCCTTTGAAAAGCAATTACTCCGGCGCTGCCGGTATTTCTGTTACTGTCTCAAAGTTTACCACAAATTCCGGCAATAGAAAAGGATTTCACAAAAAATTAATATATCGTTCATAGGATTCCGTATTGTTTAAATATCAAAAAAGTGGTAAAATATACGTTAGTCATTCTGCCATCAGGAGGCAGGACAGGATAGGAGCGAGAATATGAGCATAGTATCGAAGATATTCGGGACTCACAGTGAGCGGGAATTGAAGCTGGTCAACCCCATTGTGGATAAGATCGAGGCGCTGCGTCCCACCATGCAGGGAATGACGGACGAACAGCTAAGAGATAAGACCAAGGAATTTAAGAAGCGGCTGGAGGAGGGAGAGACCTTAGACCAGCTATTGCCGGAGGCATATGCGGTGGTACGGGAGGCGGCGAAGCGGTCCATCGGCCTGGAGCATTACCGGGTTCAGTTGGTGGGCGGTATCGTTCTGCACCAGGGCCGGATTGCCGAGATGAAGACCGGTGAAGGTAAGACGCTGGTGTCCACACTGCCGGCCTACCTCAATGCGTTGGAGGGCAGAGGGGTGCATATCGTGACTGTCAATGACTATCTGGCCAAACGTGATGCGGAGTGGATGGGCAAGGTACATGAGTTTCTGGGACTTACCGTGGGCGTGGTCTTAAACTCCATGGACAACAACGAGCGCCGGGAGGCTTATGGATGTGATATCACGTATGTAACCAATAACGAACTGGGGTTCGATTACCTTAGGGACAATATGGTAATCTACAAGGAACAGCTTGTACAGCGGGAGCTGCACTACGCCATCATCGACGAGGTGGACTCCGTTTTGATCGACGAGGCCAGGACGCCTCTGATTATTTCCGGCCAGAGCGGCAAATCCACCAAGCTCTACGAAGCCTGCGATATTTTGGCCCGGCAGATGGTCCGGGGCGAGGACAGCCAGGAATTT
The DNA here is from genome assembly GCA_949738465.1 of uncultured Lachnospiraceae bacterium. Classification (GTDB taxonomy): domain Bacteria; phylum Bacillota; class Clostridia; order Lachnospirales; family Lachnospiraceae; genus 14-2. The sequence continues at coordinate 4,658 of CATJBQ010000197.1, forward strand.
TCCAAGATGGACGCCATTATGGGGGTGGAGATCGAGGAGACCGGGGATTTTGTGGTAAATGAGAAGGACAAGGTGGTGAACCTGACCGCCGAGGGTGTGCGGAAGGTGGAGCAGTTCTTCCGGATCGAGAACCTGGCGGACGCCGAGAACTTAGAGATCCAGCACAACATCATTCTGGCCCTGCGGGCGCACAATCTGATGTTCCGGGATCAGGATTATGTGGTACAGGACGACAAGGTTCTGATTGTGGACGAGTTCACCGGACGTATTATGCCGGGAAGACGGTATTCCGACGGACTGCACCAGGCCATTGAGGCCAAGGAGCATGTGAAGGTGAAGCGGGAGAGCAAGACACTGGCCAATATCACCTTCCAGAATTTCTTTAATAAATATACCAAGAAGGCCGGTATGACCGGTACGGCATTGACGG
>CATJBQ010000198.1 GCA_949738465.1 uncultured Lachnospiraceae bacterium
ATTCTCATTGGAGGCGCAGATCAGTTTCCCGATGGGAATCCCCATCTGCTTTGCATAAAAGGCCGCCAGGATATTGCCGAAATTGCCGGTGGGAACCACCACGATCATGGGGCTTCCCGCCCTAAGAACACCCTTGGCCGCCAGCCTGGCATAGGCGTACACGTAGTAGGCGATCTGGGGCACCAGTCGCCCGATGTTGATGGAGTTGGCCGAGGAGAACTGATAGCCGCCCGCCGAAAGCTCCCGGGCCAGCTCGGGATCTGCGAACATCTGTTTGACTGCCGTCTGGGCCTGGTCAAAATTCCCGTTGATTCCCACCACCAGGGTATTTTCCTCCTGCTGGGTCACCATCTGCTGCTTCTGGATGGGGCTGACGCCGTCCTTGGGATAAAAGACGATGATCTTCGTCCCTTCCACTCCCGCAAAGCCGGAAAGAGCCGCTTTTCCGGTATCTCCGGAGGTGGCCGTTAAGATTACAATCTCATTTTTCACCCGATTCTTCCGGGCGGAGGTAATCATCAGATGGGGCAGGATGGACAGCGCCATATCCTTGAAGGCGATGGTGGCCCCGTGGAACAGCTCCATGTAATAAGCGCCCCCTGCTTCTGTGAAAGGCACGATCACATCGGTGTCAAACTTGCTGTCATAGGCCCGCGCGATACAGAGCTTCAACTCTTCCGGCGTGAAATCCGTAAAATACAGCTTCATCACCTCATAGGCCGTCTCCTGGTAGCTCATGACCGCAAGCTGCTCCACCCCTGCCTCCAAGACAGGGATGCGGCTTGGCACAAACAGCCCGCCGTCGTCGGCAAGGCCCTTTAAAATCGCCTGGGAGGCCGTCACTTTTTCCTGGTTATTCCGTGTGCTTGTATAAAACAAATCCATAGTATCATCCTTTGCTTTCTGTATGTATAATTCCTGTTTCCCGACCCATTATAAATATTTTTCCATATGATGTCAATGCTTTCCTGTAAGCGCTTTTTATGATATACTAAAAAAAACAGAAACAGGAGGCCTTCTATGCTGCCAGGTGTATCCCTCGCCTACAAAAAAGACAAAACTCCATATTACCGCGCCGGCATCACTTACCAGAACCGGCATATCAGCCTGGGAAGCTATCCCGGTGAGGAGGAAGCCCACCTGGCCTACGTAGACGCCGGCAGGCTCCTTTCCGACAACGGGATCGCCTTAGAAAGCCTGCCGTCCCGGAAAACCCCCCTGTCCTTTGACAAGCAGGTGGCACTTTTGAACTTCCGGGATAACCGGATTTATTTCAAAAATCCCATCTACCTGAAGCGCAAGTATTTTCTCTATTACCTTTCGCCCCAGGAAGAACTGAAGTTCGATGTGGACGACCTGTTTTTTTACTCCAGCCATAAGCTGATGCGCCGGGGGGGCCATTATTTTGTCTGCGAATACGGGATGCAGACCAACATTCTCTCCCGCTACGGTATCAAGAACTTCGCCGTCTGCGGCAGGGATTACCAGTTCGTCAACGGAGATCCCCTGGACTTCCGCTACTCCAACCTGCTGGTGATCAATCCCTACTATGGGGTTACCCGGATCTTCCGGAAAAATGCGGTCCGCTATCAGGCCAGGCTCCACATCAGAAGCTCCCATGTGATCGGGGTCTACGACACCCAGGAGCTGGCGGCCATCGCCTACAACAAGGCGGTGGACCTGGCAAAAGCCTGTGGCATTACCAAAAATTATACCACCAATTATCTGACAGAGCTCTCCCCCCGGGAATACGCACAGCTTTACTCCCAGGTTGCCATCTCCCGGCGGCTTGTCGATTACTTAAAATCCCAGGCCCCCGACGGCGGCTCGTCGATTACTTAAAATCCCAGGCCCCCTGACGGCGGTCTGGGATTTTGCGCCGATACCGTTATCTGCCGGCGTTGATGTAGTTGACCAGTCCCTCTGCGGCAATGATCTTCTGCATAAATTCCGGGAAGGCCTGCCCCTGGTAGGTCTCGCCCCTGGTCTTGTTGGTGATGATCCCGCTGTCAAAGTCCACTTCCACCTGATCCCCCGCCTCAATGCCCTTGGCCGCCTCGGGGCACTCGATGATGGGCAGTCCGATGTTGATGGCGTTGCGGTAGAAGATCCGGGCAAAGGTCTCCGCGATCACGCAGCTTATCCCGGCCGCCTTGATGGCCAGCGGCGCATGCTCCCGGGAGGAGCCGCAGCCGAAATTTTTAGCCGCCACAATCAGGTCGCCCTTTGTTACATTTTTCACAAAGTCCTTGTCAATATCCTCCATGCAGTGCCCTGCCAGCTCCGCCGGATCCGACGAATTCAAGTATCTCGCCGGGATGATCACATCCGTATCCACATTGTCTCCGTATTTGAACACACTTCCTGTTGCCTTCATAAATTAATCGTTCCTCCTTCTTACCATGTTTTTGACATACGAACCTTTACGCTTCCGGTCCTGCCAGTTTTCCCGCAATGGCGCTGGCCGCCGCCACCGCCGGGCTTGCCAGGTAAATCTCCGAATCCACATGGCCCATCCGGCCCACAAAATTCCGGTTGGTGGTGGAAACGCAGCGCTCGCCCTCTGCCATCACGCCCATGTAACCGCCCAGGCAGGGGCCGCAGGTGGGCGTGCTGACAATGGCACCCGCCCCCACGAAGGTCTTCAAAAGCCCCTCCTCCATGGCCTGTAAGTATATTTTCTGAGTGGCCGGAATCACAATGGCGCGGACCCCCTTCTTCACCTTCCGCCCTTCCAGGATCTTTGCGGCTGTCCGCAGATCGTCCATGCGGCCG
>CATJBQ010000199.1 GCA_949738465.1 uncultured Lachnospiraceae bacterium
ATATTTTTTTTGTGATTGACGATCAGATAAAAATCATGACAGCCAAACCGGCGGAACTGCCTGATGATATGCTCCGCGATCGGCAGCTCTCCCACCGGGATTAAAGGCTTCGGAAGGATCCTGGTATACGGGTACAGCCTGGTGCCCTTTCCCCCGGCCATCATGACAACCGGCAGATCAATCTGCGCATCCTTCCCGGAGGCGCCGTCTGTCCTCCATAATACGATATCTGTAATCCGTTTATCCTCATCCACAACGGGAACTGCTTCGATCCCGTATCGGTGCATATATTCCCCTGCCCTGTCCCGCTCCCATTCCCGCAGGCATTTCGGCTGATAATTGGCCACCTGGCTGATGGGTGCCTTTAAGCTTCCTTTTTTTAAAATCCATCTGCGGACATCCCCGTCCGAGAGGGCCGCCCGCAGCTTTCCCTCTTCGTGGATAAATAATACCTTGGTCGCATTCTGATTCAGCTGTTCCATCGCCTGCCATACCGATATGTCAGGCTCCACCAGCATCGTCTCCCAGCCCATCCCTCATCCTCCATTCTCTGCCCCGGCTACATCCGACCGGCTGCATTCCCCCGGTATCTGCCCGGCTCCCGAAGCCGTCAGCTGCCGCAGCAGCTCTGTCACCCGGCAGACCTCCTCCGGGGTCAGATTCGAGCTGCAGGGAAGATTGACCACATGTCCCTGGTAATCCGCCGCTTTTTCAATCTGATACCTGCGGGCCTTTCGGTAGGGCTTCTGGTCGCAGATCAGCCCCCAGATGGGTCGGGACTGTACCCGGTGCTGCGACAGATACCGGATCACCGTATCGCGATCCGGCCCGCCTTCCCCGCAGTACAGTGCATAAAACCAGCGGTTGCTGCGCGTCCCCTCCCGGACATCCATCAGACGAAATCCGGGGATATCCGCAACTGCCTCCCGGTATCGCTCATAATTTTCCCTTTTCACCGCAATAAACGCTTCCAGCTGCTCTAACTGCGCCAGCCCCAGCGCTGCCTGCAGGTTGGTCATCCGGTAATTGTACCCGATCTCGTCATGTGTATAATACAGTTCATCGCTCTTCGCCTGGGTCGTGAGGTGTTTCGCCCTCTTTACATATTCCCCGTTGTCGGAGACGATCATACCTCCTCCGCCTGTCGTGATAATCTTATTGCCGTTAAAGGAATAGACTCCGAGGTCACCAATCGTTCCGGCATATTTTCCCGCATAAATTCCTTCCTCATAAAAGGTTCCGATCGCCTCGGTCGCATCCTCGATTACCGTCAGACCGTACTTCCCTGCAATCTGCATCAGGCGCTCCATGTCCGCCATATTCCCAAACACGTGCACAACTACAATTGCCTTCACCCGCCTGCCGGACGTTTTCTCGATCAGATGCCCGTCCGCCGTCTCGCATTCCTCCCGGCAGAACCGCTCCACCTTCTCTGGATCCATGCAGAGCGAATCATCGCAGTCCATAAAAACCGGTTCCGCACCGATATAGGCCACCGGATTCACTGCCGCAATAAAGGTAAGCGCCGGCACCAGCACCACATCGTCTGACGTTACGCCTGACACAAGCAGCGCCGTGTGAATCCCCGACGTGCCGTTCTGGCAGGATACCGCGCCTTTCGCGTGCACATAATCCGCCACTGCATGCTCAAATTCATCGACATACGGGCCGCCTGTTGACACCCACTCCGTCTCCACCGCTCTTGTCACATAATTTAATTCGTTGCCCTTCAGATTCGGAACGGACAACGGAATAAATGTCTCTTCCATCTGTTTTCCCCATTTCTCTGTTACACGTTATAAATGTCAGTCTTATACCGGCCGAGATTCTCCCGCAGAAACGCAACCGTCTCCGCCAGCCCCTGTTCAAAGGTGTACCGCGGTTTCCAGTCCGTCAGCTCCATTATCTTGCGGTTGCATCCCAGCAGACGGTTCACCTCGCTCTTTTCCGGGCGCAGACGCTGTTCCTCGCAGACGATCTGTGCCGCCGGATTGATCTGCCGGATCAGCTCTTCCGCCAGCTGCCCGATAGAGATCTCCTTCTGCGTCGCGATATTAATCTCCTCTCCAACTGTCCGGTCCGACTCGTAAATGGAGATAAACCCGTTCGCCGTATCCTTCACGTAATTGAAATCCCTGGTCGGCGTCAGTGAACCCAGCTTAATCTCCGTCTTCCCCGCCAGAAGCTGTGTGATGATCGTCGGGATTACGGCACGGGCGGACTGTCTCGGCCCATATGTGTTAAACGGGCGCACAATCGTCACCGGCAGCTCAAACGAGCGGTAAAACGATTCCGCCAGCCGGTCCGCCCCGATCTTGGTGGCAGAATACGGGGACTGCCCCTGATAGGGATGCTTTTCATCAATGGGCACATACTGGGCTGTTCCGTATACCTCGGAGGTGGATGTCACCAGAATCCGCTCTGTCTCCAGCTCCCGGGCCGCCTGCAGCACATTCAGCGTCCCCTTGATATTGGTATCTACATAGGAATCCGGGGAGTGATAGCTGAAGGGTATGGCAATCAGGGCCGCCAAGTGGAACACGCCGTCTACCCCCTTCATGGCTTCCCGCACCCCGTTGGGATCCCGGATATCTCCGGTAAACACCTCAATCTCCTTTAACACCTCACCAGGCAGCGTATCCAGCCAGCCCCAGGTATTGAAGGAATTGTAGTAGGCGAAGGCCTTTACCTCGTAGCCCTTTTCCAAGAGACTTTCGGTCAGGTGGCTTCCGATGAAGCCGTCTGCTCCTGTTACCAGTACTTTTTTCATCTTATTTTCTCCATTTACTCTGATTTTAAGTTCAACTTCTGTTCCATCCGGTGCATTTCTTCAAATTCTCCCATATCCAGAAAAGAGTCTTCACTAATTGGGTACATTCCAACCTTTCGTTTTTCCCTCATTAGCTTGTCTGCTAAATCCGTCATATGAAAAAAAGAGTCTTTGGGAACTTCCTTTAAAAGCTCTGGATTTAAAATATACATACCTGTGTTCACGAAATAAGACAACTTTGGTTTTTCTTCCATGGAACAAATTGCCCCATTTTCACTAGGATGTATTACACCATATGGAACAACAATATTTTTTAATGCTGTTACAATTGTAAGTTCATTCCCTGATTCTTTATGATATCGATAAATATCGCTATAATCTGCATTAATAAGGATATCACAATTTGTAACAATAAAAGGCTTTCTAAATTCTGTTTTTATCAATCCCAGACTTCCCGCAGTGCCCAGAGGCTTTTCTTCTTCCACATAAAAGAGCTCATAGTCCGCATTATTTTCAGCAAAATACGACTTAATCATATTTTTCCGATAATTAACTGTCACGAAAAAATCTTTAACGCCAAAATCCCGGAACCGGTCAATAATACGTTCCATAATCGGAATATCACCGATCGGTATCAAAGGTTTGGGCAAAATCTTCGTATAGGGATAAAGCCGTGTTCCCTTCCCTCCTGCCATAATAACCACCGGCGTTTCTTCCATTGAACGGATCTGTCCGGTATTTTCATGCTCTGCCCCTTCATCAAAAACAATATCCAGAACCATTCCCTTCTCATTGATCACAGGCAGCGCCGTGATTTTATGATGACGCATAAAATCATTGGCCCGGCAGATCTCCTTCCGGTAAATTACCTTTGGCTTCTGGTTCATAACCTGTCTTACCGCCCCCTGTAATTCCCCCGTCTTTATCAGCCAGCGGCGGATGTCTCCGTCGGTCACCACACCAATCAGTCTGCGATCATGATCTGTTACAAAAAGAATCCTTTTCCCATTGTTATCAAGTCTCTGCAATGCATCTACAACCGAATTATCTGGTAAAATAAGAAATGATGTCAGTTTTTCCATCTTCATAGAAAGCCTCCCTGCTTACAGCTTGCGACAGCATCCCTATTCTTCGCTGCCCATGTCCATCTCAATCATCTGATCTTCCCCGAAATCCCTAATTGCCTTTGTTCCAAGAATCATAGGATAGTACATCGGGCTAATGCCAGATCCCGGACGTTTCACAGCCAGATTTTCCTCCGTCAGCACTTCCCCCTGCCGGATCGCTCTGCGCGCCACAATACTTTTCCGTGCTACCTCAATATTTTTTTGTTCTGATGGGCTTGGTTTCTTTTCCGCAGACCCCAAAGCAGCCTCAATATTCCGTACCGCTTTTACCATAGCCGCAAGTTCTTCCGCTTCCAGGCTGGCCTTATGATCTGGCCCCTCCATGTTTTTGTCCAACGTAAAATGCTTTTCGATGATAACCGCCCCCATCGCTACCGCAGCAACCGGTACCTCAATTCCCAATGTGTGGTCCGAATAGCCAACCTCCTTGCCAAATGCAGACCGCATCGTTTCCATTGCTTTCAAATTAACATCCTCATAGGGTGTTGGATATTCCGTATTACAATGGAGCAGCGTAATCCTGCCCGCACCGTTTTCCTCCAATACGGCAATTGCCTCTCCTATTTCCTTCATGGTACACATTCCTGTGGACATAATGACGTCTTTTTGTGTTTTCGCAATCGCTACAAGATAAGGATAATTAGTGATTTCACCGGACGGAACCTTAAAAAAAGGCACGCCGATTTCATTCAAAAATGTAATGCTTGGTATATCGAAAGGCGTCGATAAAAATAAAATCCCCCTTTTTCTACAATATTCCTGAATCTGCCTAAATTGTTCAAAAGACAATTCCAGTCTTTTAACCATATCAAACTGTGATTCTTCTTTTCCGGTATTTTGCTTCTGATATTCTGCCATTTCAGCATATCTGGAAATGACCTCCTCCGTAACAAATGTCTGGAATTTTACACAATCAGCCCCGGCCTCCGCTGCTTTATCCACTAATTTAATTGCATTTTCAAAACTTCCATTATGATTATCTCCGGCCTCCGCAATGATGAAAACATGTCCCATAACTTTTTCCCTCCTTGGCTTCCTACGCCTGAATGCTATTTAATATGGTTTCTGCCAACAGAAAATCCAGTTCATCATCGATATCAATAGATCGTTTTTTATCCATGATATAGGCATAAGAACGTTCCCCATAAATCGGCTTTCCAGAAAAAAGAAAATCCGTTTTTACTATATAAATCGCACCATTCATTCGATAATATGTAGGAAGCTCCTGCCTTGGCGTATCTGAAAGAGAAGGATCCTCAAATTCTTCCATTGACAAATCCTCCGGTAAGGTATTGCTCCACAATGGCGAATGATCCATTTCACATACAGAAACAACCATATTTGCCTCTTTTTGTACAAATAAACGATAGGCTTTTGATATATCTGCCGCCATACGCAAAGGAGATGTGGGCTGAAGCAGTGCTATCGTATCAAAACACCGCCCTCTTTCCTCAAATTTCTCTACTACCCACCGCACCACGTCCCAGCTCCCTGCCGAATCCGTTGCCAGAGCCGCATCTCTCAGAAATGAAGCATCCGCCCCATATTCCATCCCCGTTTCAGCATATTCCTGCGAGTCCGTGGACAGATGCACACAGGAAAACATTTCTGACTTTTGTGCCGCTATAATCGTATGCCCCAGCAGCGGAATTCCATTTAACTGCTTCAAATTTTTATGTTTCAATCCTTTCGAACCGCTGCGGGCGGGAATGACCGCCAGATTATTCAACTCTTTGTCCTCCATTCCACGTCATAAAACACCTTTGAGTACTCAAATCCTCCCAGAAATTTTTTGATTTCCGCTATGATACGGCGGGATGTGTCTCCATTTCCATACGGATTGGATGCCCCTTTCGCAATTCTCCTAAAAACGGGACTGTTTGCATATCGGATAGCCGAAATGATTTCTTCTTTTACCGGTGCACAGTTTATAATACTCGCTGCCTGCAGACGGCCTTTTTGACGGCTTCCAATATTAACCGTCGGTATATGAAAACATGGTGCTTCTACAATTCCACTGGAAGAATTTCCGATCACCAAATCACAATATTTTAAGGCACTCAGATACCTGCAAATGCCAAGGGAGTAAAAACACGCCCAGTTTTCATGTTTCCTGGCATAGGCATCTATCATGCTGTTGATCTCTCTCCCCCCAGCATCCGCATTTGCCTTAGTAATAACAAATCTCATATCATCAAATTCTTCCAGCGCCTCCAGCACCTCCCGAATCTGGGAAACCGCTTCCTGGCCTTCCATCGTAGGGGGATGAAAGGTCACACAGCCATAGGAACTGCCAAGAGAAAACCCAATGCTTTTTTCCAGCTCCTCTTTCCCCAGAAAATCCATGGTCATAATATTTTCAACGCCCACATCGCCATAATTAAACACCCGTTGCGGTTCCTCCCCCAACTGGATAATACGCCTTCGATACGCCTCACAGCCCGGAAAATGCAGATGGCTCATCTTCGTAATACAATGCCTGTATATATCATCCAAAGCGCCCGATGTCACTTCTCCACCGGAAATATGGGCAATGGGTATCCGAAACTGCAAGGCACTGCCACAAATAGGAACCAACTCGTAACGGTCTCCCAACACCACCAGCATATCCGGTTTCTGCCGGGCATACATTTCGCCAAACCGAGCCGATGCCCTGCCCATAATTCTGCTGACCGCCTCCGGCCCGTCTTCTTCCTCCAGAATCGGAATCCTTTCTGCAATAGGAACACCACTTTCTTCAATTTCCCGGACAGTGTTACCATATGACGAGGAAAGATGCGCACCTGTGACTGCTAAGCACAGATCCAGGTCTGGATCATCCTCAATCCTTTTTATCACATTCAAAAGCAATCCGAATTCTGCGCGGGTCGCCGTCACAACACAGATTTTTTTCATATCATTCCTCCCTGAATTCGACTGCTTAAGCAAAACATACTATCCTCGATATTGAATCAAAAATGGCTTATTCGCATCAAACGCAGGATCTGCCTGAGCACGTTTTCTTACAAGCTCCTGAAACGCATTCTGATCAAAAACAGTTCTTCCGATGGTAAATGGCAATGCACCATTTCTGTTAAACTGCTTTTTAAATCCATACAAACTGTCATCTTTCTCCATCCCTCCGCCTAAATGCAGCTTCCGTATTCCTCTGCGGCTTCCCCATAAGGCCGCTTCATGCAGAAGCAGATTGACCGACGCCAGCTTCTTATATTCCCACAGCGTTCCCGAAAGGTGATAGTGCATAAATTGACTATTATAAAAAAACATTGACGCGCTGATAATCATCTGCTCATAAACAGCATAAAAATAAACCATATGATCAGAAAACTCCTGCTGCAGATACTCAAAGTAATCTCGTCCAAAATAGTAAAACTCTTCTGCCCGATTCCGCTGCATGGTTTCATTATAAATCCCGATAAATTCTTCCAGATGTTCACCGGAATCAGAAAAAATCTGTACGCCATTTTTCCTGGCCTTGCGTACCATATTTCGATTTTTCGGATCCATGTTCCCCCAAATAATATCTTCACTCTCCAGATCCATATAAACCGTATTCTTTAGGCTTCTGGCCTCAAACATCTCGAAGAAAGCATCCTGCTGCCCAACAAAGGGATCAAACCGAAAAAACTGTGATACAATTTTCCGCTTATTACATTCTTCTGTTAAATCTTTCACAAACCGTGACAATTCTCCCTCAGATATCTCCCCCTTTACCAGCGGCCCTCCATATCCATAGGGAGTGGTCATGTCAAAATATTCCTTCTCCACAAGACTTCCGAAAAATCCTCCAAACCCAGCTATATCCTGTAACATTATCACATAGCAGAGTTCCATTTTTGTCCCTTTCCAGTAAAGCAATACCGGCATTCCTTCACCATGAATTTCCAGCGACCGGGCATATTCATATAAATAATAAACATCCCAGTCCGGAAACCCCTTCACCAGCCGGTTCCATTCTTCTCTATCCCTGACAAATCTCATCGCAATCCGTTCTCCATCTTCTTCCCAACTCATTCCCGGCAAATCTCCAGGCATTCCAGTAAGTATTCCATCTCATCCCTCTGATATCTCTGATCAATGGGCAGTGAAAGAATATGGTCTCTGATCCATCCGGCATCCTCATAAACGCCAGAATGCTCCAGCGGCCAATGCACCGCGCAATAGATATGATGCTCCATCAAGCGCCTCCGAAGACAATCTCGCTCCTTTACATAAACCGGCAATGTCAAAAGCACATCTGTCTCCGAGGCTTCCACCGCTGCTTCATACCCCATATGACGCAGTCCCTCCAGAAGCAGTGCCGTATTTTTTCTCCTTCGTTCACACATGGAATCTATGGAAAAATGGGAAAGCAAAAAGCGGGCAATATCAGACATTCCGTAAACAACGGTCTGACAATCAAACGCAGCCTCTTCTTTGGCAAAAATCTCCCGATATTTCGTATTACAGTCAAAGCCTTCTGTTAGAAAAAGTTTTTTCAAAAGCATCGCCTCCACCTTCCGGGAGGCCTTCCTCTTTTCTTCCGGCTGCCTGGGAAGCAGCTTCTTTTCTTTCGTATACAATACACCGCCATCTGGAATTGGAAACCATTTCCGCAGGCTGGCAATTCCATAATCCCCCACTGTCAGCCGCTCCGTGAAAATAGAATGCGTCGTATCCTCAATTACGGTCAACTGATATTTTTCCTTCCACTCTGCGATACGGCTAAGGATGTCCTTTCGCTGTAACGTCCCAAAATAATGCATGAGGTATAAAAATCGGATCGAATGCCCACGAATCAATTCCTCCATCCGACACAAATCGATGCCAAACCGCCGATCCACGGGATAACAGATTATCTTGCTACTTTCTGGCATTGCCTCCATTACCGTTCCGCAAATATAATCCGGAATGAGAACTGTCTCCCTCGAAAGACGATCTGCCAAGAGCCGAAGCGCGCTACGTCCACTATCCGTATAGATCGTATAAAAAACCCCCAGATACGTAAAAACCGTATCTGTTGTTTCCTCAAGCCGGGATAAATCCAGATAAAATTCACTTCCTAATTCCATTTCAGCTTTTTCCTCAAATCTATAAGCCTTCATAACAAAACGATTTTCCAGCACCAGACCATATGCCTTATCAGCCGAAAACCTCCTGTTTCTAACGCGCCCTCCTGGCGCATAAACAATACCGTTCACGTTATATATCGGCTATCGCCAGACAATAATTAATTGCAAAAAATAAAGGGATATGATAAATTAAATATAACATCGTGAAAGGAACGGACGAGCTATGGAAAATCAATCGTTGGAGCAGCAATTTTTAACATTGGTAAGGATCATAGAAGCTATGCAGGATAGAATCCAAAAGCTGGAACACAGCAACCAGATCCTGGTGCGTTCCAACCAGCAGCTTCTTCAACTAATCGAAGATAACCAGAAAGAGCTCAGCGATTATCAGCGCAATTGCTTTTATGAATTACATGACAAACGCTCCGGTGATCTCAGCCTATGGTATCCAACTATACTGTCTGAGGAAGAAACGCTGCGGCAGCTTATAGAAGGCAAAAAATCCTTTGCCCGCTTTGGCGACGGCGAATTTTCAACCATTGCCGGACGAGTCCGCCATAAATTCCAGACACAGGTGGACCCCCAACTGGGGCAACGCCTTCAGGAGGTCCTGAATTGTGAAGATTCCCGCTTATTGATTGGTCTTGCCGACAACTACGGCAGCCTGGAAAAATACAACGCTCAAGCCACGCGCGAAATCCGGCGATACATGCATCCAATGGTGCGTCAGGAGCACCTACTGCTGTTGGACCTGTCACGCACCTACTATAATGCCTATGTTACCCGTCCCTACGTCATGTACGCGGATAACCAGACCGACGCGCCGCAAAAACGTTTTCAACAATTAAAGAAATTATGGACCGGGAAAAGCTGTATTTTTGTGGAAGGAAAAATGACCGGGCTGGGCGTGGGCAACAATTTATTCGAAGATGCTGCCTCTGTCAAGCGCATCTTAGGACCTGCAGAAAATGCATTTTCCGCATACGGATCCATTTTAAACTGCTGCCTGCAGCAGCCAAAGGATTCTCTATTCCTGCTGTCCCTTGGACCAACCGCTACGGTTCTGGCTTATGATCTATGCCTCGCCGGATTCAGAGCCATCGACATTGGTCATATCGACCTGGAGTACGAATGGTTTTTGCGGGGAGAAGGACGCCGCACAGAGGTGGCTGGAAAATATAACAATGAGATCGCTTCCGGAAATTGCCCTGCCCCTATTACGGATCCCATTTACCGAAATCAGGTCATTGCAGATTTTTCTATATAATACGTATTATCAGGAAAGGCATAGCAGCATGAATATTTTATTTTACCGTTATAACAGTATTTATGAACCGGCGATCATCGGTGCATGGACACGCCAGGGACATCAGATTACCGAGATCACAGAGGAGATGCAGAATAAGGAGCTGACGCCAAAGGAACAGCTTCTGTTGGTCAGCGCTCCTATGAAGGAACGCTCTTTCCACTTCGTATTCAGCATCAACTTTTTCCCTGTCATTGCCGACGTTTGTAATATTTTCAAAACCCCTTATGCCTGCTGGATTGTGGACAGCCCGGTTTTGGAGCTGTATTCCGATTCCATCTATCATCCATGGAATCGTATCTTTCTCTTCGATTACGCACTGTACGAGGAATTTGCGCCAAAGAATCCGGACTGTATCTTCCACCTTCCTCTGGCTTCAGATGTGACCACTATGACTTTGATCTGTGATGGCATTACCCAGAAGGACCAGGATAAATACGGCTGTGATATTTCCTTTGTCGGATCCCTGTACTCTGAAAAATGCCCTTACAATAAGCTTCAGGATCCCCCCGATTATTTCCGCGGATATCTGGACGGGATTATAAATGCACAGTTGAGAATATATGGCTGCAATTTTATCCGGGAGCTGATGACAGACAGCCTTGTGGAGGAATTTAAAAAATATCTTCCGGGCTTCTATCAGTTTCCTGAAAAATATGAGAAAAATGAGCAGGCCTTGGTGGCAGATCTGTATCTGAGCACCAAGGTCACGGAACAGGAACGTTTACGGCTCTTAAAGGCTTTATCGGAGCGTTTTCCTGTGGAGCTGTATACAGGAAGTGATACGACTGCTCTGCCCCGGATCCATAACCGGGGACTTGCCCATACCCATTCCGAAATGCCTAAAATCTTCCGGCTTAGCAGGATCAACTTGAATATGACGGCTAAATCTATCAAAACAGCGCTTCCGCTGCGGATCTGGGATATCCTGGCCTGCGGCGGATTTGTACTGACGAATTATCAGAGTGAGATTCCGGAATATTTTGAGATTGGAACTGACCTGGAAACCTATTCCAGCCAGGAGGAATTGTTGGAAAAATGCCAGTACTATCTGTCTCACGAGGCGGAACGGACGCAGATCGCCCTGAATGGGTATCAGAAAGCGCAACAATACCATCAATTGGAGGGACGGCTGGCGGAGATGGTGAGGATGATTTTGTAAAATTAATCCGATATACAGAGAGGTGATGCGGATAGAAACAAATAAAATGAGCCTATTGAACCAACATTAACTATCCGCCCATAATTATTCTTTTTTTATCATTGGCAGAATACGTTTTGTTAGTTCAATTTTTCTTGCATATTTTTTTATATTATGGCATAATATAAGTAAGAAATTCTTACTTGAAAGGGGAATATGCAAATGAGCACACAAAT
>CATJBQ010000200.1 GCA_949738465.1 uncultured Lachnospiraceae bacterium
TTGCGTCCCGCCGTTTCCAACGGGTTGCTAATTGAATTAGCAGCCGGGCTGACGTAGTCCAAAAGACCTTAGTCCCCGTAGCTTTGCGTCCCGCCGTTTCCAACGGTTTGCTAATTGAATTAGCAGTCAGGCTGACATAGTCTGAAAAGACGTTAGTCCCTATGACTTTGCGTCCTACCGTTTCCGATAGTTTGCCAAATGTCTACTGCACACTTTGCGCTGTGCACGCCATCTGGTGGGCGGTCATCCCCTTGGCACTGATGGCAAATGACAATGGGTCGACATGTCTGGCGGACACATCAACGACTCCTGACTCTCGCGCATATTCATCACTCTCCCCACGATTTTGCGCTGCTTCTGCGACACCCTTCCGTCAGCCTTCCGTGTTACAATTTCGTTTTGTTGCATATGTAATGCATAGCCTTCATTTGCCGCACATTGATGTGAAATTGTATACATTACATTAAGAACATCCAAAATTTTCCTCAATTTAAGATGCTCTGGTTATTCTCTTACATTGTACCAGTCAGTCTATCCCGCAAACTACCGCTTTTCCCTCTCAGGTATAAAAAAATAATTTTTTTTGTCGCTTGAAAGCCCGGAAAATCGGGCGCATTTGATTGGAACGCAAATGGAGCCATGCAGGATGCAGAACGCACCAGGCATGGCTCCATGATAAACTGTTATTCTGTTTTCGAGGATTCTCCCGGCCCCCGCCGCAACGGACGCCCTCCCTTCTTTTTATCCGGCTTCTGATAGAACTCAATCTTCTCCGTCACCAGATCCTGCTTGTCCCGGTCAAGATGCCGGTATAAGCCCGCCTTCCGCCCCGGCTCGGCAGTCAGCAGCTCCTCGGCCCGGTAGGGGCAGTCCGTGA
Source organism: uncultured Lachnospiraceae bacterium (assembly GCA_949738465.1). Lineage (GTDB taxonomy): Bacteria > Bacillota > Clostridia > Lachnospirales > Lachnospiraceae > 14-2. The sequence continues at coordinate 878 of CATJBQ010000200.1, forward strand.
CGCCCAGCAGATAATCCGTCGTCACATTAAAATATTCCGCAATCTGAATCAAAGTTTCATAACTCGGCTGGCGGCTTTCCTGAATATATCCGTTCAGAGTACTTCGGGCCATAAACAGCTCTTGCGAAAGTTCTCTCTGGCTGATCCCACGCAGTTTCAATAAATACCGTATTCTTTCACCAAAACCCATACAAATCCCTCCTTCTACTTCATTTTAGTAGAATTCTCGATTTGCGTACATGTTTTCCTCATTTTGCGTACCAAGTTCGCGTTTCGCGAATTTTTGTGTTTTATTTATAGCAAACACTTACTTTTATTTTCCTATAAAAGGGAAATGAGAAAAAGCCCCTGCCCCGGACTTTTTCTCACTGTATCTGAAATCTCCTATATAATAGCCTCATCCAGCCTCTGGGTCATATCGGCGCAATACCACAGATCTGCCTTCCCCGACACCTTGATGTAGTTCATCTCAATCCGCCGGAAAATGTCGCTGCAGTATTCTTCCTCCGCCTTGACCAGCATCAGGATAAAATGCCGGTTGCCATAGCGGGTGTAGGCGTCGCCGGCCCGCAGGGAGTCGCCAATCACTGTTTTTAACAATTCCATCTGCTCCTGGAGGTCGATCTTCTTCTGAATATTCCGTTTCTCTTTGGAGCTTAAGGTGAGAAACATCAGCACGGCCTCAAATTCACTGCGCACCTTGGCCCTTGCGATCAGCCGGCAGTAGTCGACAAAGCTGGGATACGCGCAGTAATAAGCGCCTCTCATATTATTTTTCTGGAAAATCTCCCGCTTAATGTCCTCCTTGCTTTCCATAAAGACCCTGTCCATGTTCTTCCAGCTATTCAGATCCTTCAGGTCTTTTCCATGACAGCCGCCGGACAGGTCCAGACCCTCAAAGCATTCCTGCAGCTCTGCGATGGGCGGGCTGCCCAGTTCTCTGGCGTACAGCTCCATGGTATTGTTGTAAATATCCATTGCCTCGTCGTAATGGTACATCTCCAGACAGCAGCGGATCTGGCGTACCTGCCAGTTGTCGAAGGGATAGATCGCCACTGCCCGGGCATACAGCATCGTCCGGTTTTTGTAATCCTTTTTCCTCTGAAATTCTTCCTCCAGTTCCCGGATGGTCTGAAGGTACAGTTCCTTGAAGTAATTGCTTTTCTGGAAAAACCACGGCTCCGACTGGTTGGCCGGCAGCAGTTCCCCGCGATACATCTCGTTGGCTCTGCGCAGCAAACGGATGCGTTCCTCGCCGCTGCAGCGATTGGCTTTCTCCAGCGCTTCTTCGAACTGCTGGGTATCCAGCTCCACCGGTATGCTGCACTTAAAGCTGCAGATCCCGCCGCAGATCTCCACATAGGCATCCTCCGGAAGTCCGCAGGCCGCCAGCTGGCTCTTGAGGCGGTAAATCAGATTATTAAGGTTTTTATTCCGGTTGGCTACATCCATTCTCTCGTTCCAACCGTATAGATTATCCAAAAGCTCCGGCTTTGAAATACCGGTCTTCAGGGATAAAAGAAGCATCTGGAGAAGACGGACAGATTTGGAGCTTCCTATTTTCTTCAGTGTAATTGCTTCGTCGCCATAGTACATGGCAAATTCTCCAAGCATCTGTATTCGCAGTACTTTTTCCTGAACCTTGGGCATTGTGATATTCCACCTTTTAAAATTCTAGTTATAGATCATATCTGAAAACCCAGCGCATATCCCCATTTTCGAGAATTCAAACACTGCATTACCTTTCATTTTATCACTTAGGGTATCCTGCAAACTACCTCTTTATGTGAAAAATGAGTTTTTTATTGAAAACAGCCCTGTGGATTTCTTGTGGGAAAATGTTTCCAGAAATCTCACAGGGCTTGTTATGTACGATTATCCTCTGCTTACCTCGCGGAGTGTCTCCGACAATCCGTATTCGGTCCGTTTCCCGATACTATGGTAGTAAGTCAGCAGCAGGAAAATAGCTGCCAGGGCCAGAAGCTTGTGAAAAAATCCTTTCTTCGCCCAACGGATCAGGCCGGACACCAGTTCCTCCTTCTTCTCCTCTGTCATGCCATTCTTACCGGTTTCAAAATACAGAAGCAGATAAGAGAAGCCCGCGATCATGGCAAGTGTGGCATAGATCTCTATATGGGGGAATTCTCCGGTCTTCGGTGTTCCGCTGCCGGTTCCGTTATTCCCGGTTCCGCCGGTCCCGCTTCCGGTTCCGTTACTTCCGGAGCCGCCGGTTCCGCTTCCGCCGCTTCCGTTATTTCCGGAGCCGCCCGTTCCGCTTCCGCCAGTCCCGCTTCCGTTACTTCCGGACCCGCTGGTTCCGCTTCCGTTACTTCCGCTTCCGTTGTTGCCGCTCCCGTTCCCATCGGAACCCGAACCGTTATTCCCGTTGCCGGTATTGCCATTTCCGGTATTGGAATCTCCGTTCCCGGTATTATTGCCATTATTGTTACCGTTGTTATCGTTGCCGTTATCTCCGTTATTGCCGTCATCCGGCACCTGCGGCCTGGTCAGATTCACCGTCACGCGCCTGGAGCTTTCGTTTCCGGCATTATCCACGGCTGACACCCACAGGGTATGACGGCCCTCGCCGGATATCTGTGCGGTAAAGGTATGGGTCTCTACGATTCCACCGTTGAAGGTTTCCCTGGGCAGATCCACCTGACCGTTCTCATCGATCTGGTAGGAAATGCCGGCCAATCCGCCGGAAATACGCTCTCCTGCCGCATCTGTCACCGTTACGTCGATGGATGCGGTTCCGTTGGCGGTCTTGTCGCTGACGGCAGCGAAGGTAATCTCCGGTGCATTGTCCTCCACAATCACTCCGCCGCCTTCGGCGGTGAGCCGCTTCTCTGCCGAAGCATTCCCGGCTTTATCGGTACTGGACACCAGCACGGCGCCCTTGAAATCCTCATCTATGGTAAATTGGATCACCATCTGGTTGTACTGCCTCAAAACGCGTACATTCGTGGCTTGCCCGCCCTCTGCTTCCGAAAGCTGGGCAGTTCCCTTTTTGGCGGTTCCGTTCTCCGGCAGCAGCGTATAGAATGCCTGGTCCACGCCGCTTCCTTCATCGCTTACCGGAATGGTAACGGTCAATCCCTTCTTGCGGATGATCCAGTGGAAAAATCCCTGGTAGCCCGGGCCGTAGGACGCTTCGCCTAAGACCGGCGGCGTCTGATCCTCCCACTGCGCATACAGGATGGTGTCGGCCGCAAAGGAACCATAGCCCTTGCAGGTTGTTCCTTCTCCATCCGGCTGGGTGTTCCAGTCCACAAAGGTATACCCGGCATTCTCCGGCAGGGACGGGAGCAGGAATTGCGCATCCCGGTATGTAACGTCTCCGTGGACATTGGCCCGGCGGGCGCTTGTCATCTCTCCCGGCGCCTCGGGACCATTCTCCGTATTAACGTCATAGGAGATTGTAACATCCTGCTCATAAACGCTGTAGCACTCTGTGCTTTCGCTGATGGGGATCTCCTGGCCTGCCGTATAGAACTTGTCATATTCATTGGCGCCGGTGGCCCAGCCTAAGGCCCTCCACCCGGCCATGGGCATCAGCTCCGGCGCCCTGACGACACCCTGATTGCTTTTCGTATTGATATAGGCAGTCACTGTCTTGGAGGTTCCGTCGCCGTCATAAAAACTGATCTCAGTGTTTTTTCCATATATTGCATATAATACCAGGTCGCTGCCGGTGCTGATTGTGCTTCCCACCGTGTACTCGGCAGCGGCGCTGTCCGGATTCTTGTCCCAGCCCAGGAAGGTATATTCTGCCGTACCGGCCTGGCTCTTTGCTTTGAATTCGGCATACCGGTAACCAATGCCCCCGGCATGTACAATCGCCTTCTTGGTCTTCTGTTCTGTCTGTACCGTATCGTCCGCCGAACGGGTTATAATCCCATTATAGGTAATCGTAACCGGCTTTTCATATATTCCGTAATAGTAGCTCTGTGAACCGGCCGGAATTGGATCACCCGGCTTATAAATCTTCCCGCTGCTACTACCATGGGAATCGGTGACCCAGCCCACAGCCGTCCAGCCTTCTTCCTCCATGGGATTCAGCGCCGGAAATGTGGAGCCGGTAGTAACTGCCAGCTTGTTCCCCTGGCCTGCTTTTCCGGAATAAAAGATCACTTCATAGGAAGCATCCCCGTCTGCCTTCGTGGAAGGAGTTCCGTTCTCCGCAGGCGTTTCGGGAGCGTTGTCTGTACTTCCCGAAGCTCCGGCTCCGTCCCCTCCGGGCGTCTGTGCCGTTCCATCCAGAGACACATCCAACTGGTCTCCGTCCGGGTTCCCGGTACCGGACGCATCTGTCTTGTCCCCTCCGGGCGCCGCTGCATCATCCGGGGTAATCGTTACGTCTGCTTCCGCCGTTCCCGGTTTTTTATCATCCGGCGCGTCTGTGGAATCTCCCGATACCGGTATCTCTATGGTCTCCCCGTCTGCGGGGTCCTTCTCCTGTTCTGCAGGATTCTTCTCCTGTTCTATGGGATGCTGCCCTTCTTCTCCCGTTGTCTCCGGAGTCTCTGTGGCGTCCTGATCCGTGGGATCCTGCCCTTCTTCTCCTGTTGTCTCCGGAGTCTCTGTGGCGTCCTTGTCCGCGGGATCCTCCTGGTCTCCCGGTGTCCCCGGGGTTCCTCCCTCTGTGGGATCCTCTCCTGCAACCTCCGGCGTCTCCTCCGTACCTTCTCCTGCCGGAAACTCTCCCAGTGTATCGGGAGCATCCGTATCCGGAAGCTGGGCGTTCTCCCCAAGGCCTTCCTCCGCCTGGGCCGTCATTGCCGGAAAGCCGTAATACTCAAGGGGCATGGATGCTGCCACCAGGCAGATGCAGAGCAGTCCACCGGCCAACTGCTGCCGGATCGGATGCCTTCTGGATTGCGGAGATCTCTCCTTGCGGTTCTCCTTCTTCCTTTCTTCTCTCATCATCGATTACTCCTTACTTGATATTTTACCTCTACTTGATTATCGTGATGTTGCACAACAAACTCTCTTATCTGAGATTATATACCAAATTGATGTTCACTTCAACCTGGAAATTTAATATTTCTAAAATCTTTATCGGCTTACCGGCCAGATCTTTTTATAGCTTAAATCTGTCCGCAGACCGCGTACTTCAAAATTGCGATGGCTTCCCGTAAATAGAGGTTCGGCACGGTAAACCACATAATTCCAGCTCCTAATCCTTCCACTTTTTGAAGCCCCTGCTTTTTGGCGATTCCAATGCTGCGGAACACATGGAAGCGGTTGGTTGCCAGCACCACCGACGCCTCCTGGGAGCCTATAATTTCGCGGGAAAACCGGATATTTTCGTCGGTATTGGTGGACTGATCCTCCAGGATCATGCGCTCCGGAGGGATCCCTTTTTCCTGGAGATATTCTGCCATGGCCTGGGCCTCGGAAATATCTTCGCCTGGTCCTTTCCCTCCGGATAGAATCGCAATGGTCTCCGGATTCTCCATAAGGTAATCGTACGCCACATCCAACCGCCTTGCCAGATTGTAGGAGGGCGTCCTGCCCCGGACCTGGGCGCCCAGGACAATCACGTAGTCCGCACCTGGTTGTGGCGCTTTTATACCGCTGGTAATACATAATATTTCCGCCACAAGAACTGCAAAAATGCAAATACCCGCAATAATTGCCGCCGGAATCTTCACCCATTTTGGCAGAATCCGGATCCCTCTTTTTATGGTTTTATAAAAAACAGAGAGCAGAAGGAAGCAGATTCCCATTAGGAGCCAGACATAGGTGAAGGTGTTGGTCAGTCCGGTAAATGCTCCGTACACTATAAAATAACCCAGGCAGAGGATGCCCAGAAGGAAACTGATTCTTTTTATAATCATCTTGTATGCCTTTCTTTTTTTTCAAGGTATAATGCTTCTATTCTATGGTAATCGGTTTTTCCCTGGTGATTCCTGGGGATCTGGGGCAGCCACAGGCCTTCCACGGCCTTCCGCGGCAGGTCCAGATGCTCCGTCAGCCAGGGGACGGCCCATTCTGCCGCCTGCTGCTGGGTGCATGCCACCTGGATTTTGCTGTCGCTTCCGACGCAGACAAATTCTGCCGCTTCCTCCTGCCCCCAGGCGTCTGCTAGGATTTTTTCGCAGGAATCCAGGCCGATGCGCCGCCCGTACAGCTTGACAAACCGTGATTTCCTGCCGACAATGTAAAAATATCCGTCCTCGTCAAACTGCGCCAGATCCCCGGTTGCCAGAATCCCGCCACGCTCGTCTCCCCGGGCAAGATCCTCCCTGCGCCGGGCATAGCCGAGGGATACGTTGGGCCCTTGATAATAGAGCTCTCCGGCCACCCCGGGCTTATGGATCTCCTGATGTAATTCATCTGCCAGCCAGAAGCGGCCGCCGGGAATTGCAATGCCCAGGCTTCCGGTCTTGTCTAAGCAGGATTCTGCCGGAAGATACCCCATCCGGGCCGTGGCCTCCGTCTGACCATACATGATGAAGAATCGTATTTGCCGCTTCTTTGACCATAGAGCGGCTTTTTTCTGCAACTCTTCCGGCAGTTTGCCTCCGGCCTGGGTGAGGGTTCTCAAGGAACGATATGCGTTCCCATAAAGACCTGCGGCCCCGGCCGGATCCTCCTGCTCCTCAAAGAGCCGGAGCCGGTTCAGCAATTGATAGGTGTAGGGCACGCCGGAGAGGCTGGTGGCTTTCCGGTCTGCCAGAAGCCGCCAGAAGTCTTCCTGCACCACGCTCTGTTCTGTCAAAATAATCCCTGCCCCGGCCAGAAGATGGCTGTGGAGCACCGACAGCCCGTAGGTGTAATGCATGGGCAGCGTAGTGATGGCCCGTTCTTTCTCTGTAATTTCCAGATATTCCAGGATGGAGGCCGCATTGGAACAGATATTTTCCCGGCTGAGACGCACCAGCTTGGGGCTGCCTGTACTGCCCGATGTGGTCAGAAGCAGGGCCAGATCCTCGTGCAGTTCCACCTGCGGCGCTGTGTCCGGCTCCAGCAGCACATAACCGCGGTCCCGATACCGGATTCTGCCCGGCAGCACCCTCTGCCACCGGTCAGCCTTCTCCTCCGGCAGCCAGAGTATTCCGGGCGCATAGATGTCATACAGCTTTTTGATCTGTTCTTCTTCCATCTGTTCATCCAAAAGCAGCGGCACGGATCCCTGGTCCAAAATCCCAAGATACCCGATCACCGCTGCCATCGTATTTTTGCACAGACAGAATGCCAGATTCCTTCCATTCAGATGCGTCTCAAACCGGCTGACGGCTTCTGTCAGTTCCCCGTAGCTCATCTCCTGGTCCGCCGTGTACAGGGCTGTGTGCGCACTGTTTTTTTTATCAATCGCAAAAATCATACCTTATTCTGCACCTGCTTCCCTATGCCTGCATATCGACTCCCAGTTTTTCCAGGATCTCGATTCCTTTGCTGTAGGTGTTGAAGGATGTGATATCCAGCACGTCGAAGGAAAGATCGAAAGCCTCCTCCAGGTCGGCAATGATATCCATATGCCGGACGGACTCCCATTTTTTATAATGATTGTATCTCATTACCTCATCGTTGAAATCCGCCTCTACGGCTCCCAGGTTTGTCTTTAAAATCTTGTGGTAACGTTCTAAATTTGTCACGGTAACTTCCTCCTTGTGTTTGATTTCCGGTTGAATTCCTGTGGTGAATGCGATACGATATCAGCAGTACTTTATCGTTCTGCCACGAAAGGAATTGTTATGACGCTCTCCTATGATGAAATTTTATCGATTCTGCCCCACCGGCCGCCCATGCTGCTCATCGACAGCGCATCGGCGCTGATTCCCGGGCAATCGGTCTGTACACAGACGTATATCGACCCGGAATGGGATATTTTTGTAGGTCATTTTCCGCGCCTGGCATTGCTGCCGGGCATATATCTGACGGAAATAATGGCCCAGGCCGCCGGGATTATGCTCCTGTCCCTGCCGGAACATAAGGGTTGCCTGCCCATCTTGTTCGAGGTAAACCAGATGCGCTTCCTGCACCCGGTCCATCCTGGCGATACCCTCCGCGGGGAGGTCACCCTGAAGGTGGCTTCCGGGCAGATGCATGTCTGCCGGGCGCGGGCTTATACCGGGGAACGCTGCGTAGCCAGGGGGGAGCTTACGATGGCGGTAGGGGCGTGGTGATAATGTTAGCTTATCATAAATAAAAAAAATTAACAAGAGCACCTCTATCCCGCCGTTCTCCTCCCCAGCTTCCGGATAATCACCGCAAACACCGGCGCCACAATGATAATTGCCGCCACCCATGCCAGCGGATCCGCCATACAGACGCCGGTATATCCCAGCCGGGGCACCAGGAGCAGGGACGCCACGCCCCGGGCAGTCAGCTCACTGACTCCGGCAAACACAGCGATCCCGCTGTACCCCAGCCCCTGGATGGTCATTCTGGTACAATTCAAAATCGCAAGCATCCAGAAAAATACCCCCAGCCACGTCATATAATGCTGCACCTCTGCCAGAACGGCCGTCTCGCTTCGGTCCACGAACATCCAGGCGATCACGGAGCCCGCCGTAACCAGCACAATCCCGATCAACACCGCATAAATGATCCCAATCAGAATCCCGCTGTAAAGCCCCTTTCTGATCCGGTCAATCTTCCCGGCGCCCAGATTCTGGCTGCCGAAGGTGGCGCTGGCAGAAGCCAATGCCTCAAAGGGGCACATGGCAAGCTGCTTGACCTTGGCTCCTGCCGCAAATGCGGAAACATACAGCACATCCAGGCCGTTCACGGCGCTCTGCAGCATAATGCTTCCAATGGCCGTCACGGAAAACTGCAGGCCCATGGGAAAAGCCGTCCACGCCAGTTCTCCCAGGTATCTTCCGCGCATCCTGCGCTCCTCCTTCCTGGAACGCAGCACCTCGTAGGTTCTGCGCATATAGAGGAAACAGAGAATCCCGGCCGCCGCCTGGGCCGTGATTGTAGCCCACGCCGCCCCTGCAATCCCCATATGGAATCCCAGAATAAACAAACAGTCCAGGCCAATGTTCAAAAACGTGGATAACACCAGGAAATAAAAAGGCGTCTTAGAATCTCCCAACGCCCGGATAATTCCGGATGCAGTGTTATATAAAATTGTAAAAGGAATCCCCAGACAGATTACAAAAAAGTAATCGTAGGATCCCTGAAAAATCTCCTCCGGCGTCTTCATCCAGGTAAGAATGTTATCACAAAGAAGGGTGGTCAGAAGCGTCAGCACCACCGCAAGCCCAATGGACAGATATGCCGCATTCATTACATAAGAACGCATGCTGTCATAGCGCTTCGCCCCAAACTGCCGGGCTACCGGGATGGCAAGTCCATTGCAGGTTCCCAGGGCAAATCCGATAATCAGGAAATTCACCGGCCCCGTGGCCCCCACCGCCGTCAAAGCATTTAAGCCCAGCGCCCGCCCTACAATCACCGTATCTACCATATTATAGAGCTGCTGGAACAGATTTCCAAAAATCAGCGGTATGGCAAACTGCCAGATCAATTTCAGGGGACGGCCTTCTGTCATATCCCGGGTATTATTTTTTGTCACCTTTCCTCGTCTCCTTCGTTACGCTGGTTGCGTCATCCTGGTTCACATTTCATTCAACTACGATGTAGTTTACCACATGCCCTGCCATTATTCAAGAAAAGTAATATGAAATTGCATTCTGTACCGGAACCTGCCGCTTATCCCCACACCAGCACCGTAGCCCCATGGCTCAGCCCCACACCAGCACCGTGGCCCCGTACGTCAGCCCCGCCCCGAAGCCAGACAGCACCAGCCGGTCGCCCTTCTGGATGCGCCCCTCCCGGTTAAGCTCATCCAGAAGCACCGGGATGGTGGCGGAGGACATATTGCCCACCCGCTGCAGATTCATCGGAAACTTATCAAGCTCCGCCTTCAGCCGCTTGGCCGCAGACGCAATAATCCGCTCATTGGCCTGGTGAAGCAGAAACAGATCCACATCCTCCACCGCAAGGCCTGCCTGGGAAAGGGCCGCGGCAATGCAGTCCGGAACCTGTCTGGTGGCAAACTTGTATACCGCACGACCGTCCATATGGACGTAAGGGTCAAAGGCCTGCTGCTCCTGCAAAAAAGGATTGCCCAGCGGACGCTCCCGGCAGGATAAAACCTCTCCCTTGGCGCCGTCGGCTCCCTGGAGGATTGCTTCGATCCCGGCCCTGCGCCCGTTTTCACAGACGATTTCCCCCGGCTCTGCTTCCAGATAGACTGCCCCTGCGCCGTCCCCAAACAGCACGCAGGTACTGCGGTCGCTCCAGTCCACCAGCTTGGAAAGCACCTCGCTTCCCACAACCAGCGCATTTTTATAAAGCCCTGCCTGCAGGTAGGCATACGCCGTGTCCATGGCAAATAAAAACCCGGCACAGGCGGCGTTTAAATCGAACGCAGCCGCACGAAAGGCCCCGATGCTGTTCTGCACCTGGCAGGCACAGCAGGGCAGTAAAAGCTCCGGAGAACAGGTTGCCACCAGGATCAGATCCACATCCTCCGCCGTCTTTCCCGCCATTTCAAGCGCCTGGGTGCAGGCTGATGCCGCCAGGGAAGCCACCGTATCCCCTGTGGAAATCCGGCGTTCCCCAATCCCGGTCCGCTCCCGGATCGACTGATCGGAGGTATCCACAAGCTCTGAGAGCTCCTGATTTGTCACTGCCCTTTTGGGCAGCGCGCTTCCCGTACCGCTAATTCTGATCGTCATGCTGCATACTCCTCCGTTTCCCCAATTTCTCGTCTAATTTCATTTATTATATCTAAACTTAATTTATTTCAATTATGATTTCCTAAAAATTCCGGAACCGTTCATAGCGTTCCTGGGCAATTTCCTCCCCGGTTTTCCCAGTATATTTCTGTAAAAATTCCCGGATATGCTCCTTCATAAATCCGGCAATGGCTTCTGTGGTGTTCTCATCCGCCCCGCCAAATTCCGGTATAATCCGCTCGATCACGCCCAGCCGCTTCAAATCCTGGGCCGTAATGTTCATGACCTCGCTGGCCTCCTGGGCCCTGCCGGCATCCTTCCACAAAATCGATGCAAAGCCCTCCGGGGAAAGGATGGAATAGGTAGCGTTCTCCATCATCCAGACCTCATTGCCCACTGCTGTTGCCAGAGCGCCGCCGCTGCCGCCTTCCCCAATGAGAATACACAGCACCGGAACCTTTAAGCCCGCCATTTCCATAAGGTTCCTGGCGATGGCCTCTCCCTGGCCCCGCTCCTCCGCTTCAATTCCGCAGAAAGCCCCGGAAGTATTGACAAAGCTGATTATGGGACGGTTGAATTTTTCCGCCTGCTTCATCAGACGCAATGCCTTGCGGTACCCTTCCGGCAGAGGCATGCCAAAGTTGCGCTCCTGGCACTCCTGCAGGTTCTTTCCCTTCAGATCCGCGATCACCGTAACCGGCTGTCCCTCCAGAAAGGCAATACCGCCGATCAGCGCCTTGTCGTCCCGGTAGGCCCGGTCGCCGTGGGCCTCCACAAACACGTCAAAAATATGATTCATGTAATCGGTGGCCGCCGGGCGCTCCACCTGGCGCACGGCACGCACCTTTTCCCAGGCGCTGCGGGGCCTGGAATAAACCATCTGCTCCTTCAAAAGCTCGCTGGGTTCAAAATGAAAGCCCGTTTCCTCCTGAAAATCAGCGTAGCTGTTTTTCCCTGCGCCCTGATGGGATTTGATCAGAAAATGGATGGTCTTCTTTAGATTTTCCCGCTTCACAATGCCGTCGGCAAAGCCGTGCTCCACCAGAAATTCCGCCGTCTGGAAGCCCTCCGGCAGCTCCTGTCCGATGGTCTGGCGGATCACCCTGGGGCCTGCGAATCCCACCAGCGCCCCCGGCTCCGCCATAATCACGTCTCCCAGCATGGCAAAGCTGGCGGTCACGCCGCCGGTGGTAGGATCTGTCAGGATGGAGCAGTACAACAGCCCCGCGTCGCCATGCTTCTTGATGGCTGCGGAGGTTTTCGCCATCTGCATTAGGGAAACGATCCCTTCCTGCATCCGTGCGCCGCCGGAGCAGCAGAACAGGAATACCGGAAGTCCAAGCTGGGTAGCCCGCTCGATGGCCATCGTAATCTTCTCGCCCACCACATGGCCCATGCTGGCCATCAGAAAGCGGGAATCGCAGACGCCGAGGACAATGTCGTTGCCATAGACCTTACAGCGTCCCACGGTAACGGCCTCTTTTAAGCCGGTTTTATCTCTTGCCCCCGCCAGCTTATCCTCATAACCCTCATAATCCAGAGGATTACTGACCTCCATATCCTCGAACCAGGGTTCGAAGCTCTTGGGATCCGCCACCATTTTAATGCGGTTGTTGGTTTTCACACGGAAATAGCCGCCGCATTCGTAACAGACATATTTTTTCTTGACAACCAGGGCCCGCTCCACCATTTTTCCGCATTTGGGACATTTCACCAGACTTCTGTCCTCCGCTTTTTCCTGCTGCTTTTCTGCCCGGATCTGCTCCTCCCTGGCTTCCTTCGCCTTCTTTTTCAGCTTCCAGTCCAATTTTTTATTGGATTCCGTCAAATTCTCCGGAAATTTTCGTTGAAACCGGATATATTCCAATCTGCCCATATCTGCACCTCCTACATTGTCCTGCGCTCCAGCTTCCCGCTCAGCCGACGGCGGCGTCCATTTCGTTTTCTCAGCCGATAGCGGCGTCCATTTTGTTTTCTCAGCCGATGGCAAACGTCAATTCTGCCTTGCACACCACCTTGCCCGCTACGGTGGCCACAGCCTCGCCCACACCGATGGGGCCTTTTACTTTTACAATCTTCATCTCCAGCAGCAGCACATCCCCCGGATGTACCTTCTGCTTAAAACGCGCCTTGTCGATGCCCACAAAATACGCCGTTTTTCCCTTCCACTCCGGAAGATCCAGGATGGCCACCGCGCCCACCTGGGCCAGGGCCTCGATGATCAGGACTCCCGGCATCACCGGATTGCCTGGAAAATGTCCGGCAAAATAAGGTTCGTTAAAACTAACACATTTTTTCCCCAGCGCCCGCGTTCCCGGATCCAGCTCCTCGATGGTATCGATCAGCAGGAAGGGATGCCGGTGGGGAATGATCTCCATAATTTCCTTCGCTGTATATACTGACATGGCCTCTCCTTTTTACCCGGTGCACTTCCGGATGAAATCCTTCTTATCCGGTATAGCTCCGGATCAAAATACTTGCATTGTGTCCGCCAAAGCCCAGGGAGTTGCTGAGGGCGTAAGAAAAGCTCCCGCTGCAGCTTTCCCGGCAGTAATCAAGATCCAGTTCTTCCTCTGTCTCCCGAAGCCCGACGGTGGGATGGATGTAGCCCTCCTGAAGCTCCTTAACGCAGGTGATGAATTCCACAGCCCCGGCCGCGCCTAAGAGATGGCCGATCATGGATTTTGTGGAATTGATTTTCATATCCCTGGCATGCTCCCCAAAGGCCAGCTTGATGGCCCGTGTTTCGAATAAATCGTTGTGATGGGTGCTGGTTCCATGGGCGTTGATGTAGGTAACTTCCGTCCCGTCGATCCCGGCATCCTTCACCGCGTTTCCCATGGCGGCGGCAGCTCCCGCGCCGTCCTCCGCCGGGGAGGTGATGTGGTAGGCGTCCGAGGAACAGCCATATCCTACGACCTCCGCGTAAATACGGGCCCCCCGGGCTTTTGCATGCTCCAGCTCCTCTAATACCACAATGCCTGCTCCCTCTCCCATGACAAATCCGCTTCTGTCCTTGTCAAAGGGAATAGAGCAACGGGCGGGATCCTCGCAGGGGGACAATGCCGTCAGGGAGGTAAAGCCTGCGATTCCCAGAGGCGAAATGGCGCTTTCCGTTCCGCCTGCCACCATTATATCCGCATCGCCGTACTGGATGGTGCGGAATGCCTCGCCGATGGAGTTGGTTCCGGTGGCGCAGGCCGTCACAACATTGATGCTCTTTCCTTTTAACTGGAACGCAATGCTGACATTTCCTGCCGCCATATTGGAAATCATCAGGGGCACAAACAGGGGCGCCACCCGGGAGGGGCCTTTTTCCATCAGCCTTGCATGCTCCTTTTCCATGGACTGGAGGCTTCCGATGCCGCTGCCCACGGCGCACCCAGCCCGGTAGGGATCCTCTTTTGCCATATCGATCCCGGCATCCTCCATGGCTTCCCTGGCCGCAGCCACGGCAAACTGGGAAAAACGCTCCATCCGCCGGGCCGCCTTTTTATCCATAAATTCCGCGGCGTCAAAATCCTTTACCTCCGCAGCCAGTTTGCATTTATAATCGGTGGTATCAAAAGCTGTAATGGGAGCGAAGCCGGTTTTTCCCTGCTTTACGCTGTCCCAAAATGCTTCCACGCTGTTTCCGATGGGAGTGATGGCCCCCATCCCCGTCACTACTACTCGTTTTTTCATCATCCAACTCATTCCTTTCTGCCGCATGAAGCCGCCATCCTGCAGATGCTTTCTTGGCTATTCCCCGCAGACCGGCGGTTACATACACATACCGCCGTCTGCGCACAACACCCGGCCGGCGGTTACATACACATACCGCCGTCTACGCACAACACCTGGCCGGTGATATAATCCGAGCCGCCGCCCGCCAGAAACAGCACCGCGTCGGCAATCTGCCTTGTGGTTCCGATCTTTCCCATGGGAATCTGCCCGCAGAGCTTCTCTCTTGCTTCCTCCGTCATCTTCCGTGTCATATCTGTATCGATAAAGCCCGGCGCAACCGCATTTACCTGGACGTTCCGGCTGGCCAGCTCCCTTGCCACGCTTTTGGTAAGGCCAATCAGCCCCGCCTTGGAGGCGGAATAGTTGGACTGGCCGGCGTTTCCGGCCACCCCGCTGACGGAGGAAATATTAATAATCTTGCCGCTTTTCTGCTTTAAAAAGCTGCGGGAAAAATGCCGGATCATGTGGAATGCCCCTTTCAGGTTGGTGTCCAGCACCTGGTCATAATCGGCCTCGGTCATCCGCATAATGATGTTATCCCGGGTGACGCCTGCATTGTTCACCAGGATATCGATTCTCTTATATTTCTCCAGAACCTGTTTTGCAAAAGCCTCGCAGGCTGCAAAATCGGAGACGTCGCACCGGATGGCCTCTGCCTTTCCGCCCTTTGCGGCGATTTCCTCCGCCACCGCCTGGGCCGCCGCCCCGGAGCCGTTATAATTTACCACCACTGTGGCCCCATGGGCCGCCAGCGTCAGGGCGATTTCCCGTCCGATGCCTCGTCCGGCTCCTGTCACCACTGCAATTTTTCCTGTCAGCATGATAATTCCTCCAATGCTTTTTCCAGATCGGAAAGCTTGTCGATATTGATGCATTTCGCACTTCTGTCAATGCGCTTTAGAAAACCGCTTAACGTTTTTCCGGGGCCGATCTCCACAAAGGTGTTGATCCCCAGCGCCAGCATTTTTTCCACAGACTGCTGCCAGCGCACAGAGCTGGAAACCTGCTGCTTTAAAAGCTCCCTGACGGGCGCGCGCTCCGTTACCTCCTGGGCGTTTACATTGCTGATATAGGGGATTACCGGGTCTTTTATGGAAACCTTCGCAAGCTCTGCTCCCAGCTTTTCGCCGGCTGCGGCAAGCAGCCTGGAATGAAAGGGGCCGCTGACGGTAAGGGGGACGCAGCGCTTTGCTCCGGCGGCTTTTAAGGCTTCTGCCGCCGCTGCCACAGCCGTTTCTTCCCCGGTGATTACAAGCTGGCCGGGGCAGTTGTAATTGGCCACGCTGACCACACCTGCCGTCTCCTGGCAGATCTGCTCCACCACGCCGTTTTCAAGGCCCAGCACAGCCGTCATTGCACCGCCCGCAGGGTATGCGTTTTGCATATAAATTCCCCGTTTGCGGATCATATAAAACAGGTCCCTAAGCTCCATGACCTTTGCTGCCGCCAGCGCCCCATATTCGCCCAGGCTTAAGCCGGCGGTCATCTCCGCCTTGACGCCTTTTGACTCAAGCACCTTTAAAATTGCCACCTCGGTGGCCAGCATGGCGATCTGGGTATACTCGGTGATGTTTAATTTATCGTTCTCCTGAAAGCAGAGGGCCCCAACATCCAGGCCGGATGCTTCCCCTGCCAGCCGGTATACCGCTCTTGCTTCCTCAAAGCCGTCATAGAATTCCTTTCCCATGCCCACATACTGGGAGCCCTGTCCCGGGAAAATAAATGCTGTTCTGCTCATGTCTGTGTCTCCTTCTTCTTGTGCGGTTTTACACATGTAAGTCCGCCCAGGGCGTCTCCTTATTGCTGCAAAAGCCCCGCGGCCTGCTCCATAATCTCTGCGATGATTTCCCGGCAGCTCTGTTCCTTGCGGACAAGCCCGGCGATCTGCCCCGCCATGACGGTGCCGTTTTTCACATCCCCGTCCACCACCGCTTTCCGGAGGGATCCTAAAGTCAACTGCTCCAGCTCCATGAAATCAACGCCTTCTTTTTCCAGCCTCAGGTACTCCCTGGTCATCTGGTTGCGGATGCTGCGGACCGGATGGCCGGTAGACATGCCGGTAACGGCGGAATCAATGTCCTTTGCCTTGATTACCATATCCTTGTAATTCTTATGTACCACGCTCTCCGCCGCCGCCACAAAGCGGGTGCCGATCTGCACAGCCTCCGCGCCCAGCATACAGGCCGCCGCAAAGCCCCGGCCGTCCGCAATGCCCCCGGCCGCGATCACAGGAATCTCTACGGCATCCGCCACCTGGGGCACCAGCGCCATGGTGGTAATGGAGCCGATATGTCCGCCGCTCTCCATACCCTCGGCCACAACGGCGTCTGCGCCGCCACGCTCCATCATCCGGGCCATGGCCACGCTGGCCACCACAGGAATCACCTTTACGCCGGCTTCCTTCCATAGCTTCATATATTTTCCAGGATTCCCGGCTCCCGTGGTCACAACCTTCACGCCTTCCCCGGCGATGATACGGGCAATCTCGTCCGCCTCCGGGTTCATCAGCATCAGGTTCACGCCAAAGGGTCGGTCTGTGGCTTCCCTGGTCTTTCGGATCTGTTCCCGGACAAATTCTGCCGGCGCTCCGCCTGCCCCGATGATGCCAAGCCCCCCGGCCTCCGACACCGCCGCCGCCAGATGGTACTCAGCCACCCAGGCCATGCCGCCCTGAAGGATCGGCGCTTCGATTTCCAATAATTCGGTTACTCTCGTTTTCATGAAATTTATTCTTCCACGCCTTTCTCCTTCAGGTACTGAATAATATCTCCAACCGTGCTGATCTTCTCCAGGTCCTCGGAGGGAAGCTCTACCTCGTACTCCTCCTCAAAAGCCATTACGATTTCAAAAAGATCCAGGGAATCCGCGTTCAGATCGTCCTTAAAGCTGCTCTCCTCGGTAATCTCCTCTGCGTCGATGCTTAACTGGTCTGCGATGATTTCTTTTACTTTTTCTAACATGGTAATTGTTCCTTTCTGTGATTGAATTTAGTTTGATACTAATATATTTTGATATTCAAAATATATGCCTGTCATTAGATATATCATAATTTTTTTTGGTTGTCAATGAGATTTTTTAAAAAATAGAATCCGTAAAGAGAAAAAGACACCCAGGCCGCAGCCCGGATGCCTTTTTTCATATATTACTGCTAGATCAGAATATACTTCACAATAAACAACACCGCCAGCACATACATCAGAACCGTCACATCCTTCGCCTTGCCGCTTACCAGCTTCAAGATCACGTAAGAAATCACGCCCATGGCGATTCCTTCGGAAATACTGTACATAAAGGGCATTGCGATAATGGCGATAAAGGCCGGGATCGCCTCGGTGTAATCCGAAAAGTCGATCTTCGTGACAGCCGTCAGCATCAAAAATCCTACGATTACCAGGGCCGGAGCCGTAGCGAAGGAGGGGATCGCCAGAAAGATCGGGGACAGGAACAGGGACAGTCCAAAAAGGATCGCCGACACAATGCCGGTAAGTCCGGTTCTTCCGCCCTCTGCCACGCCCGAAGCGCTCTCTACAAAGGTGGTAACGGTAGAGGTTCCCATCATGGCACCTGCAGAAGTTCCCACAGCATCCGCCAGCAGCGCGCCGCGGATCCTTGGCAGTTTGCCGTCCTTGTCCAGCATATCCGCCTTGGAAGCCACGCCGATGAGAGTTCCAAGGGTATCAAACATATCCACAAACAGGAACGCAAACATGATTACCACAAAATCCAGCGTCAGCACCTTGGAAAAATCCATCTTCATAAAGGTTGGCATCAGACTGGGAATTCCCCAATTACTGAAATCCGGAAGCATACTGAACGCCCCGAGATCCGGGTCGGGTACATAAAGCCCGGTGAGCTGGCAGATAATGCCCAGCGCCCAGGTAATCAGGATCCCCCATAAAATATTCCCCTTTACCTTCTTTACCACGAGGATGGCCGTAATCACGATCCCGATCAGGGCCAGAAGCACGGTAATGCCTCCGCTGCGGAAGGTCCCCTCCTTCGCAGAGGTCGTAAAGGAAAATATGGTAACCAGCGTAGAGGAAGAACCCACCACGATTTTCGCATTCTGCAGGCCGATAAAAGCGATAAACAGGCCGATTCCCACCGACACCGCATGCTTTAAGTTCATGGGGATCGCATTGAAGATGGCCTCCCGCACCTTGGTCAGCGACAGGATAATAAAAATAATACCTTCAATAAATACCGCCGCCAGCGCCATCTGCCAGCTATATCCCATGCCCTTTACCACGGTAAAGGCAAAATAGGCATTCAGGCCCATGCCGGGCGCCAGCACAAAGGGATAGTTACTCAGCAGCGCCATCAGGCAGGTGGCCAGAAACGAAGCCAGGGCCGTGGCGGTAAATACCGCTCCCCGGTCCATACCGGACGCCTCCAGAATATTGGGATTCACCGCCAGGATATAAGCCATGGTCATAAAGGTTGTAATCCCCGCCAATATCTCTGTCTTGACATCAGTTCCCCGTTCTTTCAAATGAAAGACCTTGTCCAAAAAGTTCATTCTCATAACTCCTTTCTTCTTCTCCAAAGAATTGCCGTAATGCCCCCCACCACAAAGGGAAAAAGGAAGGTGGCAAACCGGTACAGCAGCGCAACAGCGCCTGCCTGTCCCATGTCTGTGACCGTTGCCAGGAAGGCCACAAGGAATACCTCAACGGAACCGATTCCCGCCGGCGTAGGGATCACCGCAGCCAGCATCACTGCCATGGACGTCACCGCCAGTGAATCCATCAAGGTCAATGTGCCGCTTCCCCATAAGAGCAGCCAGGGTATGCCATACCAGAAAGCCAGCTTGACCAGATCCTTTAAAACCGATCTGACAATAAGGCTTCTGCGCTTCAGCAAACGCACCGACTCCTGCTTTAATCCCCCAAAATACGTCTCCGCCTGTTGAATCTTATCCGTGAATCTTCCTCTTCGGTTGCATTTTTTCAGTAGAAACAGCAACAGCCGATGGAACCTCGCAGAGCACACCACCAGAACGAGCATGATACAGATGACAATGGTAAGGCCGTACCCTGCCAGGAGCCAGCGGTTATTTTCCCGGAAATGCTCCTGCATAAAGCGGAAATCCAGCAGATAAAACAAGCCGCTGAAAATCACGATACTGACCTTATGTACCACGTACCGGAGCATATACATCCCGGTCCCCTGATCGGCAGGCATCCCATGCTTATCCAGGTAGTAAACCGCCGCCACACCCGCTCCGCTTCCCAGGGTCGCCACACGATAGAAGGAGCAGTAAAAGGCACAGCCCACGCTCCAGGAATACCGGAAGGCCGGGCAATACTCCCTGGCAAAGGAGAAAATAACCCAGCCCTCTATCATATGATATACCACACTGGACAGACAGATGCCTGTCAGGACCGCCGGAGCCGTCTTCATAAGCTGGCGGCCGATGGGCACTGCACTGTCACGGAAGGTGTAGCAAATGGCTGCAAGGAGTACCACGACAAAAAATACCTTACCTATGGTTTTGGTTCTCTTATCATATGCTTCCATGTGCTTCCTCTCTGTCCCTTCTTCGTTCCTGTAATTGACATATCCCTGTGATTTCCGGGGATGTTCTTCCCAGATCTTATCCGCCGCAGCGCCCCATACAGCGGCATATTCCTCACACTTTCCACAGAGATGCTCTGCCGTCTCGGGCGACTTCAGATCTGTGGAAACAGCGCCGCTTTCCTGCACCATACGCTTTAGAATCCCAGGATTCTCCAGCATCGGACAGGGACGCAGATGGTTGCCGTTGAAGGGCTGGTTGTTGTAATACTGCATAAACAATGGCTGCTTCAGGGCCTCCAGCAGGGTATGCTCACGGATGTTCGCGCCGGAATAATGGATAAATACGCAGGGCTCCACATCACCGTTGGCATTGATATGGAAATAATTCCTCCCGCCGGCAATGCACCCGCCCACATACTCGCCATCATTCTGGAAATTAAATGTGAAAATCTGCTTTCCACCTTCCAGTCCCCGGATCTCACGGATCCGGTGGTACATGTATACACGCTGCTCCGCCGTTGGCAGAAACTCCACCGACGCATCATTTCCAACCGGCATGTAGTGAAAATACCAGGCATAGCGGCATCCCTTTTCAATGATCATATCCAGGAACTCATCAGAGGTCACGGTTTCTACGTTATTTCTAGTATAACAGATTGAGGTCCCAAAGATCAACCCATATGCCTTCAAAAGTTCCATCGCTTTCATCACTTTTTCAAATACGCCCTCTCCCCGGCGCAGATCGTTTACCTCATGGGTTTTCGTCCCATAAAAAGCCGCCTCAAACCCCATATTCAGGGCTGTCATTTTCGCCACATGAGGATGTACCTCATCCAGAAGTCGGTTGGCATACTGCATCCATTTGCTGTCCGGATCCTCAATCATCCGCCGGGCCCCCTCATAAGAGGAATCCATAAAATTGTCCCCCATGAACCTTTTTGTAAGCTCCAGAATCTGTAAAAAACCCTTTTCCCGTTCCTTTCTCCCTTTGCTTAAGCTGTAATCGACCGCCGCGCTAAAAGCCTTCCGCTCCAGACTGTGTGCTAATTTGTTCATGCTTTTCTCCTCCGTATTTCTTTCTTCTTATACATTTTATCTTTTTTGTATATCGTTCTGTTATTTTTCCCCATTCTCTGATATACTATAAAAAAAGCAACAGGAGGGGATCCACTATGCCCGGCTTCACCACACATTATCTGTTTGGCGCCAATACCTACAAGCATTTAAAAAATAGCAGCCTCAAAAAAACAATTTGTGATAACCATGCGGCTTTCAGCCTTGGACTCCAGGGACCGGATCTGTTTTTTTACTACCTCCCCTCCTATGTGATCCATGAAAATAATATCGGCTCCGTGGCCCACATAGAAGAAACCGGCGCTTTTCTGGAGCACTTGCTGCGAAGCGTCAACCTTTTTCCGGATAAAAAAGAGGCGGCCATCGCCCGCGCCTATGTGATGGGCTTTATCGGCCATTATCTCTTAGACTGCCGCTGCCATCCTTATATTTACTGGCGCACCCACTATCAGGGACGTACGCCGGATTATCACGGCTGCCACATGAATCTGGAGGTGGATATTGACACGGAGCTTCTGGAATTTTACAAGCAAAAGCTTCCCTCTGAGTTCCGCCAGCGTTCCACCATTATGCTGACCCGGCGGGAGGTCCGTACCATTGCCACGATTTTATATTATGTGTACTCGATGACCTATCCGGATCTGAAGATCACCTACACGGCCATGCGGATCGCCATCCGCTCCATGCAGGCCGGCACCAAGCTGTTTTATGATCCCCACGGCAAGAAAAAGGTGGTGGCCCGCAAGCTGGAGGCTGTCACCCTGGGGTACCCGCTGCTATCGCCCATGATCCCCAGCGATTCCCTGCAGTTCTACCGGGATCCGCTGAACCTTCATCAGCAGGAATGGCACAATCCTTGGGATACCGCCTTTTGTTCAAACGCATCCGTTCCGGAACTGATGGAGGAGGCCCAAGCGGAATACCAGGCACTTTTGCCGAAGATTTATCAACTTTTTTTCACAAAGAAGCATTCCGATGCGGAAAAGCTACGGATGGACGAGATCTTAAGACGACTGGGGAACCGGAATTACCATTCCGGCTTAACACAGGATGAGGATGTGTAGACGATGGGATTTTATTTAAATCCGGGAAACCAGGGCTTCTGGGAATCCATCCGTTCCAATATCTATGTGGATAAAACGGGACTGATTGCCTGTACCAGCAGGCTCCTTAATACCAAGGAGAAATTTATCTGCCTCAGCAGGCCGCGCCGTTTCGGCAAGTCCATGGCGTTGGAAATGCTTGCGGCCTATTATAGCTGCGGCTGCGATTCCAGGGAGCTTTTTTCGGGCCTGCGGATTGAATCGGATCCGGACTTTTAGACCCACTTGAATCGATATGACGTGATTTTTCTGAATATGCAGCAGTTTTTGATTGAAGCCGCACCGGAAAAGGTAACGGAGCTCTTAGAACAGGAGGTTCTGCGGGAGCTGCGCCTGGCATATGCCGGCTGCTTCACCGGGGAAAGCATCGGGCTTGCCTCTGCGCTGCGCCGGATTTATACCGCAACCAATCGGCAGTTTATTTTTCTGATCGATGAATGGGACTGCGTCATGCGGGAACGGCAGGAGGCCGAATGGCTGCAGAAGCAGTACCTGGATTATCTGCGCAACCTGTTAAAGGACCAGCCCTTTGTGGCCCTGGCTTATATGACGGGGATTCTTCCAGTGAAAAAGTATGGGCAACACTCGGCTTTGAATATGTTCTGGGAATATTCCATGATTGACCAGGGAATTTTTGAAGAGTACACTGGTTTTACCGAAGACGAGGTAAAAGCGCTTTGCCAGCGGTTTGATATGGATTTTGACGGATTGCGGTCTGACATCATACAGATGCTGGGCGGCGGGGCCGTCCGGATCAATACGCGCAGCTTTCAGAACGATATGCGCACCTTCAAAACCAAGGACGATGTACTGACACTGTTGATCCATCTTGGTTACCTGGGATACGATCCCAGGACCCGGGAAGCGTTTATTCCCAACAAGGAAATCATCGAAGAATTTGAAAATGCCATGAGCGTTGGGGGCTGGGCAGAGATTATGCGTGTTCTGAACGCCTCGGAGCAACTGCTCTGTGCCACCCTCCGCTGCGATGGGGAATATGTGGCAGCAGGCCTTGACCTGGCCCACAGGGAGGCATCCTCCATCCTGACCTACAATGATGAAAATTCCTTAAGCTGCGCCATCTGCCTGGCTTACTACAGTGCAAGGCACTATTACCGCCTGATCCGGGAGCTGCCCACCGGACACGGCTTCGCGGACGTGGTCTTCCTGCCGCTGCCTGCCAGCGGAAAGCCTGCCCTTGTGGTGGAACTGAAATACGACCAGTCGGCGGTCACCGCAATCCGGCAGATCAAGGACAGGCATTATACCCAGGCGCTTATAGGTTACTCCGGTGAGATCCTGCTCATTGGCGTAAGCTATGATAAGAGCGATCCCAACAAGCAGCATCAATGTATCATTGAACGGCTGACCCTTCCAGAAACTCCGTCACCTGGCCCTCAATGATCTTCATCAGCCTTGTTCTTGCCTCCACGCTGGCCCAGGCTATGTGAGGCGTAATCAGCAGGCGGCCGCTGTCTTCGATCTCCCGCAGGGGATTTTGGGGATGCATCGGCTCCTGGCAGAGCACATCCAGTCCCGCCGCCGCAATCACGCCATTTTGAAGGGCCCTGGCCAGATCCTCCTCCACCACAATGGGGCCGCGGCCAAGGTTCAGAAAAATGGCGCTTTTCTTCATCTGTGAAAAAGCCTTCCCGTTCATCAGTCCCCGGGTATCCTCATTGAGGGGCGCATGGACCGACAAAATATCCGACCGGGCCAGCAGCGTATCAAAATCCACCCGCTGATAGCCTTCCTGCACATTCTTTCCCGATGTGGAGTAGTAGATCACCCGGCAGCCAAAGCATGTGGCAAGATCCGCCACCCGCCTGCCAATATTCCCCAGTCCCACGATCCCCCAGGTCATGCCGCTGATCTCATGAAAGAGATTGGCAAAATGGGAAAAACAGGTGTCGCCCACGTAAGCGCCGCTCTTAACATATCCATCGTAATAGGGGAGCTTTTCCAGCAGATAGAACAGCATGGCAAAGGTATGCTGGGCCACTGATTCGGTGGAATACCCCGCAACGTTGCGCCAGGCGATGCCCCGGCGGGCCAGATATTCCTTGTCCAGGTTATCCGTACCGGTGGCGGTAACGCATACCAGCTTCAGATTCTCCGCCCCCTCCAGGGTGCTTTCGTTCATGGGCGTCTTGTTGATGATGGCCACATCGGCATCGGCCAGGCGCTGCCTGGCCTCCTCCTGGCTGCAGTAAGCGTATTTTTCAACCTGACCGAACCGGTCAAAGCCGCCAAGATCAATATCCTCACCGATGGACTTTACGTCTAAAAATACGATTTTCATGTCTATTTCCCTTTGGGCCGTCTGATTCCCAGGAACACGATAAACCCTGCCACCGTCACGCCAATCAGCATGAAAATGGTGCTCATATAAGACTGGCTGGCGTCGTACAGCTTCCCGGCAATGGTGGATGCGAAGGAGGCAATGATCAGGTTCGTGTTAATCAGGGAGAAGTTCATCGGATAGTTGGTTCTCCCGAAGAAATCACTGATAATGGCCGAATTGGTCGGCGTCACGCCGCCGTAGGCAAAGCCGCCTACGATGAAGCCTACAACGATCAGCGCAAATGCTCCCGTCTTCAATGCCAGTATCAGAATCACACCGGCCGCCACGAAAACGATCATGTCCAGAATCATTGTAAGCTGGAAGCCCTTTTTATCAAAGAGCCCGCCGAAAATTACACGCCCGATTCCGTTAAAAATGGAGATCAGCCCCACCACAGTGGCAATCGTTCCGGGTGCGATCCCGGTTCCCACCTGTCCGGCAATCCCGTTGGCCTGGGAAACCAGAGCAAGCCCTGCCGCACTGATAAGGATAGCCCACACATAGTACAGCCAGAAAGCCGGCTTCTTCACCATCTCGCCGGCGGTGATATCGCTGGCCGGCTCCCGGACGGCCTTCTTCTTCCCTCCGGCAGGCGGAACAAAATCGGGGCCCGGCTTCACAAAGAAGAAGCTGCAGACCACCAGGATCACAAAGATCACCACGGCCATCACCCGGAAGGTGGTTCTCCAGGCCAGGGGATCGCTCTCCGGCGTCACTGCCACAAATAATTTTCCTACGATAAAGCTGGACAGGCCAAAGCCCATCAGAAGGATTCCGGAAATCAGCCCCTGCTTATCCGGAAACCAGGAGGACATGGTGCTCATCACGGCATTGTAGGCAAAGCCGGAGCCTAAGCCCGCCAGAATACCGAAGCCCACATACAAAAGGGCAACTCCGCTGGTGATGGAGGCCACTAAAAATCCCGCCAGAAACAGTACGGCGGAAAGCAGCACATACAGCTTGGGATTCACCTTCTTTGCCAGAATCCCGGCAATCAGGCAGCCGATACAAAACATTGCCATTACAATGGTAAAGGTCAGAGACAGCGGCGCCTGGTCCACAGCCAGATCACGGTTGATGACACTCCCCATCACAGACCATGCGTACACAAGCCCTGCCATCAGAAGCACGATCACTCCTACCACGGCATAGACCCAACGGTTTAATTGCTTCATACTTATTCTCCTCTCTTTAAAAATCTGCCCTGTCCGCCGTCGGCGTCCATAGAGCAGATTTCTTTCATACCTTTTTCATTATATACAATTTTTTCCCGTCAGGCAATGATAAATTTTATAAAATCCCGTAAAATATGGCTCCCAGGGTTGTGCCTGGGCACAATACGTATGATCATCTGAGCGAGAATCTCCCGCTCCAAATGAAACCTTCGCTTTTGTGGCAGCGAAACACCAGCATTACTGGCGTGTCAACTTTCAATATGGGTATATGTAAAAACCATAGATTTGTCAACCTGCAATCATTTACAAAATTGAGGATGTGTATGCCGTAAGAGGAAAAGGGGCGGCTATCTCCTACCGTGTAAGCATTTAGGAGATAGCCGTCTTGACAAAGTGGCCGATTCTAATAACCTTCTAAAATCCAAAGGAACGAAAATCCACCTAAGAATTAACAACAAAATATTGCCCAGGAGAAGAAGCAGATCTGCTTTTTGTCCAACTTTCACAAATTCTTATATAATATTTAGTAATAAATAATATTGTTTATTCATGAATTATATGATATATTTGAATCGTAATGAAGACAGACAAAAAAGGAGGAGGATTTTTATGAAGAAAAAAAGTGTTGCGTTGGTAATCGGATTGGCAGTCATATTACTGGGGATCCTATTGTCTTACAGTATTGACACAAGCTTTGGGGAGGTAAAAACACAACGCCTCTATCTGTTGGATGAGGCAGGATACACGGTTACAGCGAATCTTTACGTTCCCAATTCTGCCCATGTGCAACCGGCGCCGGCAATGATTATCTGTCCGGGAGGAGATTGCCCGTCGGATATTGCCAGCCCGTGGGCCACGGAGCTGTCACGTCGAGGGTATGTTGTAGCTGTGATGGATTATTCCGGCTGCGGTGATACGCAGGTCAACCCCATGAAGCAGTATTGGACAAATAACGGGGCAATGGAATTAGATACGGTTTATGATTATCTTACCACACTCAAATTTGTTGATAGAGAACAAATTGGTGTTGGCGGGCATTCTATGGGGTCCTTATACAGCTATCGCCTATCCACCCAAAGGCAGGTTGCGCTGGTGATATCGGATGTGATTTATGCCGACGCACTTCCGGAGTACGATTTTAATTTTGTTCAGATTTCGGCGGAGCATGATGAGGGACTTCTTGCGAGACTTTCCGACTTTGAGGATATTTACAAGGATGAATTTTTGACGGCCGTATTCGGTGTTGAGGAGATAGAACCAAATGTCCTGTATGGATCATGGAAGGACAAGACAGCCCGAATTTTTTATAACCTGAATCAGACCCATCAGGATGATATGGTTTCCGGACCCTTTATTCGTCTGGAGGTTCAATCCGTAATGGATAGTATGGAGGCGCCGAATCCCATTGATTCCGGCAATCTTATTTATGGCTGGAAAATAGTCGGAATGGCCGGAGCAATAATTGGATTGATTGTCTTTTTGTTTGCGCTGGCAGGACTGCTTTTGGAAAGCAGTTTGTTTTCCAATCTAACGATTCGTGTCCGTGCTGCGGAGACAGGATTCTCTTTTAAATCCAAAGGCTGGTGGATAAGTGCGTTGCTTCTGACGCTTATTCCGGTATTGTTTTTCTTCCCGGGGACGGCCATCGGAAATAAAATGGCTTCTAATCAATTGTTCAAATTAGGGACGACCCCGAACGGATACGTAGTTTGGACATTGCTGGCTGCGGCAGGATTTCTGGTATACTTTCTGGTGTATCATTTCGTTTATGGAAAAAAACATGGGGGCAGTTTAAGTGTTTATGGATTTTCCACGGTTGACGATGGAAACCGTATCCGGCCGGTTTATCTGCTGAAATCTGCTGTGTTTGCGGGAATCTTGTTCTTGAGCGCATATTTGATCTTATTGTTGATCTACCGGTATGCGAATACAGATCTTCATGTATGGACATTGAGTATCCGGCCCCTCAGCGGTCAGAGGTTTGCCACGATGCCCTGGTACTTTTTAGCATTGCTGCCCTATTTTACACTTTTTATGCTGGCCGGTAATAGCCTGAGCTATCAGAGAAACAAAAATGAGAGATGTGGAACGGTCAGGGCCATACTTTTCCCCATTGTCATTGGCCTTGCAGGTATACTGTTCTTGTTTCTTGCTTACCAGATTATATTGCGGGTCCATCGGCCCTTCTATACAGGAAACTTTGCGCATTTTTATATGTCGCTGCTCAGTAATGTAATTCCGCAGTTTGGGGTTGCGGGTGCGCTTGCTCTTTACATACGCCATAAAACCAACAGCTTTTATGCAGGAATTTTTATTGGAACAGCCCTGATTGCTTTTTGCATGGTCAGCACAAATTGCCTTTCGATGGTAATTTCCTGATACCCTTTGAAGATAATTTCCCAATAATTTGACAAAACAGGTTGTGGGAGGTTATACTGATACCAAGAGGTGAAGGGACAATGGCGGATAATTGGAAGGGAAGGTATAGTGATGCAGTTGGGTCTATTGTACGATTTTCTAATGTTGCAGCACGAAATTCAACCATCCAGGTGAAATATGAAGCATATGGCTTTAGTCTCTCGGCACAGGAATGGCAGGTATTGGAATACCTCATTGAGCATCCGGACAATACTTTTTATATGGCTCACATTGCAAGCCGATTGGGAATTGCCACCAGCACGTTAACAAAGCATTCTGCAAAATTAGTAAAGCTGGGATTGGTAGAAAAATATAAGTTTTCGGACAATCAAAAAAATGTTATTTTAAGAGCCAGCCAAAAAGGAACGGATTTTTATAACGAAATGGTAAAGGCTTTTATGTCCGAAAATTTTCAGGCTTTTTTTCAATATCTGTCGTCTTTTACAGACGAGCAGTTACAGCAAATGGTTCGGGCGATGGATGCTCTGGCCGGTGAATTGACAGTGGATTCTTTGGCGGAGCGGAATTTAGTGAAAGTAAATTCATAAAAAGAAATCTGACAGGCACTCTACGGGATGGGAACACAAACGTTTCTGCCGGATGGAGTGCCTGATTGGGGATTCCAATCTTTGTAAGAAATTTGATGACAGCCTGTTTGACCGTTCCCGTTCAAAGAAAACGGAACTCCTTTGTTCCGATCAATCACTGCCTTCTGTCGGCAGCCGACGACAAAAATCTGCTCTGCCAGCCAGCAAGCTTCGATGGACGTTCTCTTGCCGGAAAAAGGCGGAAAGAATCCAGACGAAAATCAATAGAAGTCATGATTGGCCTGGTCAGAGCAGCACAAACATCTGGGGCTTGTGCAAAATATGTTCTGTTTGACAGTTGGTTTTCATCACCGAAGACCATTACTGCATTAAAGACAGACTGCAAATCAGACACAATCACAATGGTTAAGAAAAGCAGTAAAATCAAATATGGCTATCAGGACGGCAAATACAACGTCAAAGAAATCTATAAACAGTGCAGAAAACGCAGAGGCCGCTCCAAATATCTGCTTTCCGTTGACGTAACTGTTGGTGAAGAGGCAATTCCGGCAAAAATCGTCTGTGTTCGGAACAAAA
>CATJBQ010000201.1 GCA_949738465.1 uncultured Lachnospiraceae bacterium
CATGATTCAGCAGGAGACCAGACTGAAGGTAGCTGATAATACAGGCGCCAAGGAATTGCTCTGCATTCGTGTTATGGGCGGTTCCACCAGAAGATATGCAAATATCGGCGATATCATCGTTGCCAGCGTCAAAGATGCAACGCCTGGCGGAGTTGTAAAAAAGGGCGATGTGGTGAAGGCGGTGGTTGTACGTACCAGGAGCGGCGCCCGCCGTCCCGACGGTTCCTATATCAAGTTTGACGAGAATGCAGCCGTTATTATCAAGGACGACAAGACCCCCAGAGGAACCCGTATCTTTGGGCCCGTGGCCAGAGAGCTTCGTGAGCATCAGTTTATGAAGATCGTTTCCCTGGCTCCGGAAGTATTATAAGGAGGAACCCCATGGCGACGAGTAAGATCAAAAAGGGCGATACCGTCAGGGTAATCGCCGGTAAGGATAAGGACAAAGAAGGTAAGGTAATGGTCGTGAACCACAAGACCGGCACCGTTATCGTGGAGGGCGTGAATATGCTGACCAAGCATACGAAGCCCAGCGCCGCCAATCAGAACGGCGGTATCATCAATGTGGAAGGTCCGATCAACGCTTCCAACGTAATGCTGGTTGTAAACGGCCAGGCCACCAGAGTCGGCTTTAAGGTAGAGGACGGAAAGAAAGTCCGCGTAGCCAAAAAAACCGGCGAAGTGATTGATAAATAAAGGGAAGGAGGCCGGAAAAGTTGAGTAGATTACAGGAAACCTACAAGAACGACATTGTGCCTGCCATGACGAAGAAATTCGCCTACAAAAACATTATGCAGGTGCCGAAGTTAAATAAGATTGTGATCAACATGGGCGTCGGCGAGGCCAAGGAAAACGCTAAGGTGCTGGAGCAGGCCGTGAAGGATCTGGAGACCATCACCGGGCAGAAGGCCGTGATCACCAAGGCTAAGAAGTCCGTTGCCAACTTCAAGGTCCGTGAGGGAATGTCCATCGGATGTAAGGTGACGCTGCGCGGCGAGCGGATGTATGAGTTTGCGGACCGCCTGATTAATCTGGCGCTGCCCCGCGTGCGCGACTTCAGAGGCGTAAAGAGCGATTCCTTCGACGGCAGAGGCAACTATGCCATGGGCGTGAAGGAACAGCTGATTTTCCCTGAAATCGAGTATGACAAGATCGACAAGGTAAGAGGAATGGACATCATTTTTGTCACCACTGCAAAGACCGACGAGGAGGCGAGAGAGCTTCTGACCCAGTTCGGTATGCCTTTCGCAAAATAATTAGGAGGAAATTTTCATGGCTAAAACTTCAATGAAGATTAAGCAGCAGCGCGCACCGAAATTCTCCACCAGAGAGTACAATCGCTGCCGGATTTGTGGACGTCCTCATGCTTATTTGAGAAAATACGGAATCTGCAGAATCTGCTTCCGTGAGTTAGCATACAAGGGCCAGATCCCGGGCGTCAAGAAAGCAAGTTGGTAAAGAAGAAAGGAGGACACTGTCATGGCAATGACCGATCCGATTGCAGATATGCTTACAAGAATCCGTAATGCAAATACGGCAAAACATGATACTGTTGATGTTCCTTCCTCCAAGATGAAGCTGGCTATCGCCGATATTTTGGTAAAAGAAGGGTACATTGCAAAATATACCATTGTGGAAGAAGGGTCCTTTAACACGATCCGCATTACCTTAAAGTATGGTGCAAACAAGAATGAGAAGGTATTAAGCGGCTTAAAGAGAATCTCCAGGCCGGGCCTTCGCGTGTACGCCGGCGCAGCCGATATGCCTAAGGTGCTGGGCGGTCTGGGTGTGGCCATCATTTCCACCAATCAGGGCGTTATCACGGACAAAGAAGCCAGAGCAAAGAACGTGGGAGGAGAAGTCCTCGCGTTTGTGTGGTAGGGTGTGAGACCTTGATGAGCATGGGCTAAAGGCACCTGCGAATCTAGTTCGAACCCCCTCCGCGAAGCTTAAGCAGAGCGGAGTTTCTCACGCAGTTTGATAATGCAGAGTGAAGGCGGTTCAGTGATAAGCCTTCTTTGCTCGGTTTAAATTATCAGAGATCATCATTCACTAATTCAAGGAGGTACGGGCATGTCACGTATAGGTAGAATGCCGATCGCTATTCCCGCAGGCGTTACTGTGGAAATCGCAGAAAATAACAATGTGACTGTAAAAGGTCCCAAGGGTACGCTTTCGAGAGTGTTACCTGCGGAGATGGAAATCAAAAAAGAGGGTGAGGAGGTACTTGTTACCCGCCCCAATGATTTAAAGAGAATGAAATCCCTGCACGGTCTGACCAGAACCCTGATCCATAACATGGTGGTGGGCGTAACCAACGGTTATGAGAAGGTGCTGGAAATCAACGGTGTAGGTTACAGAGCAGCTAAACAGGGAAAGACCCTGACACTGTCCCTGGGATATTCCCACCCGGTAGAAATGATCGATCCCGAGGGGATTGAGACGGTGGTGGAGAATCAGACCAAAATCGTTGTCAAGGGTATCGACAAGGAAAAGGTCGGCCAGTTTGCCGCTGAGATCCGCAGCAAGAGAGGACCGGAGCCTTATAAGGGCAAGGGCATCAAGTATGCTGACGAAGTGATCCGCCGCAAGGTTGGTAAGACCGGTAAGAAATAAGAAAGGAGTGGACAGAAATGGTTAGCAAAGAATCAAGAATTGAAGTTCGCAGAAATAAGCATAGAAGAATCCGCAATCGTTTTTCTGGCACGCCTGAGAGACCCCGTCTGGCTGTATACAGAAGCAATAATCATATGTACGCTCAGATTATTGACGACACGGTTGGCAATACGCTGGTATCCGCATCCACCCTGCAAAAGGAAGTGAAGGCGGAACTTGAGAAAACCAACAACGTAGACGCCGCAGCATATCTGGGTACGGTGATCGCCAAGAGAGCCCTGGAGAAGGGCATCACCACTGTCGTATTTGACAGAGGCGGTTTCATTTACCAGGGTAAGATTCAGGCACTGGCCGAGGCTGCCCGCGAAGCCGGCCTGGAATTCTAATAAGGAGGAAGATACAACATGAAACGTACTATGATTGATGCCAGCCAGCTGGAATTAAACGATAAAGTAGTAGCCATCAAGCGTGTATCCAAAACCGTGAAGGGCGGACGCACCATGAGGTTTACCGCTCTGGTGGTAGTTGGCGACGGTAACGGACATGTGGGTGTCGGAATGGGCAAATCCGCAGAAATCCCGGAGGCGATTCGCAAGGGCAAAGAGGATGCGATGAAGAATATTGTGGAAGTACCGGTTGACGAGAACAACAGTATTCCTCATGATACCATCGGCAGATTCGGCAGTGCCAGCGTACTGTTAAAGCGCGCTAATCAGGGTACCGGCGTTATCGCCGGCGGTCCGGCCCGTGCCATCCTGGAGCTGGCAGGTATTAAAAATATCCGCACCAAGTCTCTGGGTTCCAATAACAAGCAGAATGTGGTTCTGGCGACCCTGGCCGGTCTGCAGGGCTTACAGACCCCCGAACAGGTGGCGAAGAAGCGCGGCAAGGCCGTAGACGAGATCACAGGTTAATAGGAGGGAAGTAAAATGGCTGAGAAAGTAAAGGTTACACTGATAAAATCTCCCATTGGCGCTATCCCCAAGCACAGAGCCACGGTGGAGGCCCTGGGCTTAAAGAAGGTAGGCGCTGTCAATGAACTGCCTGATAACGAAGCAGTCAGAGGCATGATCTGGCATGTAAAACACCTGGTTAAGGTGGAAGAAATCTAAAGACAGGAGGTGCGAGAAGGAATGGATTTATCGAATTTAAGACCCGCAGAGGGTTCCAAGCACAGTGATAATTTCAGAAAAGGCCGCGGTCATGGCTCAGGCAACGGAAAAACTGCCGGCAAGGGTCATAAGGGCCAGAAAGCACGTTCCGGTGCTCCCAGACCTGGTTTCGAGGGCGGTCAGATGCCCTTATACAGAAGGCTTCCTAAGAGAGGCTTTACAAACCGCAACAGCAAAGTCATCGTGGGGATCAACGTGGATGCTCTGGAGAGATTCGAGAACGGCACAGTGGTGACCGTCGAGACTCTGATAGAGAGCGGCATCGTGAAGAATCCCAGGGATGGTGTTAAAATCCTTGGAAATGGAGAATTAACCAAAAAGCTGACGGTTAAGGTCAATGCCTGCAGCGAGGGCGCTAAGGCAAAAATCGAGGCGATTGGTGGAAATGTAGAGGTGATCTGATATGTTCCAGACACTTCGCGATGCGTTTCGGATCAAAGAGATCCGGAGCAAGCTGCTCTATACCTTTGGTATTGTGCTGATTTTCAGATTAGGCTGTGCACTCCCGGCTCCGGGAGTCAACACCGCCTACTTTTCCGCCTGGTTTGCCAGCCAGGCAGGGGATGCATTTAATTTCTTTAACGCAGTGACCGGCGGTTCCTTCTCGGAGCTGTCCATCTTTGCGCTGAGCATCTCCCCCTATATCACCAGCTCCATTATCGTTCAGCTTCTGACGATTGCGATCCCGAAGCTGGAGGAAATGCAGAAGGACGGCGAGGACGGCAAGCAGAAAATCAACAAGCTGACGAGGATTCTGACGGTGGTACTGGCGGTGGTGCAGTCCACAGCCATGGCAGTCGGATTTGGCGCTCAGGGCATGATTCTGAATTATACCTGGTATAACGTGCTGGTGGTGGTAGCTACCTGGACGGCAGGCGCTTCGGCCATCATGTGGCTGGGCGAGCGGATCACAAAGAATGGAATCGGAAACGGTATTTCCATGATTCTGCTGGTAAATATTATTTCCTCCATTCCCAATGATTTCGCCAAACTGTATTACTCCTTCATGGCGGGCCGGTCCGTACTGGTGGCCGTGGTGGCGGCAGTGGTTATTCTGGCCGTGATCCTGGCCATGGTGGTCTTTACGATCATGCTCCAGGACGGAGAGAGACGGATTCCGGTCCAGTATTCTCAGAAAATGCAGGGCCGCCGTATGGTAGGCGGACAGTCCAGCAATATCCCGATCAAGGTGAATACTGCCGGCGTAATTCCGGTTATCTTCGCCTCATCCCTGATGAGTACGCCGGTGATCGTAGCGCAGTTCTTCTCAGTGAATTATGAGTCCTTTGGCGGGAAAGTTTTACGGATGCTCTCCTCCAGCAACTGGATTAATCCCAGAGTGGGGTGGGGCTATTCCGTAGGTCTGTTGATCTACCTGGCTCTTATCATTATGTTCGCCTATTTTTACACCAGTATCACTTTTAATCCCATTGAGATTGCCAATAATATGAAAAAGCAGGGCGGTTTCGTTCCCGGCATCCGTCCGGGTAAGCCTACGTCGGATTATATGAACCGCATTCTCAACTATATCGTTTTCATAGGCGCGATCGGCCTGATTATCGTTGCTCTTGTTCCTATTATAATTTCCGGCATATTTGGAATCGCGTCGTTATCCTTCTTTGGAACTTCCCTGATTATTATCGTGGGTGTTATCCTTGAGACGGTGAAGGCGGTGGAGTCGCAGATGTTGGTGAGAAATTATAAGGGCTTCCTGAACGACTGATAGGAGGAACAACATGAGAATTATCATGTTAGGAGCGCCGGGAGCGGGGAAAGGGACGCAGGCGAAACGGATTGCGGAGCGTTTGCAGGTTCCTCACATTTCCACGGGTGATATCTTCCGCGCCAATATTAAAAATGGTACGGAATTGGGTATGAGGGCAAAATCCTATATGGATGCCGGCAGTCTGGTGCCGGATTCGCTGACACTGGAACTGGTGATGGACCGGATCGCCGGGGAGGACTGCCAAAACGGCTATGTGTTTGACGGTTTTCCCAGGACGATTCCTCAGGCGGAAGCTCTCGAGAAGGCGCTTTCGGAGCTGGGACAGAAGGTGGATTTTGCCGTGGACATCGAAGTGCCGGACGAAGATATCATAGGCCGTATGGGAGGCCGCAGGGCCTGTCTGCAGTGCGGGGCCACCTACCATGTGGCGTATGCCGCTCCGAAGACGGAGGGGGTATGCGACCGGTGCGGCGCAGGACTGACACTGAGAGACGACGATAAGCCGGAGACAGTAAAAAAGCGTCTGGCCGTGTATCATGAGCAGACGCAGCCGCTGATTGACTTTTACCGGAATAAGGGCTGCCTGGCACAGGCGGACGGCACAAAGGATGTGGAAGATGTCTTTTGTGAGATCCTGAAGCTGTTAGGAGTATAAGATGGCGGTTACAATTAAATCTGCAAGAGAACTGAATCTGATGAGGGAAGCGGGGAAGATTCTCAATTATACCCTGCGGACCCTTGAAAGGGAAATACACCCGGGAATGTCCACTGCGGACATTGACCGGATCGGGGAGGAGACCATACGCAGCTTTGGCTGCGTACCTTCCTTCCTCCATTACAACGGTTATCCCGCCTCGATCTGCGTATCGGTCAACGACGAGGTGGTTCACGGGATTCCTGACAGGCATCGCATTCTGAAGGAAGGCGATATCGTAAGTCTGGATGCCGGCGTAATCTACAAAGGGTATCATTCGGATGCCGCCCGTACCGTAGCGGTGGGGACGGTCAGCGAAGAAGCGAGGCAGCTGATTGATGTGACTAGGCAAAGTTTTTTTGAAGGTATAAAATATGCCAGAGCCGGCAATCATCTCAACGACATCTGTAAAGCCATTGCTTCTTTTGCGGAGAGTCATGGCTACGGAGTGGTCAGGGATCTGGTGGGGCATGGAATCGGAACTCATCTTCACGAGGATCCGGAGGTGCCCAATTTTGATATGAACCGGAGAGGCATACGGCTTCGGCCGGGCATGACGCTGGCCATCGAACCTATGATTAATATGGGGACCTGGGAAGTGGAATGGCTGGACGATGACTGGACGGTGGTGACTGCCGATGGCGAACTGTCTGCCCACTATGAAAACACGGTGCTGATTACGGATGGGGAGCCTGAAATTTTTACATTAAACGACTCGTTGTAGGAGGAAAAAAGATGTCGAAATCCGACGTGATTGAAATCGAAGGCCGGGTAGTGGAGAAGCTGCCTAACGCCATGTTCCGGGTAGAGCTGGAGAACGGCCATATCGTACTGGCCCATATCAGCGGCAAGCTGCGTATGAACTATATCCGTATCCTCCCCGGTGATAAGGTTACTTTGGAACTGTCCCCCTATGATCTGTCCAAGGGCCGGATCATCTGGCGTGACAAATAGCAATAGAAAAGCCCCAAAAAAGTACAAATTGTGCTTGCTTTCCCGAAAAACGGGTGGTATAATAGTACGCGGACTTTTTTGCGAAAGGAGTGAAAAAACTTATGAAAGTTAGATCTTCCGTAAAGCCGATTTGCGAGAAATGCAAGGTTATCAAGAGAAAGGGCAGCATCCGCATCATCTGCGAGAACCCTAAGCATAAACAGCGCCAGGGCTGACGCCCCGGATAACCGGCACGC
>CATJBQ010000202.1 GCA_949738465.1 uncultured Lachnospiraceae bacterium
CTTGTGCATGTTCGATTTCGAGAAACCGAAGATTGAGATTGCAGAGATTTCAGAAGACAAGAAGTACGGCCGTTTTGTTGTGGAACCGCTGGAAAGAGGCTATGGTACGACTCTGGGTAACTCCTTGAGAAGAATCATGTTGTCTTCACTGCCGGGAGCTGCTGTAACCCAGGTGAAGATTGATGGTGTATTACACGAGTTCAGTTCGATTCCGGGTGTCAAGGAAGATGTAACTGAGATCATTATGAATATCAAGAATCTGGCATTGAGAAATACCAGTAGTACCAACGAAGCAAAGGTTGCATACATCGAATTCGAGGGTGAAGGTGTCGTCACGGCGGCAGATATACAAGTGGATCCGGATATTCAGATCCTGAACCCGGATCTGGTGATTGCTACCCTCAATGGCGGCGTGGATTCCAAGCTTTACATGGAGCTGACCATCAACAAAGGACGCGGCTATGTCAGCGCGGACAAGAATAAGGGTGAGGATGTTCCCATCGGTGTGATCGCGGTTGATTCCATCTACACCCCGGTAGAGCGTGTCAATATGACCATTGACAATACCCGTGTAGGCCAGGTTACCGATTTTGACAAGCTGACATTGGACGTGTATACCAACGGAACCCTGGAGCCGGATGAGGCGGTCAGTCTTGCGGCTAAGGTTTTGAGCGAGCATTTGAACCTCTTCATCGATCTTTCTGAAAATGCAAAGACGGCGGAGGTTATGATCGAAAAAGAGGATAATGCCAAGGAAAAGGTTCTGGAGATGAACATTGACGAGCTGGAGTTATCCGTTCGTTCCTACAACTGCTTGAAGCGTGCAGGCATCAATACCGTGGAAGAACTGTGCAACCGCACACCGGAGGATATGATGAAGGTTCGTAACCTGGGACGCAAATCCTTAGAAGAAGTACTAGCAAAACTAAAAGAGTTGGGGTTACAACTGAATCCAGGTGACGAGTGAACGTCACCTGGTTGATACCTCGCAAACTGCTAATGTTTGCGAGGGTACCCGTATGAAGGTGCTACTTCTCGAACTGCTAATGTTCGAGAAGTTTCCCGAAAGGCGACGAGTAGGAGCCAGGGTGCTACACTACAAGGCTGGTAAGTCCAACGAGCGCAGCCTTGCTGATCCCAAGTGGACGATAACGACGATATCCGGTAAGTAAGCCCAACGAGCGTGGCCGGATATCCCACAAAATGGAGGTAAAGAAAATGGCAAAATATCGTAAATTAGGCAGAACATCCGATCAGAGAAAGGCTCTGATCCGCAATCAGGTAACAGCCCTTTTGTACAATGGTAAGATTGTTACCACTGAGGCAAAGGCAAAGGAGATCCGCAAGGTGGCGGAAGGCCTGATCGCTCTGGCGATCAAGGAGAGAGACAACTTCGAAGAGGTTACCGTAACCGCCAAGGTTGCCCGCAAGGACAAGGACGGCAAGCGCGTGAAGGAAGTCGTAGACGGCAAGAAGGTAACCGTATATGACGAGGTAGAGAAGAAGATCAAGAAGGATCTGCCCTCCCGTCTCCATGCAAGACGCCAGATGCTGAAGGTTCTGTATCCGGTAAAGGAAGTTCCCAAGGAAGGAGCCGGAAGGAAGAAGAACACCAAGCAGGTTGATCTGCCCCAGAAATTATTCGAGGAGATCGCTCCCAAGTACGTAGACCGTAATGGTGGTTACACCAGAATCGTGAAGATCGGCCAGCGTAAGGGCGATGGAGCCTTAGAAGTATTGCTTGAGTTAGTATAAGCCAGATTCCATGAGAGCGTAATATAGAGAAGCCGCAGCACGTATTTGAAATGTACGTGCTGCGGCTTTTTCACTTAAGTCCTTTACAATAAATTACTTCGCCTACGGAAGTATTGGCAGTTTATTTTGCCAGCGGAAGCGTGAAAATAAACTCCGTCCCCACGCCCTCGGTACTGATGACGTTGATATTTTCATTATGGGCGGAAATGATCTCACGCACGATCGCCAGTCCCAGGCCGGTTCCCTTCTTATCCTTTCCCCGGGACAGATCGGTCTTATAAAAGCGCTCCCACACCTTTTTGATACTGTCCTTGGGAATGCCGATGCCGGCGTCCTTGACGGAAACAAATACCTTATCGTTGCGCTCGGTGGTTTCGATGGTAATGGCAGATTCCGCATGGCTGAACTTGATGGCATTATCGATCAGGTTGTAAAGCACCTGCTGGATCTTGCTCATGTCAGCCGTTACAAAAAGCGTCTCCTCCGTGAGGATCAGCTCGAAAGAAATCCGCTTCTGCATACAGGTCCCCTCAAAAGACTGGGCTGTGCTCTTGATAATACCGTTAATGTCAAAATCGGAGACATCCAGAATGGCCTTCCCGTG
This sequence comes from uncultured Lachnospiraceae bacterium, assembly GCA_949738465.1. GTDB lineage: Bacteria > Bacillota > Clostridia > Lachnospirales > Lachnospiraceae > 14-2. The sequence goes on from CATJBQ010000202.1 coordinate 2,360, forward strand.
GGTGCCGTATTTGTTCAGCTCCAGCATACTTTCCGTAAGCTTATTCAATCGTTCTGTCTCCGTCAGAATAATATTCAGATACCGGTCCTGCATTTCCGGCGGGATCGTGCCGTCCATAATGGCTTCTATGTATCCCTTGATGGAGGTCAGGGGAGAGCGGAAATCATGGGATACGTTGGCGATAAATTTGCGCTGGTCGTCCTCTAAGGTACGAAGCTCAGAAGCCATGTAATTCATGGAGGCGGCCAGATAACCGATCTCATCATTGGAGTGAACCTGGATCTCATGCTCAAAATTCCCGGAGCTATAGTCCCTGGCACTGCGGGCAATGCGCTTAAGGGGCACATAGATAATATAGGTAAAAAGCGCCAGCAGCAAAAAAGAGCACAGAAAAATAAACAGCAGAGACAGATAGGAAATATTGATAAATCCGTCGCTGTAGCGTGTAATCTGGCTGATGGGCTTATGAATCAGCACGTAGCCCCGCACCTTGTAATTAATGTTGATGGGAGCGTAGACCGTCAGGGATTCCGCAGACAGGGTGTGAAAAAAAAGCCCGGTCTGATAATAGCTGGTGCCAAAGGAGGTAATATCAAAATCCGGAATTGACTCTGGACGGCTTTCATCTGTTTCCCCCCGGGAATTGATCAGTATATTTCCGTTGGAGTCCGTAATCCAGATCGTGGCCCGCAGATAGCTGTCAAAAGCTGTCACATGCTCCTGCATATCCCGCAGGGTCAGATTATCCCGAAAATAATTGGTAGCATAGCTGGAGGCGACAATCTTGGCCTGCCGGTACAGGCTGTCGGCCTCTGTTTCCACCATATATTGATAAGTGCTTCGGGTGGTGAAGGTTGTCACCACCAGAAAAGACAGCGCGCCGAAAGCCAGATAGCCAATCAAAAGTTTCAAAAGCAGAGTCCGTTTCACGATTTCACCTCAAACTTATAACCGATTCCCCAGACGGTGGCCAGGCTCCAGTTGGCATGATCCTTGATCTTTTCCCGGAGGCGCTTCACATGAACGTCCACCGTACGGGTATCCCCGATGTATTCGTATCCCCAGATATGATCCAGAAGCTGCTCCCTGGTAAATACCTGATTGGGAGAGGAAGCCAGGAAATATAAAAGCTCCAGCTCCTTGGGGGGCATGTCGATGGTCTTTCCGGCATATACCACGGAATAGTTGGTCTGGTTGACGATCAGATCCGGATATTCCACGCATTTGATATCGGAGGCGGTGGTCGCAGGCTTAGCGGGCTGGTAGCGGCGCAGCACCGCCTTGACCCTGGCCACCAGCTCCTTGGAATCAAAGGGCTTCATGATATAGTCGTCAGCGCCAAGCTCAAGTCCCAGAACCTTATCAAAAATCTCGCCCTTGGCAGAAAGCATAATAATGGGCACGTTGGACTTGGTCCGGATCTCCCGGCATACCTGATAGCCGTCGATGCCCGGCAGCATCAGATCCAGAAGAATCAGGTTGGGCTGATACTGCTCGTAAACCTTCAAAGCCTCCTCGCCGTCATGGACCATTCTGGTATCGTAGCATTCCTTGGTAAGATACAGGGAAATCAGCTCCGCAATATTAACATCATCGTCTACAATTAAAATTTTTTGTTTCGCAACCATAATTTTCTCCTAATCGCATTCGCTTACTTAAACTCTACAATCGTAACGCCGGCGTCTCCCTCGCCAAACTCACCCAGACGGTAAGATTTTACATATTTTAGCCGCTTCAAATGATTATGAACGGCATTTCTCAGCGCTCCGGTACCCTTGCCATGAACTACACGGACGGAGGGCATATGGGCCAGATAAGCGTCGTCCAGGTATTTATCCAGCAGAGAAAGCGCCTCGTCCACGGTCTTGCCAATCAAGTTGATCTCCGTGGAAACGCTTAGGGACTTGGACATTTTCAGCTTACCGGCTCCGGTGGTCTTAGTCTTGCTGCCCAGGGGCGAGGGTTCCTCCAGCAGAATCAGATCCTTGATGTTCACCAGGGAACGCAGAATGCCCATCTGCACATATAGGTCCCCCTTGTCGTTGGGCAGGGTGTGGACAGTACCCTTCAGATTCATGCTTAAGACCTTGACAGAATCGCCGATCCGCAGCTTTTTCGGAACCTTGTGATTGGAAGCTGCCGGGTCCGGGGCAATGGAAAGAGCCTTCTGGTTCTTCTCCATTTTCTTACGCAGCTTCTCCCGTTCCTGTTCCATCTCCCGGGCAGAGATGTTAGCCTTGCCAAACTTGTGGAAATTGCGGATGGTCTCGTCAGCAACCTCCTTGGCCTCCCTGAGAATAGCCCCGGCCTCCTCGTTGGCTGCGCGAATGATCTTCTCCCGCTGGCTGTCCAGCTTTTCCTGTTTCACTTCCAGCTTTTTTTTCAGATCCTCGATCTCCTGCTTGTACTGCGAAATCGTAAGCTTCTCCTGCTCGATGGCCGCCCGGTTGGACTCCAGGTCGGAGATCAGGTCCTCGAAGCTCTCGTCCTGCTCGTCCATCCGTCCTCTGGCATCGGCGATGATATCCTCCGGCAGTCCCAGCTTTCCGGAAATGGCGAAAGCGTTACTCTTGCCGGGGACGCCGATCAGCAGCCGGTAAGTGGGGCTTAAGGTCTCCACAGAAAATTCACAGCAGGCATTTTCCACACCCGGCGTCGACAGGGCGAAAACTTTCAGCTCACTGTAGTGGGTGGTAGCCATGACGCGGGCGCCCATCTGGTGCAGCCGGGACAAAATGGAGATGGCCAGGGCAGCCCCCTCCGTGGGGTCCGTTCCGGCGCACAGCTCGTCAAAAAGCACCAGCGAATGGTAAGTGACACGCTCCAAAATGGAAATAATGTTGGTCATATGGGAGGAGAAGGTACTAAGGCTCTGCTCAATACTCTGCTCGTCTCCAATATCGGCATATACCTCATCAAAAATAGCAAGCTCCGAGCGGTCCCCGGCAGGGATATGGAGCCCTGCCTGCCCCATCAGGGTAAACAGGCCCACCGTTTTCAAGGAAACGGTCTTGCCGCCGGTATTGGGGCCGGTGACGATCAAAAGCTGGAAATCGTCTCCCAGGCGGATATCGATGGGAACCACCTTCTTCGGGTCCAGAAGAGGATGGCGTCCCTTGCGGATGCGGATGCGCCCCTCCCTGTTAAATAGCGGCGCGGAGCCGTTGTACTGCCGGGCCAGGGCTGCTTTTGCAAAAATAAAATCCAACTGGGTGAGAAGCCGGTGATCCTCGGAAATGGCATAAATATGCTCCGCTGCCAGGCTGCTTAAATTGGCAAGGATGACCTCGATCTCATCTTGTTCCTTTAACTCCAGCTCCTTCAGATCATTGTTCAGCTTCACCACGGCCATAGGCTCGATAAATACGGTGGAGCCGGTGGAGGACTGGTCGTGGATCATACCGGGCACATGGCCCTTGGACTCCGCCTTCACAGGCAGGCAGTAGCGGCCATTGCGCATAGTGATCACATTGTCCTGGAGATAATTGCGGGTGTCGCTGTTATTTAACATGGTATTCATCTGGGCACGGATCTTGTCGTTGATGGAACGCATGGAACGCCGGATATTTTTCAAAGCGGCGCTGGCGTCGTCAGCAATCTCGTCCTCCGACAAAATACAGCGGCTGATCTCCTCCCGAAGGGGCGTCAGAGGCTCTAAGGCATCGAACATGTCATCCAGAGAATCCCGCGGACGGTCCTCCCGGTCCGGACGGGCAAAGGCTTTGGCACGCCGGGCGGCCTCCAGCAGGGAGCAGAGACGCAAAAGCTCCTCGATGCTTAGAACGCCGCCAATCTCCAGCCGCTTTATGGAAGCACCCAGATTGTGGTTGCCGGAGAAGGACAGGGAACCCTTTTGATAAATTCTTGTCAATGCGTCGGCAGTCTGGCGCTGGGCCAGCTCGATCTCGGAAAGATCCGTGGTGGGCGTCAGATTTTTGCAAAGCTCCTGGCCGGCGGCGCTGGTGGCCTGCTGGGCCAGAAGGGAGATAATCTTATTATATTCCAAAGTGCGCATAGCTCTCTCGTTCATACTCATAACCTCAATTCATCGTCTTGCTGTCTATCAAAATGATGTTTCGCAAAATGTTCTTATGTAGAGTGTACACCAAAAAGAAAAATCTTGCAACAAAGACCGGAAAAACGTATAATAGAAAAAGAAATATGAGCGGATTCTATAGCACGAAACAGGAGGGGCTATATGGACCAGAGGGAGAAAAAGGAACAGCAGGAAACCAACGAGGAGTTTGCATTTATCACCGAGAAGATCAAGGATAAGCCCATCAACAAGCGGCGCCTGGCGAAAAAAGCAGGCTGGACGGTGCTTAGCGGTATTTTATTCGGCCTGGCGGCCTGCCTGGCCTTTGTAGCCGCGCGCCCCAAGCTGGAAGCCTTGATGGAACCCCAGGATCCGGGAGATCTGGTGACGATCCCCAGGGATCAGTTACCCGAGGAAAATGGAGACTCCAACGAGGAAGATGGACAGGAGGACCAGGATCCGGAAGACGGCGACGGCGATACGCAGAAGCCGGATGATACTACACCGGATTCCGACACATCGGACGGACAGGGGAGTGGAGAGACCACGGATCCGCCGCCGATCCAGGCGCCCCCGGAGCCTGTTTACCTCGAACGGGAGCTGGAGGCGGCCGACTACCAACTGCTTCTGAACCAGCTATATGCCATCGGCAAGCAGGCCAACCGTTCCGTAGTGGCGGTGACAGGGGTTACCAGCAACGTGGACTGGTTTGACTCTGCCTACGAGAGCGAGAACCAGGGCTCCGGCATCATCATAGCCAACAATGGCCAGGAGCTGCTGATCCTGACGGAACGGCGGGTCATCAACAATGCGGCGGCCATCAATATCACCTTTAACAACCAGGATGTGGTTCCGGCCGAGCTGAAAAAATATGACGGCAACACCGGAATTGCCATCATCAGCGTGAAGCTGGAGCATATTTCCGAGGAGACCATGAAGAAGATTGAGGTGGCCGTACTGGGCAATTCCCTGCTGGTGGGTCAGGGGACGGTGGTCATTGCTATCGGAAGCCCCTTAGAGGCCAATTACTCCATTTTGACCGGAACCGTCACCTCCACCACCAATACGGTGTCCACCTGGGACAGCAACTACACGGTGCTCACCACGGATATTATGGGAAGCGCCCGGGGCAGCGGCGTACTGATCAACCTGGAGGGCGAGGTTGTGGGCCTGATGATGCAGGACTACAGCAGCCAGGGCGACAGAAACACCATCACAGCCCTGGCCATTTCCGAATTGAAGGGCGTGATCGAAGAATTATCCAACGGGAAGGCGATTCCCTACCTTGGTATTATGGTCAGTACGGTTACAGAGGAGATTGCCCAGGAGCACGGGCTGCCCCAGGGCGTTTATGTGAAAAATGTGGAGACGGAGCTTCCTTCTCCGGCCATGGAAGCGGGGCTGCAGGAAGGGGACGTAATCGTTGAGCTGAACGGGGAAGCCATGCAGACGGTGGATCAGTACACCCAGACGCTTTTGTCCCTGAATCCGGAGCAGTCGGTGAAGCTGAAAGTACTGCGCCAGAGCGGCGAGGGCTTTGTGGATCTGGAATGCACGGCCGTGGTTGGCGTGTTAAAATAAAAGCCGGGGCCCGGGAATGGAAAACGAAATACATGCCGCGGCGGCATGGGAATATAAAACGGTATCGAATTTGGGAGGATATGAGCATGAAATATATTGAGACTCTGCGGGAGGGCGAGCGCATCGGGGGAATTTATCTGTGCAAAAGCAGGCAGTCCGCTTTGACAAAGAACGGAAAGCCCTATGAGACGCTGCTTTTGCAGGACAAGACGGGAACGCTGGACGCCAAGATCTGGGACGTGGGCTCCCAGGGCATCGGCGAATTCGAGGCCCTTGACTACATTGACATCGTGGGGGATGTGACCTGCTTCCAGGGGGCGTTGCAGCTCAATGTGAAGCGCGTCCGCAAGGCCCAGGATGGAGAGTATGATCCGGCCGATTATCTTCCGGTGAGCTCTAAGGATATCGACCAGATGTATGGCGAGCTTACCGGCTATATCCAATCCCTGAAGAATCCTTTCTTGAAACGGCTGGCAGAACAGTTTTTTGTGAAGGACGCGGATTTTATAAAACGGTTCCGGTTCCATAGCGCTGCCAAAAGTGTACACCATGGGTTTGTGGGGGGGCTGTTGGAGCACACCCTGGGAGTTGTCCGCCTTTCCAGTTACTTTGCGGAGAATTATGAGATCCTGAACCGGGATCTGCTGCTGACGGCGGCATTGTTTCACGATGTGGGAAAGCTGAAGGAGCTGTCCACCTTTCCGGAAAATGATTACACCGACGACGGACAGCTTCTGGGGCATATCATGATCGGCGCCGAGATGGTTTCGGATGGAATCCGCGGGATTGCGGATTTCCCGCCCAAGCTGGCTTCGGAGCTGAAGCACTGTATTCTGGCCCACCATGGAGAGCTGGAGTTCGGTTCGCCCAAGAAGCCGGCGCTGGCGGAGGCGCTGGCCCTTTGCTTTGCCGATAACATGGATGCCAAGATGGAGACGCTGAAGGAGGCATTCGGGTCGGTTCCGGAGGGGAACACCCAGTGGCTGGGGTATAACCGGCTGTTTGAATCGAATCTCCGGCGCTCCAGCGGGGAGAATGGCTAGAGGGAGATTTGCGAGAGGAATAGTAGGATGTTAAAAAAGGACGACAGGCTCACGCTTTCCATCAGCGACATGGGCGTGGACGGCGAGGGGATCGGCAAGGCGGAGGGAATTCCGATTTTCGTGAAGGACGCCATCATCGGGGACGAGGTCCTGGTGAAAATCCTTAAAATGAAAAAGAATTACGGCTACGGCCGCCTGGAGGAGATCCTTAAGCCTTCCCCCTGGCGGGTGGAGCCGCGGTGCGCCCATTACCGCCGATGCGGCGGCTGCCAGCTACAGGTGATGGATTATAAAAAGCAGTTGGAGTATAAGGAGAATAAGGTGCGCAATAACCTGATGCGGATTGGCGGCTTTGACGGGGCGGATCTGGAAGCAGTCCGGGAGCCGGTAAAGGGCATGGAGGAGCCCTTCGGTTACCGGAACAAGGCACAGTTTCCGGTGGGCAGGGACAAGGACGGGCGGATCGTTACCGGATTTTATGCCAGTCGCAGCCATCGGATTATTGCCAACCGCAGATGTGTGCTGGGCGCAGAGGAAAACGAGCGGATTCTGGATCTTGTCATCTCTTTTATGGAGCGTTACGGAATTGCGCCATATAACGAAGCGGACCAAACCGGCCTGGTGCGTCACATCCTGATCCGGAAAGGGTTTTCCACCGGGGAGTTGATGGTGTGCCTGGTGGTGAACGGTTTTCGGCTTCCTCACAGCGAAGCACTGGTATCAGAGTTATGTAAACTTAAAGGCATGACCAGTATTTCATTGAATATCAATCGGAAAAATACCAATGTGATTCTGGGAGAAAAAGTGGTGTTGCTGTGGGGCCAGCCCTACATTACGGACACCATCGGGGAGATCCGCTATCGGATTTCCCCCCTGTCTTTCTATCAGGTGAATCCGGTGCAGACCCGGCATCTCTACGGCAAGGCTTTGGAGTATGCGGGGCTTAGCGGCCAGGAGACGGTGTGGGATCTGTATTGCGGGATCGGCACGATTTCCCTGTTTCTTGCCAGGAAGGCCAGGAAGGTGTACGGCGTGGAGATCGTGCCGGCGGCCATTGCGGATGCGAAGGAGAATGCCCGCCTCAATGGCATTGAAAACGCGGAATTTTTCGTGGGAAAGGCCGAGGAGGTACTGCCGGAATTTTATGAGCGCACAGCGGGCGTGGAGGAAGACAGAGACGGAATTGTGGAAAATGCGGGGGGTGGATCGGATAAGATGCGCCATCCGGATGTGATCGTGGTGGATCCCCCCAGAAAGGGCTGCGACGAGCGGCTTTTAGAGACGATGGCGAAGATGCAGCCGGAGCGGATTGTGTATGTGAGCTGCGACTCGGCCACGCTGGCCCGGGATCTGAAATATTTGAAGGGGGCGGGGTATGAGCTGATGCGGTGGCAGGCGGTGGATATGTTTCCGATGACGGGGCCGCATGTGGAGACGGTTGTGCTTTTGTCACGCGTATTACCAGAGTGTCATTAAACGGATGCACTTAAATATTTTGAGGTAATTTAATGGATGAGGGGATTTATCATATTGCAGAGCAGATAGTTGGGATACATCAAAAAGCCTAAATTACATAATCCAGATTTTAACCCCCTCGAATTCGAGGGGGTTAGAAAACAGGCAGGAGCAAACACTAACGCCTGCACAGGTGGCTTATACTTATGCTAATGAAGCAGATCTGTTGAATGTTGTTTTATTTGGAAAAACAGCGAAGCAGTGGAAAGAGGAAAATTCAACTGCGAAAGGAAACATGCGGGATGTGGCAACGCCGAATCAATTACTGGTGCTTGCTAATCTGGAAAGCTATAATGCTGTATTGATTAATCAAGGGAAAGATTTAGGAAGAATGGATGAGATTGTTGCGCCAATTAGCAGCAAAACAGCTACAGACGTTGGAGGCAGTAAACTTGAATAATCTTTCCCAATTAGCAGAAAAAACATAATTCTAAAAATTGTATTTTGTGATAATGTTATTGAGAGGGTGATAAAAATGAGAGGAAAGACAATACGACAATTTTTAATTGATGGACAGGCAGATGGTAGATGGGCCAGTGAGCTTTCTAATTGGACGGGTAAGGCATATAAAATTCCACGTACATATGTTAGTCAATGTACGGATAGAGATGATTTGAGTAATACTGGAGTGTATTTTTTGTTTGGGCGCAATGATGAAACAGATGAAGAACAGGTTTATATAGGAGAAGCTGAAAATATATTCAATAGGCTCAAACAACATCTTTCAGAAAAGGATTTCTGGACAGAGTGCATCGTGTTCATTAGTAAAGATAATAACCTAAATAAAGCACATATAAAATACTTGGAAAATCATCTTTATATTCTAGCGAAGGAATCTAAGAGATATGAGGTAGTAAATAGCAATGTGCCTACAGAAGCATCAATATCTGAAATGGACCGTGCAGAAATGGATGAGTTCATTGATAATATGCGGTTGATTTTAGGAGTGTTGGGACATAAAATTTTAGAACCGTCTATAAAGAGAAAAAGTGATGA
>CATJBQ010000203.1 GCA_949738465.1 uncultured Lachnospiraceae bacterium
GCTGGCGGAGAGCTTTTACCGCAGCTTCGATCTGCCGGTATCCATTGTGCGGCCTTTTAATACCTATGGCCCCAGGCAGTCGGCCCGGGCAGTGATTCCCACCATCATTTCCCAGCTTCTTTCCGGGAAGGAGGAGATCCGTCTGGGGGCTCTTACGCCCACACGGGATTTTAATTATGTGAAGGACACGGCAGCAGGCTTTATTGCCATTGCGGAGTCGGAGAAGACTCTTGGGGAAGAAATTAACATTGCCACCCAGCAGGAGATTTCCATTGGGGATCTTGCAAATGAGATTATCCGCCAGATCAATCCAAAGGCCAGGATTATCTGCGACGAACAGCGTCTTAGGCCGGAAAAAAGCGAGGTCAACCGGCTGCTGGGCTCCAACGAAAAGATCCGGCGGTTGACGGCCTGGAAGCAGCAGTATACCTTTGCGGAAGGAATTGCGGAAACCATTGCCTGGATGCGGGAGCATATGGGAGCCTATAAAGCGGATATTTATAATATATAACGATCCGGCGTGGATATATTTTATATAGAAAGAAGTGGAAATAATGGGAAGATTTGTCCCTCTGTCAATTCCTAATTTTGAGGGAAATGAGGAAACGTATGTTCTGGACGCGGTGCGGCAGGGCTGGGTGTCAACCGGCGGGGCCTATATCACAGAACTGGAGGAGAAGCTGGTATCGTTTACCGGTGCGCCTGCTGTGGCGGCCTGCCAGAGCGGTACGGCGGCATTACATTTGGCGCTGCTGGAGTGTAATGTGCAGCCGGAAGATATGGTGATCGTACCAACCCTGACCTTCATTGCAGCGGTGAATCCGGTGCGCTATCAATTTGCGGATCCGGTATTCATGGATTGTGATGACAGCCTGTGCATGGATCCGGAAAAGCTTGCCCGTTTTTGCCGGGAAGAGTGCGAGCTTCGGAAGGGCGTCAGGGATAAAGGAGACGCAGGAGTCCCAAAGGAAGCGGATGATGAGGAGTATCTGGTGTACCGCAGGAGCGGGCAGCGGATCCGCGCCGTTATCGTGGTTCATGTATTTGGAAATCTGGCGGATATGGAGGCAGTCATGGATATTGCCGCCCGCTACCATCTGCGGGTGATCGAGGATGCAACGGAAGCGCTGGGTTCTGTTTTTACAAGCGGGCGGTATGCCGGGCGGATGGCCGGAACCATCGGGGATTTTGGCGCATATTCCTTTAATGGAAATAAGATTATCACCACCGGGGGCGGCGGTGCGGTTACGGCTGCGGATCCGGGGGAGCTTTCGCATATCCGCTATATTTCCACCCAGGCCAAAGACGATCCCCTGTTTTATGTCCATGATGAAATCGGGTATAATTACAGGATGACCAATCTGCAGGCTGCTCTGGGTGTGGCCCAGATGGAGGAGCTGCCGGAATTCATCCGACGCAAGACGGAAAATTACAATGCCTATAAAGAACAATTGTCCGGTTATAAAAAAGGCTTTCTCCTGCCGTTCCGGAAAAACACAAAGCCCAATTACTGGTTTTATTCGCTGGTATTGAATGAAGATACGCGAAAGAACGGTGTGCGCAGCCTTGTACAAAGGCTTCAGGAGCAGGGGGTCCAGACCCGCCCGGTCTGGGGGCTGATTCATCAGCAGAAGCCTTATGGAGGTTGCATTGCTTACCGGATTGAGAAGGCTGTATTTTACAGCGAACGTATCATTAATCTGCCGTCCGGCACCCAGCTTACGGAGGAAGATCTTGCGTATGTGGTGGAGGTTCTTCGGGGCATTTGACACTTAAAACTCAGTAAAATCAAGGGTTTCAAGGGTCGGGACGGAATATTTGGGTGAAAAAATATACATCATTTACAAAAATGAAGAAGTTTCTGCTTTGCTCTTGCAAAGGACCATTTTTCGTGTTATTTTAGTGGCATGTGAAGATGGGGTGAGAGAGTAGAGAGGATGAAATGTATGAGAAACGAAGAAATCCTGGCAGCAATCAAAGACCTGATGGAGCAGAAGCTTGGAGGCCTGGAGCAGAAGCTCGAGAACCTTGACCACAGGGTGGCAGGCTTAGAGCAGAAGCTCGAGAACCTTGACCACAGGGTGGCAGGCTTAGAGCAGAAGCTTGAAAACCTTGACCACAGGGTGGCAGGCTTAGAGCGGGAAGTGAAGCGCCAGGGAGAAGTACTGGTAAGCTTGTGTGATCGTATGGATCATATGGAGAAGCGTATGGATCGTATGGAGAAGCGTATGGATCGCGCAGAGAGCCGCATCAGTGCCCTCCAGGCGGGGCAGATTGATATCCGCAAGGATATCCGTATCATTTCGGAGAAGCTCGATATGGCGCATGATACAGCGGTAGAATGCTGGGGTCAGAACGTGGAATCCCAAAAAAGAATTGAGTTACTGGAAAAGAAGACACAACATCTGCCGGAACCTAAGGCAGGCTGATACGAATGAAAAAGACCCCGCCAGAATACGCGATGGATGCATATTTTAACGGGGTCTGAATAGTTATAGTAAATGACGGAGGAACGGACTGCTTCTGAAGCTTAACAATAGCGGTCCAGCATCATGCCCGAGTAGATAGAACTGGCATAGGGAGCCACAAAATTCCTGCCGGGATTCTTATATACCACAACAACCTTGTTCACATAATCCAATGGATTCAATACAGCAATGGATGCCTTGGAATCCAGGGATCTCTTGAAATCATTGAGGATGGAGAGGCGCTCGGAGGCGTCGGGGGCTTCGATCGTATCCGCCAGTGTGTCCTCCTGGATGGCCAGGCGGTTATTTTCGTCCAGCTCAAGACCGATCTCTTCCAGCTCTTCGCGATAGTACATGGCCACGCCGCCGATCTGATGTTGCAGCTTGCTGCTGAGATAGCGGGAGGCAGAATTGCGGTTGGCGATATTGAGAACGGAATTATAGGCATCTGCCAGGTTCTGGATATTCTCCATAACGGCCTGGGCATTGGCCTTGAAACCCACGGTAGCGGGAGTGTCTTCCGGGCTGATCCCCTTTAGCTCCAGTTCGAACACATTATTGATGGAAAATGTATTCGAATAAGAGGAATAAGGATTGCCGTTCAGCAGGAAGGAGGAATTCTCTGCCTCCTGGCTGATCTGGTCGATCCCCAGAATCTCCAGGGCCTCGCCGGAATTCGCGCTCCCGGCCGCGCCGAAACGGAACAGGTATTCCTGGCCGGAATGGCGTCCCGTAGATAACGACTCGATACGCAGGGCGCTGCGCCCGGCAGAATCTTCAATTACAGAAGCCGTCAGGCCGATGTTGGCGTTGCTGATCAGATTAGCCAGCCGGTTCTGTACCATGTAGTTGCTGTCGCCTTCATTCACGCTGAACTGGAATTCATAAGAAGATGTGGAAGTCGTCAGATCAAAGGCATAACTGTCCGGCGGCAGGCTCTGCTGGCTGCTGCGGAGGAAATTCCCGATGTTGATCTGAGGCTTGGCAAGACTGCGCACTTCAACCTGAAAATCCGAAGCCTTCTCATCTTCTGCATCATCGCCGATGTAGCGGGCGTCCACGATGTCCGAATGGGAAGAAATGGCAGATTTTTTCTGAAGGGATGTCATGATATCTTCCGAGCCGGAAATCGACGCAACCACGTTGCGGATATTCTGGGCGCCTTCCTTGATATCGATTGCAAACTTGGCAACCTCTCTGGTATTTTTTAACTTATACAGGGGGGCGTCCTTGTTCAGCTTAACCATGCTGTTGTAGATATTTCTTAATTCGCTTTTCTTATGCGCGTCGTATCTGGTGCTGGTGCGATTGGCACCATAGGTAGTCAGATAATAGTTATAAATACTATCGATCGCCGCCATAGCGTCCCCCTCCTTTCATCCATGAAATACACCGTTACCGGTGCCGGGGTACAAAAAATCCGTTTTCTTATATAGATTTATATCGGAAAAAATAAGAGATCCCTTAGCAAAAAAGGAATATTTTTGGAAATTTTTCTTGAAATCTACTATATATAGTGCTAAAATAATTGAGCAGTACAATTATGCAAAAAAGTATTGACGGGCCATTCAGATTATGCTATAGTAGACTAGCGATGGAAGTAGGTCTTTTTTTTATGCCAAAAATTAAGAATTTAAGTGGAGGTGGAAGTTGTGCGCACAAGAATTACTTTAGCATGTACCGAATGTAAGCAGCGTAATTACAACATGACTAAGGACAAGAAGGCTCATCCGGACAGAATGGAGACGAAGAAATATTGCAGATTCTGTAAGACACACACGTTACACAAGGAAACGAAGTAATTGGATTGAGCGAAGGAAGTGAGAAAATGGGAGAGAAAAAAGCAGAGAAAGCTCCGAAGACCAGTTGGCTTGCCGGTCTTAAGACCGAGTTTGGCAAGATTATCTGGCCGGATAAAAAATCACTTACCAGGCAGACAATTGCAGTAGTAGCGGTGTCTGTTATCTTAGGTCTGATCATTGCCGTACTGGACGCGATTTTGAAGTATGGCGTGGATATCCTGGTCAATTTGTAGGAGGCGTAGGTGATTTTATGGCAGAGGCAAACTGGTATGTAGTCCATACCTATTCAGGTTATGAAAATAAGGTAAAAGCGAACATTGAGAAAACTATCGAGAACCGCCATCTGGAGGAAGAGATATTGGAAGTCCGTGTTCCAATTGAGGAAGTGTCGGAGATCAAGAACGGCATACAGAAGCAGGTTCAGCGGAAGATGTTCCCTGGTTATGTTCTTATTAACATGGTGATGAATGATGACACATGGTATGTGGTCAGAAATACCA
>CATJBQ010000204.1 GCA_949738465.1 uncultured Lachnospiraceae bacterium
ACACCTTGACTTGTCTGATTTTTCATCTGCGGCGTTGTCGTCAATCGGCGTAGCCACCGCTACGCCCTCATTCCTCCGCCTTGCATATGAAACAATCATACTGCGTCAATGTATCAGAGACTTAATATTCGCTGTACTAGATGTTATTGCTCTGTCATCTGTTTGACGTAGGCCAGGGCCTTATTCACCGGCGGCAGGGCGATGATTGCCAGGGTGATGGCCGCCTCCGCTCCCAGGTAGGAGCCGTTGTAGGCCAGGGAGTAGACCACCGCGTTGGGGAAATTTTCCGGGGCAAACATGCCAAAAAAGATCCAGCCGGAGAGGAAGGCAAAAAAGTACCGTCCCAGAACTGCGGCGATGTATCCCTTGATCAGGCCGTGACGGGATCTGGAAAAAATCCCCGCAAGCCCCAATGCGCCAAAAGCCAGGGGATAGTCCACCAGAAGCTGGGGGATGCTGATGATATAAGGCCCCAGGATCAACTGCAGGATGCCGAAGGCAAACCCCACGGTGAGCCCGGCCCCAAGGCCGTACCAGTATCCAATCAGCACGATGAACAGCATACTTAAGAGGGTGACGGAGCCTCCCATGGGCAGCTCAAAAAGCTTCACCATGGAGGTGACCGTGGCCAGGGCGATGGCCATGGCGGAGAAGGCGAGCTGCTTCGCGCTCATCCTTCTCTTTTTTCCGAAGATGGCACAGCCGGCCAGCAGGAGAACCAGCATCAGGATCACCAGGGCTGTGTAGCCGGCTCCTGTAAGCTGGTAGGTGACGCCGCCCCATTCGTCGGTGACGGGCGTTGCAAAAAATGACATAAAAAAACCTCCTTTGTGCGTATTTTGCCAGGAGATTCAAACAATGCTTCCTTACGCCGGTATGATCCGGATCAAGTAATAAGGGTCGATAAAACTATCTCTCAGCCAAAGGCACCCCTAGCAAAAATATTCCTATGTAGTTGACGAATTGAAGTGTACCACCTGTGAAGGAAAATGTCAAGAAAAAAATTTTTCCGTCGTGTTTCCTTGTAACCGGAAGCGGTAAGGGCTATAATGGAAGCAGCGGAAAAATTTTTATGTTGGGAGGTTATTTTATGCAGAATGAAATTACAAAGCCTATCCGTCTGTTGGACGAAAAGGGACACATCACAGAGCCTGGCTGGGCGAGACAGTTGTACTGGGCGTATGACCGCAGGGAGATCCGCGCGCCCAGATGGCGGATCAAGGAGTGGGATTATTATCTTGTCACCAACGATTCCTACGGCGTGGCCTTTACCATTTCCGACCTGGGGTATCTGGGGATGGTCAGCGTGTCGCTTCTGGATTACAGGGAAGGGTGGTCCCACACGGAGACGGTGCTGACCCCGTTCCCCCTGGGGCGGTTTTGCATGGGGTCCCATTCGGACAATGGGAATGCCCATTTCCAGAACAAAAAGCTGAAGCTGAAATATAAGACGGAGCCGGGAAAACGGCTGATCTCCTGCAGCTTTACGGATTTTTATCAGGGGAAGGACCTGAAGGTGAAGCTTCGTCTTTCGCAGCTCCAGATGGATACCATGTGCATCGCCACCCCCTGGAAGGAGAAGCCCACGGCTTTTTATTACAACCAGAAGATCAACTGCATGCCGGCCGTAGGGAAGGCGGTCTGGGGAGGGCGGACCTATGAATTTACGGAAGGGAAGGATTTTGGCGTGCTGGACTGGGGGCGGGGCGTGTGGACCTACGACAACACCTGGTACTGGGGTACCGGCAGCGGACAGATTGACGGCGTTCCCTTTGGCCTGAACTTAGGCTACGGCTTTTCCGACCGCAGCGCCGCCACGGAAAATGTGATTTTCTATAACAACAGGATCCATAAGCTGGACCAGGTGGGGTTTGGAATCCCTAAGAAAGCCGACGGCAGCTACGATTATATGGAGGAGTGGGCGATCACCTCCAACGACGGCCGCCTTACCGGAACCTTCACGCCTGTGCTGAACCGCAGTGCGACTACAAATGTAGTTCTTATTGCCACCTTCCAGAACCAGATATTTGGGTATTTCAACGGGACGGCGGTGTTAGACGACGGGACACAGCTTTCGGTGAAGGAGTTCTTCTGCGGGATTGAGGTGGTGCATAACCGGTATTGAGAAAAATCATGCAAAATATATCATGCGAAATATAAATTCGCTCTTGCAATCACTGTCGGAGGGTGTTATAATAAAGCCAACTTAAAAATCGTGCAAGATATACGATTTTTGTGGAACGGAATTAGGGAACCGTTCCATTGTAAGCGGCAGGGTAAGTGGTCTCTTACGATTTTTTGAGGTGGGTATTGTGTATAAAAATCAAAAGGAAAGAGAGGAATTGCGACATGGTATTGAAGAATTATGACGAGCTGGTTGCCAAGGTGAAGGCGCTGCCTGAAGCCAGGCGCGTGATCGTGGCGGCGGCCGGGGATGAGCACACCCTGGAGGCCATTGTGGAGGCCCAGAAGGAGGGCATTGTGATTCCCGTGCTGGTGGGGGATGCGGCTGTGATCCGCAAGATCTGCCAGGAGGTGGGCCTTAAGGTGGATGAGGAGGACATTTACGATGTGCCGGATCCCGACGAGGCGGCGGCGAAGGCGGTGGCTTTGATCCATGAGGGGAAGGGCGACTTCATCATGAAGGGCAAGATGGAGACTTCCCAGATCTTAAAGCCCGTGGTCAACAAGGAGACCGGGCTTGGCACCGGCCGTGTGATGTCCCATTTTGTACTGGATGAGCTTCCTTACTACCACAAGCTGATCGTTACTACCGACGGCGGCATGATGACCTATCCCACACTGGAGCAGAAGAAGGATATCATTGTCAATACGGTGGAGACCTTGAAGGCTTTGGGCTATGAGAACCCCAAGATCGGCTGTGTGGCCTGCGTGGAGAAGGTGAACCCCAAGATGCCGGAAACCGTTGAGGCCAGGGAGCTTCAGGAGATGAACGAGCGGGGCGAGATCAAGGATTGTACCATCTGCGGCCCCATTTCTCTTGATATTGCACTGGATAAGAGCATTGCCCAGGTGAAGGGCTTCGACCATCCGGTGGCCGGAGACGCCGACGTGATTCTGGTGCCCAATATCCAGGTGGGAAATGTGCTGGGCAAGAGCATCACTGTGATTTCCAGGGGAAGAATGGCAGGCTTTATTGTGGGGGCCCAGGTGCCCATCGTCATGACCTCCCGTGGCTCCTCCGCCGAGGAGAAGTTCCTGTCACTGGTACTGGCAGCAGCCGTCACCGCAGCAAAATAGGAGGGCGTTATGGAAAAAATTTTAGTTATGAATCCCGGTTCCACTTCCACCAAGATTGCCGTATACGAGGATGAGCAGCCGCTGTTTGTGGAGAGCCTGTCCCATTCCTCCCAGGAGCTTGCGCCCTTTGAGGACATCATTTCCCAGTATGATTTCCGCAAAGGTCTGATCCTTGCGGCACTGGAAAACCACGGCGTGAAGCTGTCGGAGCTTACCTGCATCGTGGCCAGAGGGGGCTTGCTTCCGCCCTTGAAGGCAGGGGCCTACCGGGTCAACGAGGATATGGTCTGGCAGTTGACCTACGCGCCTCAGAATGAGCATGCCTCCAACCTGGGGGCCGTGATTGCGAATGCCATTTCGGGGGAGCTTGGCGGCATTCCGGCTTATATCTATGACGCGGTAACGGTAGATGAGCTGGACGAGATGAACAAGATCACCGGCCTTCCGGAGATGCACCGGAAGGGCATGGGCCACAATCTGAACATGCGTGCGGCGGCGATGCGCTATGCCAGGGAGCAGCAGAAGGAGTATAAGGACATCAACGTGATCGTTACCCATCTGGGAGGCGGGATCTCCGTATCCATCCATCACGACGGGCGGATGATCGACATGATTTCCGACGATGAGGGTCCCTTCTCTCCGGAGCGGGCCGGCGGCCTTCCCGGTTTTCAGATTATCAAGATGATGGACCAGCCGGACATGGACGCCAAGAAGATGATGAAGAAGGTGAAGACCCAGGGCGGGCTTATGGGCTACTTTGGCATCAACGATACCAGGAAGCTGGAGGAGATGATCGAAAAGGGCGATGCCAGGGCGAAGCTGGTCTATGACGCCATGGCCCTCAACGTGGCCAAGAATATCGCCAAGCTGTCCGTCTGCACCAACGGGGAGATGGAGAGCATCATTCTCACCGGCGGGATCGCTTATTCCGAATACTTTACCAAGGAAGTGGAGAAGCGGGTGAAGTTTATCGCTCCGGTGGTTGTCTACGGCGGGGAGAACGAGATGGAGTCGCTGGCTCTGGGCGCGCTGCGGGTGCAGCGTGGGCAGGAGGAGGCCAGGACGTTTGTGAAGGTTGAGTAATACTGCCAGGACCTGGTTATGAAGTATTATAAGAAGAAATTAAAAGTAACTTTAATATTTTTCCTTGGGACATTTGCACTCCTGATCAACCTTATTACCTTTTACATGATTACTACTTCCATGGAGCAGAACCATATGGAATTGTCCCGGGCCCATATGGAGCATCAGTATCAGAACTGCCGGCAGCGGATGGAGGTATTGGGGCAGCAGTTCCTGTCCCTGGCAGAGGATGCCCAGCTTGCCGTTGGGGTGGAGAATGGGAATCCGGATCAGGTAAAAAAGAAGCTGAAGGGATTTTTGCAGAGTGCGCCCGGAACCCTGGCATTATCGGTCTATACCCTGGAGGGAGGCCGCGCAGAGTTCTGGGCGGGCGAAGGAAGAATCCATGGGACCCGTATTGACCTGGACGAATGGGGGGAGTCTCTGCTGGCAGAAGGAGAGGAGTGCCTGTGGTATCTTCCGTCCGGGGAGGAGGGAACGCTCCATTTTCTCTGCCGGATGGAGGACGGAGGCAGGCTCTTCGGCTTCCTGCTGGTAAAGTATGAGCTTGACAGCATGATGGAGGAGCTTGCAGGCCAGAATACCTATGATTCCTGGGATACGCATCTGGCGGTGGCGGCAGATACTCTGGTGTGGACAGACGAGGAGGCGTATTGGCAGGAGGCGGATCCTGCTCTCTGGCAGAAGGATTATGATTATGTCACGGAAGGGAGGAGCTTACGTTCCTCCCGGGCTTTGACAGAGAATGGGGTGCGCCTGGTGCAGGTGGTGGCCCGGCGGATCGACGGAGCGTATTTTGCGGCGGTCCTGGGGAAGGTATTGCTTTTCCTGGCCAGACTCCTGGGAATCTGTCTGGGCGTCAACCGGTTCACTGCCAATCTGATGGAGCCGCTGGAACGACTGAAACGGCGGATGGAGCAGATGCGGGGAAGCGCGGGGTAGGCGGAGTCTTTCGCCTTCAGAAGCAGATATGGAGCGTTACCGTGGTTCCAAGATCCGGCCGGCTGTCTACGGACAGGCCGTAGGAGGCCCCATATTCCAACTGGATCCGTTCCTGGATATTCCGAAGGCCGTAGCCGGTACCGGGAAGGGGATCCGTTTTGGCGTCGTCTGCCACGGGGCCGGTTTTTATCCCGGCCCCGTTATCCGAAACCGTAAGATATACGTCGTCATCTACATGGCAGCCGTGGATGTGGATGCTGCCATGACGGTTGACCTGGGAAATACCGTGCTTTACCGCATTTTCCACAATGGGCTGCAAAATGATTTTGGGTACCAGAAGGGTATTAAGCTCCGGAGAAATATCATAGCTGACATCAAATTTTCCGGGGTTGCGAAGCTGCTCGATTTTTAAATAGCTGGATACGATGCCAAGCTCGTCCTCTAAAGGAATGAACTGGTCGCCCTTGTGGAGGCTGAGGCGGAAAAAGCGGGACAGCTCCATGACCATCTGCTCGATCTCCGGCTGTCCTTTCAGGGTCGCGATCCAGCCGATGGTATCCAGGGTATTATAGAGAAAATGGGGATTGATCTGCGCCTGCAGGGCAGTGAACTCCAGTTCTCTTTTTTTGATTTGTTCTAATTTATTCTTTTCCAGCAATTCGTTGATCCGTATCACCATTTCGTTATATCCCTGTTCCAGATCCCAGAGCTCGTCCCGGGGCGTTTGCGCCAGGAAGGAATCCAGCCTGCCCTCACTGAGGGAACGGATCCGGCTGCTGAGGTTCTGGATGGATCGGGTGAGCCGTGAAGAAAGGCGCAGGGACAGGAGGGAGGCTGCCGCGATGCTTAAGAGGGCGGCCGCCAGAAGCAGCCACAGCAGACGGTTCATGGCCTCATACAGGTTGCTGTGGGGAATGATGCTCACAAGACGCCAGGGAAAGCCGATTTGCAGCATATTTTGGCCAAGGGGAATGGAAGCGGCAGCGAAATTGCGTCCTTCGATCTGGATTTCCTGTACCGAGAAGGAGTTCCCCAGAAGCCGGATATCCAGATCCTGCACCGGCTGCCCGATCTGCGCAGGGTTGCGGTGGGAGAGGATCAGACCGTCCTCATTGATCAGAAAGGTTTCGCCAAGAGCCGGGAGGGTTTCGTCAAAAGTAAGCGCCAGTGCGTCCTGGGACAGATAAAGAACCAGAAATCCGATATCCTGAAAGGTGTGGTAATTGTAAAAACGCATACTGACCGGGATGTAAGTATGTCCCGTGGCGTCGGAAAAGACGGTTCCCACATCATAATACGGGTCTGCAGCATCCTGGTTAAGGGTCTTTATATCAGGAAGGGGCAGTCCCTGGCTTCCGGTGAGGAGATAGATATTGGAATCGGAATCCACCAGGTAGGCGGCAGCAATGAAGTTGGAGGAAGGAAGCCGGGTCCCAGAGGCGGCTTCCAGCAGGGCAGTCTCCTTCTGGGGACGGTCCAGATCATCACGATCCAGAATCTGATAAATCTCTTTCATATTTTTAAAGCGCAGGGATACCATGATAACCTCTTCCAGGTACATGCCCAGGTTGTCGGCCATCAGCCGTTGTTCTGACTGCAGGTAATGGTTGATATAGCGGTCGAAGATCCGCACCGTGCAGTACCGGCCAAAAAAGAGGACAGGCAGGGAGACCCCGGTGATGGTAATCACCAGAAAGAGAAATAGCTGGGTGTTGACCTTCAGTTTTCTTGCATACATCCACAAAGGGCGCTTTTTATTTTGCATAATGAATCCTTATATAATCGCTGGGCGTCAGAGACGTGTGTTTTTTAAAAAGTTTATTAAAGTATTTTACATCGGAATATCCCACCTGTGCGGCCACATTCTGAATCTGGAGGCCGGGCTGCTTCAAAAGCTCCTTGGCCTTTTCCATCCGGTATTCCATCAAAAAGGTATTGAAGGTTTTTCCGATGCTGTCCTTAAACAGGTGCATCAGGTAAGAGGGGCTGATATACAGGCTTTCGGAGACCTGCTGGATGGTGAGGGGCTCATTGTAATGGTTGGCCACAAAGTTCAGAATACCGGCCACCTCGGGCCGAAGCTCCGATTCGGGGGAAACATCGGGCCAGACCACGCTGTTTTTGCAGGGGATGAATTTCTTGTTGGCCTGGCGGGCGTCCCGGTACAGCTTTGGCAGCGCAGGGATGCTGTCCGAAACAGGGCTGATGCTTAAAGAGACCGTGTGGGGGGTGAAGGCGGTAAGCTGCTCAAAAAGCTGGCGGACATTCTGGTGAAGCGGGCTGTCCTCCTCCGGGGAAGGGCATTCCACCGTGTAGGCAAGGATAATTCCCCATTCGTCCGGGGCCAGGGAGGCCGTCATGCCCAGATAAGTCTGTCCCAGCAGAAAGCAGGCGTCCAGATGTCCGACGATGGCATCCTTTAGCTGCTGCAGATCTTCAAGGGAAAGCTGATTTTCCAACAGGCTGTAATCGTCCAGACGGACGCAGATCACCTGGAAGGAGCCTTCTGTGAGGGGAAGGTGGAGGAATTCTATTTTTTCCTGGATGGTGTCTTCCTCTGTGAGCCGGCCCAGAAGCAGATCCGACAGGAACTGGTTGCGGATGGAAGGATGCTCCTGCCGGGCAAACTGCTGATAATGCCTCAGGCTTCTTTTGTTTCGCAATGTCAGGCAGGCTCTCGCTACCGTTTCCTTCAGCTTCTGTTTGTCGATGGGCTTTAGCAGATAATCCAGAACGCCATAGCGGATGCTCTGCTGGGCGTATGCAAAATCATCGTAGCCGCTGAGCACAATGATGCCGCAGTCCGGCAGCAGCTTGCGAAGCTCCTCCATCAGCTTAAGCCCGTTTAAAAAGGGCATACGGATATCGGTGAGGATCAGGTCCGGCTGCATTTTGCGGGCCAGGGCCAGACCGGTTTCCCCGTCCGCCGCTTCTCCCACGATCTCCACATCCATGGAGGCCCAGTCGATGGCATTGGCGATTCCAAGACGGATATAGTATTCATCATCAACGATCATCATTCGTATCATGGCAGGATGCCCTCCTTTTGTGAGTTATTTTGCCCCCAACATCATCATATCAGCATAGTAAATTTTTTTCAAATGTAATTCCTGGGATGGCGCATAGGAAGAAAGAAAAAAGCAGGATTGTCTCCCTTTTTGCAGGATTGTGGAAGGATTGTGGAAGTGGGATTTTTATAAAAGTTTTAGAAAAAAACAATTGTCATGCCGGGGGAGTCATGTTATACTTTGCTCAAAGCATTTTTTTCACAATAGATATGGCCGTAGGTGCTGCATATCTGTCGGAATTGGTTCATTTATTTTAATTATCACGAAAATTCATGCTTTTGATCCCCTACTAATTCAATAAAAGCAGGAGTTTTCGGATGTGTCCCGTGCCGTTCATTCCTGCAAAAAGAGAGCCCCCTCGTGTGGGTGCATCTGATACCAGAGATCAGGACAAAAGAAGCAGATCACGGACGAGGCAGAGCAGAAGCTTGTGCTGTCGGGACTTTTGGTGAGCAGTGATAAGTTTATTGGAAGAGAGGATGCAGAAGGAATCAGGAGGGAGATCAGCATGACGAAGGTTGGACAGTTGTTGTTTGAGGAAGGAATGGAACAGGGGATTGCCCAGGGCATGGAACGCGGGATGGAACAGGGAATGGAGCAGGGAATCAAGCGTGGAATGAAACGTGGGATGGAGCAGGGAGAACGGAAGGAACGCTTGCTGGCGGTACGTAACCTGCTGAAGCTTCACATTCCGGAGAGCCAGATTCTGGAGATGTATTCCAGAGACGATCTGAAAACGGCAAGGGAGCTGTTGAAAGATCAGGAGCATTCCGATTAAGAACAGATAATGCATATTTTATATCCCACAGACAGGGTGCAGTGCCATGAGAGATCATGGCGCTGCACCCTGTTTTCCTATCTTGCCGCCCCAAAAAGCAGCTTTGTCCCCCGGAAGGCAGAATCCTCCAATTGGAAACCAAGGCAGGATGTGTTACGCTGAAACTGTCAAAAGTAACATAGCTTGATCCAAACAGGATCAGAAAGAGGAGGTATACCTATGAAAAGAAGAATCATCAGCAGTTTCCTGGCAGCGGCCATGGCGGCCACGCTGCTGGCGGGGTGTGGAGGCGGCGATACGCCCAAGGACAGCTCTGCCAACCTGGATCAGAAGGAGAACCAGGAGGAGCAGACACCGGGGGATTCCAACACGGAAGAACCAGGAACAGAGGAACCGGGCGGGGAGACAGATCAGGAGCCTGTGACCATTACCATTGGGAACTGGCCGGCGCCGGATGCGGAAACCTATGCGGCAATGGAAGAACAAAAAGAGAATTTTGTGAAGGCTTATCCCTATATCACGGTGGAGACAGACGAATATGCCTATAGCACCGACACCTTCCTGGCTAAGGCGGCGGGCGGACAACTGCCGGATCTGTTCAACACCTTTTTTACAGAGACCGACAAGATCATCAATGCCGGGTATGCGGAGGATATTACCGAGGCTTTTAACAACAGCGAATTTGCATCGGCCGTAAGTCCGGAGCTTTTGGAGCTGGTGACCAGGGACAACCAGGTTTACGGTGTTCCCGTTGGCGGTTACAGCATTGGCCTTCACTGCAATGTGGCTCTTTTTAAGGAAGCGGGCCTGGTAGACGCTGACGGCGTTCCGGTATTCCCCACCACCTGGGATGAGCTGGCCCAGACCTCCGCCACCATCAAGGAGAAGACCGGGAAGGCGGGATTCTTCCTGCCAAGCACCGATGGCCAGGGCGGCTGGCTTTTTGCCAACATCCTGTGGGGCTTTGGGGGCGATTTTGAAGCACAGGTGGATGGAAAATGGACGGCAGTTTTTGACAGTGAGGAGGCAGTGGCAGCGCTGCAGTATGTGAAGGATCTGAAATGGAAATACAATGCCATGCCGGACAATGCGGTGGGCAACCTCAATGACTGGATGAATTCCTACGGCTCCGACCAGGTGGCTATGGGACTGTGCCACCAGCCGATGGCCAATGGGATCGTGAGTGCCACCGGGATGAGCAAGGATAATATGTCCATGACCGTGGTCCCGGCAGGTCCTGGGGGACAGGCAGCACAGTTGGGTGGCAACGTGTATATGATGGCCAAGGGAACGACTCCCCAGCAGCAGGATGCCTTGCTGAAATGGCTTCTTTTTGGCAAAGAGTCCCCCATCACGGACGATGAAGCTCTGGCCAGCTTTGAGGCAGCCTGCCAGACCGAGAGTGACGAAGGCTATCCGGTGGGCCCCACCAGTCTGCAGATCTGGGTCGGCGGCGATCGTGCAGAGAAGGAACAGGCCATTCGTGAAAAATTTGTCAATGTTGACATGAAGCTGTGGGATCCCTACTGCCAGCATGCGGACGAAGGCCTTCGGGCAGAGCCGCCGGTCAATGCCCAGGAGCTTTACGCAGTCTTAGATTCCGTGCTCCAGGAGGTGCTGACCAATGAAAATGCAGACTGTCAGGAGCTTCTGAGCAAGGCGGCGGCAGACTTCCAGAAGGATTACCTGGATAACGCCAATTAAAGACAACAAAGGAGTGCCGAAG
>CATJBQ010000205.1 GCA_949738465.1 uncultured Lachnospiraceae bacterium
AAAAAGTCCGGGCACTCCCACATGGTGCCAAACCGCTTATTGTTGGCGATCAGGATTTTTTCAAACTTCCATTCCAGGCCGTCTTTGCTGCTGTAAAGGAAAATCCTGCCGTCCCGCTCCATCGTTCCGCCTGCCGTCACACAGCGCAGGGTCCCGTCAGGAGCCCGCCACATCTTGGGATCCCGGAATTCATGGCGGTTGCTGCCCTCTGGCATATCCTTCTCTGTCAAAACGGGATTGCCCGGGTACTTTTCATAATCCCTGCCATCTCCCACAGCCAGGCACTGGGCCTGGATATCCCGTTCGATCCCATCGCTTCCCGTCTCCCGGCTCACTCCGGTGTACATCAGAAGCTGCCGGCCGTCTGCAAGCTCGATGGCGCTTCCGGAAAAGCAGCCCGCCCCGTCATACACCGTATCCGGCGCCAGCGCCGCCGGCAGATACTCCCAGTGCAGCAGATCCTCGCTGACCGCATGGCCCCAGTGCATGGGGCCCCAGTGGGAATTGTAGGGATGGTACTGGTAAAACATATGGTACTTTCCCTGGTAATAAGAAAATCCGTTGGGATCGTTCATCCACCCTACCCGGGCGGCCAGATGAAAGCCCGGCCGTTCTTCCCTGGCAATCCTTTTTTCTGTTATCTCCTCATATCTGCGTGCGTCCCGCAGCGTCTCGCTCATAACGCCATGCCCTCCTAAATATTCTGAATTACTTCCGTCACCAGGGCCTTGAACTGCTTGGACACCCGATCCGCCGTCTCCTGTACCTCCGCATGGCTTAAGGGCTGATCCAGGATCCCGGCCGCCATGTTGGTCACGCAGGAAATCCCGCAGATCTCCATGCCCATATGGCGGGCGGCAATGGCCTCGCAGGCCGTGCTCATGCCCACGGCGTCGCCGCCCCAGCCCCTGCACATACGGATTTCCGCCGGAGACTCATAGGAGGGGCCGGTTAACTGCACATAAACGCCCTCCTTTAAGCCGATCCCCAGCTTCTTCGCCGCTTCTCGGACCACATCCCCCATACGCGGGCTGTACACCTTGCTCATATCCGGAAACCGCACGCCCAGCTCCTCGATATTGGCGCCGATCAGGGGATTGGGAATTGCCGTGGCAATATGGTCACGAATCAGCATGAAATCTCCCGGCCTGTAATCGAAATTAATCCCGCCGGAAGCATTGGTCAATAGCAGCTTCTTCGCCCCCAGCATCCCCATCAGGCGGGTGGGCAGCACCACATCCGTCATAGGATAGCCCTCGTAATAGTGCACCCGGCCCTGCATAATCACCACCGGCACCTGATCCACATAGCCGAACACAAACCGTCCCTTGTGCCCCACCACCGTAGAAACCGGAAAGCCCTCGATCTCGCTGTAATCAATGGCCGTCTCCACCTGAATCCCCTCCGCGTAATCGCCCAGGCCCGAACCTAAAATCAGCGCCACTTCCGGCTGAAAATCCGTCTTTGCCCGGACGCTCTCAAGACAGGTGGTTAATTTTTTGTAGATCTCGTTCATGTTATGTTTCCTCCTTGCGCAATTATATGAAATCTAATTTATTAGAAAACGACTTATGTCGTTTCTTATAATTGATCCAGAATCGATCTCCCTATGGTCCCCTGGGGCATCGCAACGCCGAAATTCTCCGCCACCGTAGCGCCTACCACCGCAAAGGTATCCTCCTGCTTCAGCGGGCCTCCGGACTCCATCCCCTTTGCATAGGCAATCAAGGGCACATACTCCCTGGTGTGGTCCGTCCCGGTGTAGGTGGGATCGTTGCCGTGGTCTGCCGTCAGCAGCAGCAGATCCTCCTCCCGAAGGCTGTTAAGGAGCACGCCGAGATTTTTATCGAAACGCTCAATCTCCCCGGCATAGCCTGCCACATCCCTGCGGTGACCCCACAGCGCGTCAAAATCCACCAGATTCACAAAGCAAAGACCCGAAAAATCCCGCTTGCAAATCTCAATGGTCTGCTCCATTCCATGCACGGAGCTTTTCGAGCGATACGTCTCCGTAATGCCCTCCCCACAGAAAATATCGTTGATCTTGCCCACGCCGATCACATCGAAGCCATCATCCTTCAAAGCATTCAGAGCCGTAGGGCCGGTGGGCTTTAAGGCATAGTCATGACGGTTGCTGGTACGCACAAACTCCCCCTTATGCTTTCCCACATAAGGCCGGGCAATGACACGTCCTACCCGCCAGTCATCCCTCATGGTGATCTCCCGGGCGATCTCGCAGCAGCGGTACAGATTCGCAAGGTCAAAGGTCTCCTCATTGCCGCAGATCTGCAGCACCGAATCCGCCGACGTGTAGACAATCATGGCTCCGGTGGCGATCTCCTCCTCCCCGAGCTCCTCGATAATGGCCGTACCGCTGGCGCTCTTATTGCCGATCACACGCTTCCCGCACCGTTTTTCCAGCTCCTCTATCAGCTCCGGCGGAAACCCACTGTCCGTAAAGGTCAAAAACGGCTTTTCTGTCAGAATCCCCATCATCTCCCAGTGTCCGGTCATGGTATCCTTGCCGTTGCTGGCCTCCGCAAGTCTGAGATACCGCCCCAGGGGGCGCTCCACGGCCTCCATCCGGCCGCCGCCGTGAAGATTCAGCATTCCCAGCTTTTTCAGATTGGGAATCTCCAGGGTTCCCATCTGTTCCAGAATATGCCCAAAGGTATCCACCCCTACGTCCCCGAATTTCCCGGAATCCGGCATGGCGCCGATCCCCAGGGAATCCAGGACAATTACAAAAATACGCTTGTACCGCTTCATAAATCTCACCTCATTTGATAGCATTTTTGACGAACGTTGCGCACTGCCGCAAATCTCCACCCCGCCCGAGCGCTGTGCACTGCGCCAGATCTCCACCCCGCCCGAGCGCTGTGCACTGCCGCAAATCTCCGCCCACCCGGACGCGCTACGCCAGGTTCCCCGGCCCAAACCCCCGCGGCAGCAGCTCCTTCAAGGTAAAAATCTCATACTGCTGTTCACTGACCGCCAGCACGATCTGAAACATATCCGGATCGCAGAATTCCATCATCACCTGCCGGCATACCCCGCAGGGCGCTGTGTACTCCGTCAGGATCCCGTCTTTTCCTCCCACGATACAGATGCCCTTGAACTTATGTTCTCCCTCGCTAACCGCTTTGAAAAAGGCGGTCCGCTCCGCACAGTTGGAGGGGGTGTAAGCCGCGTTCTCAATATTGCAGCCGCAATAGAGCTTCCCCGATTCCGCCAGAAGGGCCGCCCCCACCCGGAAGCCGGAGTAGGGCGCATAGGAACGGTCCAATTGGGCAATGGCTTTGTTGATCATTTCTTTAATGATAGTTTCCTCTATCTGGTTTGCTTCCATATTACTGCCTCCCTCAAATTTTACAGCCAATGCAAAATCTTATCTTTTACCTTAGCATACCATTCCTTTTCATCCTGTGCAACACCTGCCTGCTCCACGGAATATTCAAAAATCTCCCTCACCTGTTCTGGATCCGGAACGTAATCTGCCCGATAGGACTGTTCAACCATATTCATAAATACATCCAGTTCCAGGGGAACAATTACCGATCTTCCCCCGTAGAACGCAATATTCACTGCGTGAAGCGCATAAAAATAGGCGATGCATGATTCATTAATCCTGGGAGCCACAAAAAAACAGTACGCCTCTTTTCCAGTTTCCTTTTTCAACCTTGCCAAATGCCTGGTAACCGGTTCTCCTTCTGTTTCATACTGCCTCTGCCCGGACTGCATCGTAACTTCTACCGCCACGCCAAACGTTCCATAATCGCAGACAATATCGGCCATATTCCCTTGGGCCGTTGACATAGGCTGACCTTTGTCATCCACCTTTAAATTTGCTTTTATAATCCCGCCATCAAGCATGGTCATCGCACGCCAGGTATTCCACTCCAGCATCAACGGTGCATCATACAACAAATCAGACTTAATATCAACAAATACTGTCATAACATCATTGTATTCTTTATAGTCCTTCAAGTCTTTCACCTGCTGCTTAAGGATTGCCGTTTTTCTGCTCTGAACTGCCTCGTATAACGCATCCTTTAACTGCTCGGTTGTCTTCTCCTCCCAGGATTCTGATGCCGGCAACATCTCTGCAACCTGCGTCAGCAGCCGCTTTCGATCATCTGAAAATAAGATCGGCAGCGCTGGATTAAACAGATACTCCTTATAGCTTGTCTCGTCAGATACAAATACCGGATTCCGGTCCACATGTGCCAGAAAGAATTCTACCTCTTTTTTCTTTTCCTGCATAATGGAAAGAGAATGCCCTCTCTGGGATATTTCAACCATTCCCGTTGCGCGCAAATACCGGAAACATGCGTCCGCATAATCCCGCAGATTGCTTGCTTTTGTCCTTACAAATTTATCTACCGATAAATCCTCCGACTCCCTGGTCTGTGTATCCCCCTTCCTGATATTCTCCTGGTAGATTTTTTCTATCTCCTTCCGCAGATATTCTCCACGGAATACCTTGTAGCCAGCTTTTGCATATGCTTTCATCTGCCTGAACTGTCGGATTTCATTGACGATTTCCTCAAATTTTTCAAAATGTGTCAATTGCATACCAAATATCATCAATTCGTCAAAGCTCACAGTACCCAGTTCGTAGATCAATCTGAAAATTTCCAGATAAGGCTTTATCCCAAATACACCTTTTAACCGTTCCGGCTCTTTATGATACGGGGACGGCAGTTGAAACTTCAATAACTGCCGCAGCAAAACTTCCTCGGTCCGCTTTCCACTAAGAAATCGTTTCCCAGCTTCTGTCAGTTGAATCACCGGCTTCAAATCAACGAATCCCAATGCTTTCGGAGCACGGTTGATCCGGTCTCTTGCACTGAATGCCATTTCTCTGGCAGAGCCTTTTCCATGAAAATCCTTTCCTTCTGCCAATTTCTCCATAAAAGCAATCTGCGTATCGGAATTCCACTTGCTCCCTTCAAAATTCCCAACGAGCATCTCAATTTCCGGAATCATTTTCAGCGGTGTCCGGGGCGATGTTGTAAAAAACAAGGTTTTGCTTCGCAATACAGCCATACATGGCCTCCATTCTAATAATTTGTCACAATGATATGCTTCGCGTCTGCCTTAAAACGGTTCCTGATATTGACAGCATACGATTTCTCATATTCCTCCACAATATATGCTCCGTACAATTCCTCCGTCAGAGGCGTCTTTCCAATTACCAGCAAGGCTTTCCCCGTAAGGTTTTTAAAATCATTGGCCAGCCTTCTATGCTCATCCTCCCCAAAACCGTCCCGATAAGTCTCATTTCCATAATCACTAAAAATGCAATCATACGGCGGATCCAGAAAAATAAAATCGTCTTCCTTCGCCATATCGAATATTTTTGCATAGTCAAAATTATAGATTTCTGTTCTCTGTAAAAGCTTATAATGCTCGTCGGTAATTAATTTTGTATTAAAATTCTTATATCTGCCAAAAGGAACATTATACTCTCCGTTTGCATTATATCGGATCATCCCCGCATACGCAGTCTTATTGATAAAATAATACAAAACGGAGTCCAGATACGCTGTATCTGTTTTGTGATTATACGCATCCCGCATTTCATAATACAAAGCTTCGTTTTTATTTTCCACCCGCTCCTTCGGATGCTTTTCCTTTAACGCTTCATATGCCCTTTGGTTTTCTTCATACCTTTGCTGCAACTGATCTAACTGGATCCTCGCCTCCGGATATTTTTGCTGCATCTCCTTATAAAAAGAAAACAATTTAAAATTAATATCATTCACGATCGCTTTCTCCGGCTGAAGATAAAAATACAAAGCTCCGCCGCCAAGAAAGGGCTCTATATACCGAGAGTATTTGGGGGGCATATTTGTAACAAAATGAGCAAGCTCCTTTGATTTTCCACCTCTGTATTTAATCATCGGATTCATAGCTATCCTCCTTTGCTACGACTCTTTGGCTTCCTCCTGCTTCACCAGCTTCACAATCCGGCTGGTCCCCAGCCGGTCTGCCCCCAGCTCTAGAAACCGCTCTGCATCCGCAAGGGAGGCAATTCCCCCGGCTGCCTTGATCTTCACATGAGATCCCACATGCTCCGCAAAAAGGGCAATGTCCGCAAAAGTCGCCCCTGCCGTGGAAAATCCGGTGGAGGTCTTGATATAATCCGCTCCGGCCTCCGTCACCAGCTCACACATTTTTACCTTCTCTTCCTCTGTCAGAAGACAGGTCTCAACAATAACCTTTAAAATCCGATCCCCGCATACAGCCTTCAGCCTGCGGATCTCCTTTCGGATCTCATCATACTTTTTTTCCTTCAGCCAGCCGATGTTGATCACCATATCGATCTCATCCGCACCCTTTTTGATCGCATCCATCGCTTCAAATTCCTTCGTCTCGGTGGTCATATACCCGTTTGGAAATCCGATTACGGTGCAGACCGCCAACCGCCCCTCCAGATAGACACTGGCCCGCTCCACAAAGCTGGGCGGGATACACACCGACGCCGTCCCATATTTCAGTCCATCGTCTAAGATCTGACTGACCTCCTCCCATGTGGCGGTCTGCGTAAGCAGCGTATGATCCACATGGCGCAAGATTTCACTTCTATCCATTGTCATTCTCCGTTCCTCGTTACGCGATTATATACCCTGTGGTTCTTTCGTTCCGGATACGCCATCTTTATCCCTGCAAATCAGGTTCCGGACTGCCCCAACCGCCACCTGGACCGCCAGATCCGTATCATGGACCACCGGATTTTCAAGGCCCAGCCGCTCCCGCTCCTGATTGGCCACCACCAGGAAGCAGGAACCAACCCGCACGCCCAGATAGCCTGCCACCACAAAAAGCGCCGCAGACTCCATCTCCGAGGCCAGGCAGCCCAGACGCTTCCAGGCTTCCCATTTATTCATCAGCTCGTAGCTTACCGGCTTCGTCTCCGGCTCATGCTGCCCATAAAAGGAATCCTTGCACTGCACAATCCCGGTGTGGAACGCGCACTCCTTCTTTACCGCCGCATCCACCAGGGCGTTGGTCACGCAAAAATCCGCCACCGCCGGAAATTCAATGGGGGCAAATTCCCGGCTGGTTCCCTCCATACGGATGGCTCCCGTTGCAATCACAACATCGCCGCTCTTTACCTCCTTCTGCATACCGCCGCAGGTACCGATCCGCACAAAGGTGTCCGCGCCGCACCGGCAAAGCTCCTCCATGGCGATGGCCGCTGAGGGGCCGCCGATGCCGGTGGAGGTCACGCTGACCTTCTCTCCGTCCAGGGAACCGGTGTAGGTAATAAATTCCCGGTTATCTGCAACCAGGACCGGATCCTCCAGATATCGGGCGATCTTTACGCACCGCTTCGGGTCTCCCGGCAGAATCACATAGCGGCCCACCTCTCCTGCCGCCACCTGGATA
>CATJBQ010000206.1 GCA_949738465.1 uncultured Lachnospiraceae bacterium
ATCTGGTATAAGATCTAATAATTCAACAATTCTATCTCTATTGCTCATTTTCATGCCCCCTTAAAATATCCTATAAACCTATTTTATCAGATTCTGTAGCTTTTTCAAGCAATTTAACACCCTCATACCATAAAATTCCCTCTTGACTTCACTCTGGTAAATTGCTAATATAGTAGCGTGTGATTCATAAATTATTTTACAAGGGAGTACATATTATGAAAAAAAAAGTAATTACAGCATTTTTGACACTGACCATGGCCGTAAGCCTAGCCGCCTGCGGCAGCGGCTCCACCACAGACACTGCTGGCAATGACGCCGGCGCCGATGCAAATGCCGGCGATGACGCTGCTGCCGATCAGGACAAAGACGCAGCCGATGACAAAGCAGCGGAAGATAACGCAGGGAATCCGGACGATGCCCAAGGCAGCGGACAGGCGGATGGCAACACGGACAGCGATATGGCCTACGTAAAGGACAAGGGCACCCTGGTGGTGGGTATCACCGATTTCGCCCCCATGGATTACCAGGATGAGAACGGCGAATGGATCGGCTTTGACGCCGATATGGCCAAGGCCTTTGCCCAGTCTCTGGGGGTAGAGGTGGAGTTCATCACCATCGAGTGGGACAGCAAGATTATGGAGCTGGAGGGAAAGACCATTGACTGTGTCTGGAACGGCATGACTCTCACCGACGAGGTCTTAAGCGCCATGGAATGCTCCGATCCCTACTGCTCCAACGCCCAGGTAGTGGTGGTTCCTGCCGATGTGGCAGAGCAGTACCAGGATCAGGAAAGTCTCAAGGATCTGAATTTTGCCGTGGAGTCCGGCAGCGCCGGCGAGAAGCAGGCTGCGACGCTGGATCTTTCCTATACGGCCGTCCAGGATCAGGCCACAGCGCTGATGGAGGTGGCCTCCGGCACCTGTGATGCCGCCATCATTGATTCCCTGATGGCCGCCGCTATGGTAGGCGAGGGAACCGGTTATGAGGATCTGACCTATACCATCAGCCTGAACAGCGAAGAATACGGCGTCGGTTTCCGCAAGGGCTCGGATCTGGCCGCAGCTCTGAACGAGTTTTTTGCCGCCAGCTATGAGGACGGCTCCATCAAAACCTGTGCTGAGACTTATGGCGTGCAGGCTGCCTTGATTCAGCAGTAATTCTATTTTAGAAAGCAGGAAACGCTATGGAATTATTTTTTGAGCAGCTTCCCATTGTTTTCCGTTCCTTGAATACCGGATTTTTACAGACCTTAAAGCTGTTTTTTGTGACGCTCCTGGGGGCTTTCCCCCTGGGGCTTGTCATTGCGTTTGGCTCCATGTCGCGTTTTAAGCCTTTAAGCGCCCTGGTGCGGCTGCTGGTGGCAGTGATCCGCGGAACGCCATTGATGATCCAGCTTCTGATTGTATACTTTTTCCCGGGGCTGGTGCTTGATAACCCCATCTGGGGCAGCGGGGAATCCGGAAGGTTCCTGGCCGCTTCCATGGCCTTCATCCTCAACTACGCCTGTTATTTTTCCGAAATCTACCGGGGCGGCATCCAGAGCGTTCCGGAGGGCCAGAATGAAGCCGGGCTGGTACTTGGCATGACAAAGAGCCAGATCTTTTTTAAGGTAACGCTTCTTCAAATGATCAAGCGCATCATTCCCCCCATGTCCAACGAGGTGATAACGCTGGTGAAGGATACCTCCCTGGCGCGGATTATCGCCCTGCAGGAAATCATCTGGGCCGGCCAGTCCTTCATGAAGGGCTCCCACGGAATTTCCGGCGCCATATGGCCCTTGTTTTTTACCGCGATCTACTATCTGCTGTTCAACGGAATCTTGACGGTTCTGCTGGCACGGCTGGAAAAAAAGCTCAATTATTTCAGGTAAGGGGGAAGAAATATGCCTATTTTAGAAGTAGAACAGCTCCACAAGTCCTTTGGTCAGACAGAGGTTCTCCGAGATATCAGCTTTTCGTTGGAAAAGGGGCAGGTGCTTTCCCTCATCGGCTCCTCCGGCAGCGGCAAAACCACACTGCTTCGATGCTTAAACTTTTTAGAGCAGCCGGATGCGGGAGTGATCCGCGTCAACGGGGAGACGCTTTTCTCCGCCGCAGATCCCGCCTCCCAGCGTATGTCGGAAATCCGTAAAAAGAGGCTGCATTTCGGCCTGGTCTTCCAATCCTTCAACCTCTTTCCCCAGTACACGGCCAAGGAAAATGTGATGCTGGCCAAGCGGCTTTTAGCCAGGGATCAGGCGGACTACAAGGCCCGCAAGCGGGAGATTTTTGCAGCGATTGAGGCGGAAGCCATCGATCTTCTGACCCAGATGGGATTAAAGGACCGCATGGATAATTATCCCCACCAGCTTTCCGGAGGGCAATGCCAGCGTGTCGCCATCGCCCGGGCCCTGGCCCTGGCGCCGGACATCCTCTGCTTTGACGAGCCCACCTCGGCCCTGGACCCGGAGCTGACCGGCGAGGTTTTGAAGGTAATCCGGGATCTGGCCAATCAGAATATGACCATGGTGATCGTAACCCATGAGATGGCTTTTGCAAGAGATGTGTCAAATCATGTGATCTTTATGGATGATGGGCAGATTGTGGAACAGGGAATGCCAGAACAGGTGTTTGGGTATCCGGCAGAGGAGCGGACCCGGAGGTTTTTGACGCGGTTCCGGGATCAGTAGAGAACAGCGGATATAGGAAAGGGATTCGATGTATCAATTTTACGAAGAGATAAAACAACAACCAGATTTATTTCAAATGCTGTATGAGCTGGAGTGTGGGCATATATATGATATAGCAAAACAAGCGTTCGCTTACAATCCTAAAAAGATTTTTGTAGCAGGATGTGGCGATGCATACTCAAATGCTTTGCTATGCAAGGAATATATGGACCATTTTACAGGATCTGATCATTGTATTTAGTGCGAAGGGCAGATCCAGGATGGTCATGGATCTGGTCGAATTAGCAAAAGAAACGAAAACATCGATCCTCTGTATCACTAACGACATAAATAGCCCGGCGGCGAAATCTTCCGATCCATGCAGGAGAATGGAAAGCATCACGCACAAAGGTTATTACATTATCTGCGTTAGCCTCCTTGATGCTAGCGTCAGCCCTTGCAGATAAGAACAAAGATGTCCTTAAAGCGATGGTAGAATTATTTTACAGCATAAATTAAGAATATTGATCCTGATGATCCACCTACCAGAAGATTCGCAAGAAATGTTGCATTTCATGAGAGTGATAGTGAACAAGCTGTGCTGTTGACCGAGTAGAGGAGATTTTCCCCCCTACCCGCCGCGCAGCCGTGCGTCGCTTCAACCTCTCTTTGCAGCCATAACCCCGCACTGCTTCTTATAACAGGCAATTCCATACTTTAAAATGGTCTGCATTCCCGCATCCTAAAGCTGCTCATCATACCGCTTCTTCTCAATCTGCCCTAGGACACTCCGGCAGGCCGCATCCAGGTTTCCGTTTTCCGCATCTGAACCGCATCGCAAAAAGCATTCCGTGTCACACCATCCTAAGGGGCCATGTTCTAAAAACCATTCCAGAATCTGGATCTCAAAAATATTTCGGATCTCTTTATTGGGAATTGCCAGCTTGAGCCTTCTTCCATGAGCACTGCCATAAGAGCATCCTCTCTATAACGGCAGCTCCTTCACATCATCCTCTATGAGATAGCACATCTCAGCGTGCTCATCCACCCCTTCGGCAATCTTCTGGGGATCCAGCAGGATATACTTACTGGTCCCCTCCGCCAGCACCTGGCCCTGGCTGTCCTGGATCTGCGCATGGATGGTGGCAAACTTACTGGTCTCACGGACAACCCTGCCAATCCCGTAAAGGAGCTCCCCGTAGGGCACCGCTTTCCGGTACTTGGTCTCTAAGCTCATGGTAACGCCCATGCGCTCCTCCGATTGAATCCAGAGAGCGCGCAGGCCCAGTTCGTCGATCATCGTGGCCACAAGACCGCCATGCACACGCCCCGGAAAGCTCTGATGCTCCTCCCGGAACCGGAAGGGTGTAACGACGCTGCCATCCTCCATATTATAAAACTGGGCCCGCAGGCCCACGGGATTATCCATCCCGCAGATAAAGCACATCCTGCTGTTGGTCTGTTTGCCAATCACTTTCATCTCTTTATCTCATCCAATCGTCTTTCCATATATTCGTGGCCGTAATGTGTACGGAACTTCAATGCCGTAGCCTTGTCAATCCGGCCCTGGCTGTACAGCTTTAAGAGGCTTCCATCCATGGTGCACATTCCCTCTCCTGCTCCGGACTGCATCATGGCATCCAACTGGTTCACCTTATTCTCCCGGATCATATTGTTGATGGCTTCCGTCACCTTCATAATCTCAAACACCGGAATCCGCACCGGATTGCCGTCTGCATCCTTCTCCGTGGAGGGTACTAACTGCTGGCATACCACTGCACGCAGTACCTGGGCAAGCTGTGTCCTGGCCTGCTCCTTATCCGGAAATACATCCACAATACGGCTGATGGTATCCGCCGCCCCGCTGGTGTGGAGGGTACTGAACACCAGTACGCCTGTCTCTGCCGCAATCAAAGCAGAATACATGGTATCATAATCCCGCATCTCTCCTAAAAATATCACATCCGGACTCTCACGCAAGGCCGAACGCAGCGCCTCCAGATATCCCGGCGTGTCGATGGAAATCTCCCGCTGGGTCACGATGGCATTCTTATGACGATGGATATACTCGATGGGATCCTCCATGGTAATGATATGGCAGTCCCGGTTGTTGTTGATACGATCGATCATACAGGCC
The DNA here is from genome assembly GCA_949738465.1 of uncultured Lachnospiraceae bacterium. Classification (GTDB taxonomy): domain Bacteria; phylum Bacillota; class Clostridia; order Lachnospirales; family Lachnospiraceae; genus 14-2. The sequence continues at coordinate 4,785 of CATJBQ010000206.1, forward strand.
AGCGTTGTGGATTTCCCGGTACCGGCCGCTCCGGTCACCAGCACCAGGCCGCCTCCATTGTCCGCCAGGGAGAGCACCTCCTCCGGAATTCCCAGCTTCTCCGCATCCGGAAGGCCAAAACGGATCACACGGATCACCGCCGCCAGAGAGCCCCTCTGCCGGAACACATTCACACGGAAACGCCCGCCTGGAAAGGTTCCCTCCTCCAGCTCCCGCCTGGGCATAGAAAGAGAGAAATCATCATCCTCTCCACGTTCCAGTCTTACTCTCTCCCGTTTTCCTTCCCGGTAGATCTCATCCACCAGCCCGCGAATCATATCCGGCATCAGTAAAGTATCGCCCACCCGCTTCTGATGGCCGCTGCATTTCATCGTTACCGGAAGCCCCGCGATCAGAAAAATGTCAGATACATTCTCGTCCTCCACTGCCGCTTTTAAAATCGTTTGTATTGTAATCTCCATGTTCTCCTCCTTCTATTCCCCGGACCACAGGCTGCCGATCTCTTCATCCGGCTCCCATGCCTTGCGAATGCTCCAGTCTACAACTCTGATTCCACCATCTTCCTCTGGTACGATTCCCACCGTCAGGGTAAACTCCTCCCTGGTGAATACCTTCCGGACGACGCCGTCCCCGTCCCGTTCCGTATCGGCCAGTTCTTCCAGTGCCGTGCCGCCTCCGCCGTCGGCAAGAGCCCTGCCGGCCTCTCCCAGAAACGCCTGGCCCTCCGCCTCCAGCTCATACCGCAGGCGTACCGTGTCGCTATACTTCTCCGCCAGACTCCAATCCGCCCGGGCGGTGGTAAAGGATAAAATCCCTAAAGTTGTCATACAGATACTGATCACTGTCAAAAGCAGGGCCATCGGCCCCAGCTTGATGGGAATATGCCTCATGGTACCGCCTCCCCTGTAAATACTGCTGTTGTCAAGGTATAAACCGGCTGCGGATCTCCCGCACGGCTGACTGTGATTACGCTATCCACACAGCCATCCTCTCCCGGCTCCCAGGTAATCTCCACCCTAAGCACTCCGCCAGGAGCCGGCTTCCTGTCCCTGTCATATTCCGCCAGGACACTGCCGTCCCCCTGAACCTTCACGTTTCCATTTTCATCCAGAAGCTCCGCCAGCCGGCCTGGGCTGTCTGAAGCCGCCACCGCTTCCGCCGCATTCTCCGCCAGGCGCACCGCGCTGGTCAGATCCTCCGCCTGGCTGCTTAAGCGCACCGACAGGGAAAATACTCTCGTCAGCGCCAGAATTACCACCACAAATATCACCGCCAGCACCAGAGTCTCAATATAAAAGGCTGTAATATGGCCTCTTACGCTTTTCTGTTTCTCCAGGCTCCCCGGCCGGGCAAATGCCCGGTTTCTTCCGTCACTGCTCATCTGCCGCTACCTCCGCTGCCTGCCGGCCTCTGACAGAAAAAATCGTCCTGCCGGCATCCGTGGTAACCGCATAAGTTCCCTCCGCCAGCTTCTGCACCTCGAAGCTCTCTGTCCTGCCAATCTCCTGGGCCTCCGAAGAATCAGGGGCCTCCTCCAGAGATCCGTATTCCTCCAAAAGTCTTCCATCCTCCAGGTAAATCCGGATGGCATAACCGGAATCCCCGTCCGCTACCACCAGCATGGGCGAACCACCGTTCGGCCCTTCTATCATCCTGACAGCATCCGCGCTGTCTCCTGCCCTCACACAGGTGGAAAGATAAGACATCAGCGCCCGGATCCGGTTGTTCTGCTCCTGCCCCTCCGCCACCTTCCGATAGGTCTGGGCGCCAAAAACCACCAGCAGAAAGAAGCCAGCCAGAAAAAGGATGGCAACTCCCATCGTATAAAAGGTTATCGGAGAACCATTCTCTTTTTTCATGAATGTGCGCCTCCTTTCATTGTCAACGCCGGTCCGTCACCCGCACATCCGGCGGCAGATTGGACGCAAAAGCATCATAGGTAATATAAAAATCCTCATGGTTGACCGTAAGGCCGTAATTTTCCTCCAGATACAGAAGATCCGGCGGATAAACGCCCTCCACCACATAACACTGCATGGCGCTGCGCTCCACCGCAGCCTTCAAAGCCGCCGCCCCTTCCTCATTCATATCCTGGCCGGAAATTCTGGCCGCCCTGAGGGAAAGGCCCACAGCCACTGCAAGAAGAAGCAGAACCAGCACGACATAAGGCCAGCGTCTCTTTTTCCTATCAAAATACATGTTTCCTCCTTATTGTCCTGTTCTTTGGACATACAGGTACACCCGAAGGGTGCTTCCTCCTTATTGTCCTGTTCTTTGGACATACAGGTACACCGTCTTCTATCCCACCGCGTTCATCATGCCGATCAGCGGCAGCATCACGCTCAGCAGGGATAAGCCCACCGTCAGCATCAGCAGGCCGGAAAGAACCGGATCCACAATCCCCACCAGCCGGTCCACCAGACTGCCACAATGCTCCGCCAGAAGGTCTGTCAGCTTCTTCAGCACGGTCTCCAGACTTCCGCTGCGCTCTCCCGCAAGAAGCATCCGGCCGTACACCGGCTCAAACAGCCCTTCGCTGTAGGCCGCCTGGGCAATACCATGCCCCTCTCCCATGCGCTCCACGCAGCGCCGGATCTTCTTCTCCACCGGCCCACAGGAGGTCATCTTCATGCTCTCCGCCACCGCAATATCCTGCATCTGTCCACTGGCAAGAAAGGTGGAAAGGGCCGCCGTAAAACGGAACATCCCCAGACATTCCAAAATCGAAGCGCAGACCGGGATCTTGCCCAGCACCGCCTCCATCACATGGCGCTTCCCGCTGTTCCACAGAAGGAAACCGATAACCAGCGCCAGAACCAACACGCCCAGAATCACCAGGGCTGCCCAGCAGAAGCCGTAAGCCCAGTTGACATAAACATAGGAAGAATCCGTCAGGCTGCCGGTGAGATTGTCATATACGCCCAGGAAGGATGGAAGCACCATGGTGAGCATCACCGCCAGTACAGCAATAATAAGCACCAGCATCACCACCGGGTAAACCACCGCCCGGCGCAGCTTATCTGTCATCGTCTTCTGATCCGCGTAGTAAACCGCAAGCTGGAACAGCACATCCTCCAGCCGCCCGGCGCTCTCACCTGCCGCAACCATCCGGATGGCATACTCCGGAAAAATCCCGGTCCCTTCCATTGCGGCCGAAAGCTTCTTTCCCTGCTCCGTAAAGGTCTGCATCTCTGCCAGCCCCTGTTCCAGAGGCCCGCCTGAGCCGCCGCTCTGGCGAAGCAGCGCCACCGCCTCATCCATCTGGATTCCGGACTGTACCATCATCGCCATACTTTCGCAAAATGCACTCACTCCCATACTGTCCAGTTTTTTCTGTCTCATGACTTTCCTCCCAGCATCGTTCCTTTAATAGTAATATACATCGGAATAATTGCTTCCGTCTCCGATAAACTCCAACTGCGTTCCATTGGCGGAAAAGGTCAGATCCAGACGATTCCAGTCGCCGCCCTTCACCTCATACTTCACCGTCACCCAGCCCGTCTCCTCCGTGTAAAACATATTCCAGGCATGATACAAATCATCTGGCGAAACATTCCCGAATACCATCTTGGTAGGGATTCCCTGGCTCCTGAGCATAGCCGCCGCCAGGGCCGCATAATCAAAGCAGATCCCCTTTCCCGTCTTCATGGTCTCATCCGGATCCGGCAGATAGCCTTTTTCCACCGTCTCCGCCTTCTTCTTGTCATAGGTCACCGTATCGCAGACGTACTCAAAAACGCCGCTGACCACCTCAAGCACATCCGCCGATTCCCTGGCCAGCTCCTGCGCTTTCTTCACACATTTTGATTTTTCCGAATAATTGACATAATCACTTGGCCTAAGGAAAGGCTGGAATTCATCCGCAAGGGTAACGGTACATTCCGTAGCAAATTTCTTAGCATATTTAGTATCTGTCGTATTCTCCATAACCCTGAACTGATACGTTCCATCCCCGCTCTGGATGGGGAAAATCGAAGGCGTTCCATCCGAAGCAATGTTATAATTGTAGGTAATATCCCCTTTGATCACCTGGAACTTCAGCCGCTTGTCAGATCTGGCCGACACCGCCACATAGCCCTCATTGACGCAGGAGATATCAATCCTGGCGTCCCCATCTCCCTCCGCCTGATCCTCATGAAAGGCGGAATCTGCAAATTCCGGCGCCTGATACACGGTCTTGGGCTTCGTATCCTTCTTATTCTTCTTGGAAGTATCCTTGGCGCCGGACGCTGCAGGTACCTGATCCTGCGTAAGCTCCTCCAGGGAATCGTATTCCCCGGTCTGGCCCTGTTCCTCTATGTGCGCCCTGTCGTCTCCGCCGCAGCCCCAAAGGCCCAGCAGAAAAACCAGCGCCATCCACAGACTTATGATTCTCTTGTGACCCATACGATCCTCACCACCTCTGTCATATCTGCAAAAAACAGCCTACTTGGGCAACACTCCGCCGGCACTGTCCACCGGCACTAAAATGCCGTGAAGGACATATCTGGCGTTATTAAAATTATAGGCGCATGTGGACAGCACCACATAGCGCTCCGAGCCATCCGGCAGAAGCTCACACTGAAAATCCGACTGGGCCTTGCTGGCCGCAAGATATTCATTAAGCTCCTCACCCTTCTCCGGAAATATCGTGTACGTCTCCGACGTGGCCGATGTGGTATATCCGCTGAACAGGACGATCTTATAATCCTGCACGGGCGTTAACAGCCACAGCACGGGATGCTCCTCATAATATTCCTGCGCCCCCCAGTAGCTCAGGGAAGCAAACATGGACTTATCCTTCATATGATGGCCATAAAGAATGGTATTGGCATCCGCAAATTGCGGACGGTTTTTGGCCTCCACAAAAATGGAACCGGATTTGCTCTCCTCCCTGTCATAGCTGTGATGCAGGTAGTAATCGTCATCCTCGCCCTGCAGAACCGGATAATTAATCAAGGTATCCTCCCCGTAGATCCAGCCCACAACATCCTCATTCACGCCAAGAAGCCCCTCAAAATCCACCACGATGGGGGCAAGCTCCACCGGACGATTTGCAGCTTCCCCTTCCCCGCTGCCACCGCCGTCTCCCTGGCTGCTCAAAATATCTTCATTCTCAGCCCTGGTCACAAACTGTTGGGCCGCCTCCTCATAACGCTGGTTCATAACCCTGTACCGGTACAGGATCACCGCCACCGAAATGCCGGAGAACAAGAACACTGCTAAAAGTACGATCATTATGATCCGTCTGATCCATTTTCCCATAAATCTACCTCAAATCCCTGGCCGCACCGCTTTGCGGCCTTCCATATGAAAGAGCATAAGGATCTCTCCCTGGCCCCTTTTTTTATTGTATCACTATCCGGTATCATGTTTCAAGTATATTTTTCTATTCCGAACCTGTTTGACGTGCGTGAGAGGGCGCCAGGCGCCGACCGGAGCGGAGCGAAGACCGAACCCGTTCGAGGCCGACCGGACTCGAACAATAAAAAAGAGACGGGATATATTCCGTCTCTTTTTTATTATTTGACGTGCGTGAGAGGATTCGAACCCCCGACACCTTGGTCCGTAGCCAAGTGCTCTATCCAGCTGAGCTACACACACATATGAAATAAATCTTCCGTCTGACCGGAAATGAATGCCGGCGACCGGGATCGAACCGGTACGATGTCGCCACCACAGGATTTTAAGTCCTGCGCGTCTGCCAGTTCCGCCACGCCGGCATCGAATGGGACCTATAGGGCTCGAACCTATGACCCTCTGCTTGTAAGGCAGATGCTCTCCCAGCTGAGCTAAGATCCCGCTTCCCAAGCGCCCATGCACTCGAACGACCCAGAAGGGACTCGAACCCTCGACCTCCGCCGTGACAGGGCGGCGCTCTAACCAACTGAGCCACTAGGCCATATAAATAACTGCTTCATA
>CATJBQ010000207.1 GCA_949738465.1 uncultured Lachnospiraceae bacterium
AACATCATGTTTGACACAGTCTCCCGTTCCATGCTCCTGGGCGTGAACGGCTCCACCCCGTGGTGCAAGCTGGACCAGGTCAAATTCCTATGTCCGGTTCCGGGATATGACCGGCATTTTAAGATCCTGGAATTGTTTGGGATCGGGATGATCAACATCCCCCTTCGGGAGGATGGCCCGGACATGGACCTGGTGGAGCAGTATGTCAATCATGACGAAGCCGTAAAGGGAATCTGGTGCGTACCGAAATATTCCAATCCCACCGGAATCTCCTACTCCGACGAAGTCGTGCGGCGGTTCGCGAACCTCAGGCCGAAGGCGAAGGATTTCCGGATTTTCTGGGACAACGCATACGGCATCCATCACCTGTATGACGACGATCAGGTTGAGATTTTGAACATTCTGGAGGAATGTGAGAAGGCCGGCAATCCGGATATGGTCTACATTTTTACCTCCACCTCCAAGATCAGCTTTCCCGGCTCCGGCGTGTCCGCAGTGGCCACCTCTTTCAAAAACATTGAGGATATCAAGCGGCAGATGACGACCCAGATCATCGGACATGATAAGATCAACCAGCTTCGCCATGCACGGTTTTTCCAGAACGTGGACGGACTGAAAGCCCATATGAAGAAGCACGGGGAGCTGCTGCGTCCCAAGTTCAAGGCCGTGCTGGACATTTTGGACTCCGGACTTTCTGATCTTGGGATCGGAGAGTGGACAAAGCCCAAGGGCGGATATTTTATCTCCTTCAACGCCATGCCGGGATGCGCCAGATCCATCGTCGCCAAATGCAAGACTTTAGGCGTCGTCCTTACTGGCGCCGGCGCAACCTTCCCCTATGGGATCGACCCGGAGGACTCCAATATCCGGATCGCCCCCACCTTCCCCACCCTGGAGGAAATGGTGGAAGCAACCAGGATTTTTGTGCTCTGCGTGAAGCTTGCTTCCGTTGAAAAATTATTGGAAGGGTAAAAAACCTCCTTTCCCTCAGAAGCAAACCCAGACCGCCAGCAGCAGCACCGCGGCCGGAATCACATATTTTCTCGGATGATGCCACAGATCGCTTTCCACCCGCCAGCCGCGAACCGGCCAGAACCACTCCAGCAGCACGGAGCCCATTGCGCCAAGCAGCGCAAGGCATCCCACGGCGACGGCCAGAAATCCCGTCACGCCGCCCCGGTAAAGCTGCAGGCTGCCCAGGAAAATGCTGTCTGCCAGAAGATTGCCGCAAAAAAGGAGCAGGCCGTAAGGCGCCAGAAACATTCTCCCGCCCCCCGGCAGGAGACGCACCGCCTGCTCCAGGGCCGGATCGGCAGACAGCAGCGTACCCATGGGCGTATTGACCGTAAGGACCGCCAGGCCCACGGGGATCACATACCGGCTTTCCATCTGCGGAAAAAGAAACGGCAGCACCGCAGCCACGCCCCACAGGATTGCGGTATTCGCCAGATAATTTTTATGCTCTGTCAGATAGCGGAAAAAATAGCGCCGCATTGCATACCGTTGGTATGTATTTCTCCTACGGGGACTTTTTCCACTCGGAAGGCCGCAAAGCCAGCTCCCCGTGGTCCCGCGATTTTTTCCCAAAAAACATCCCACTGCCAAAAGCAGCCCTCCCACCGCAAAAGAAATGCTTACAGCAATCTCAAAGGGCGTAACATCCGACACAGCCGCCGCCACCGCCAGAAGGAGCACGGTTTTTGTAAGGAAGACATAGCATCCCAGCGCAGCCGCATAAGAAACGATGATTTTCCATTCATCGTATGGAAGCATCCGCATATGCTGTAGATACGCGGCGTTGTCTTTCGCCGAAAGCGCCTGCCACATCAGCGCGGCCGCGGAAACGCCGGACATCAGCCATAACGCCTGCGGCAGAATCCGTATGGAGATTTCCCCCAGGCGAAGCCCCCAGAAAACGACCAGCTCCGTAAAAATGATCCGCGCCAGCCGCCTGTAATCTGCTCCAAATAACTTTTTTACCCATGCCTTAAACATCATTCTCATAATCGCCCAAAGCCTCCCGAATGGTAACCGCGTCGATCTGTCCGCCCGCAAAGCTCTGCCGGATCCTTCCGTTTTCCAGCACCAGCACCCGGTCGGAGGTCAGCGTAATACTTTCCAGTATATGAGAAGAAAACAACACCGTCCCAAACTCCTTATAGCCGGCAATCAGCCGGTAAAGAAACTCCGTACTCTGAAAATCCAGGCCGTTCACCGGCTCATCCAGCAAAAGCAGCCGGGGCCTTAAGGCAAATGCCGTGATCAGAAATGCTTTTTTGCGGTTTCCTGTGGACAAATCCTTCAAAAGCACATGCTCATAATCTGCAAAATGAAATCCCTCCACAAGGGCCGACACATCCGTAAGCTGCCGGCCGTAAGCCGAAAAAACGCAGGACAGATACTCCCGGAATGTAAAATATGAAAAAGAAGCGTCCTCAGCAAATACCGTATAGCGGCAGGATTTAAACGCCCGGTCCCCTACGCTTAAGGAACGTCCCAGAACGCTGCACTCCTCCGCGCGAAAGGATTTCATCAGACCGGATAGAATTTTTAAAAATGTGGTTTTTCCGGCTCCGTTCAGCCCGATCAGCCCCACCGCTTCATGCTCCGAAAGCTCCAGGGACAAATCCGAAAGCACTTCTTTTTTCCTGTCATACCAGGCACATAAATGTTTGATTGTAAGCAGGGAATGCTCCATGTCATCTGTCTCCTTCCTCATCCTTTTCCTTTTTCCAGACGCGATAGGCGGAATAGAAAAACACACCGCCCAGAACCACATAGAGCAGAGCCATCTCAAAGCGGCCCACCACGCCGCTTACAACCGCTGCCGCCAGCCAGATCACCGCCAAAATCCCACGAATATACATATGACGCATTTTATTTCCCTCCTGAAACTGTTCTTTGTCTGTTGTGTCCTTATCATAACGCAAAAAACCTGCCTCTGCGAAAATGTCCGCAATCGGCAGGTTTTTGACCGTGAAATTAATTTCCCCCGGCATCAGTATTTTTTACACCCTGATAGGAAAGTGTGGCTACCGCCCAAAAGACGCCCTCCCCATAAGCGGTCTGCACTGTCCCGTCGTATTTTTCCGCGGCCGTCCGGGCGCTTTTTAACCCCCAGCCGTGGAGCCCCGCTTCCTCCTTGGTGGTTTTTAAGCCGCCGCCCTCCGTCACCGGTAACACACAAAAGCTGTTCTCCACCTTGATGACCAGCATCTGGTTAATGCGGCGGATGGTTAGGAGGATCTGCCTTTCGCCAGGCTCCTCCACCTGGGCTGCCGCTTCTATGGCATTATCCAGGAGATTTCCCAAAATCGCGCTAAGATCCGCACTTTGCAAATTGGTATGGCGGGGAAATTCCACCTGGGCCCGGAAAGGAATCCCGCGCTCCTTTGCCGCGGCCGCCTTGCTGTTGATGAGATAATCCACGGTCTCGTCCCCTGTCCAGACCGTGTCGGTCAGCTCCCGCACCGGGGCTTTAAGCGCGTCCAGATACTGCACCGCTTCCGCCGTTTTTTCATGGGAAAGAAGCTGCCGCAGGACGCCGATGTGATTGTGGAAATCATGGAACAGCTTTGCATTTACGGCGTAGGCGTTGTTTAAGGCAGTGTAATCCCGCTCCAGCAATTGGGCCTGCTCCGATTTCAGCCTTGAAAGCTCCTTTTCCATTTCATACTGCCGGTTCATATGGAATACGAGAACCCCGATCATTAAAATCACCGACAGCATGGTCCACAGATCCAGGGTATCGTCCGCAATGGCTAATACCCTCTGCTGGGATAAGGTGACCACCGCAATAAAGCCTGCCACAACAATGGCCGAGGCCAGCCGGAACGCCGTTCTCCCCCAGGGACTCCGTTGGATCTTCTCCCAGGACTCCCATCGGGTCTCCCCCGTGAGCCTTTGCCCCTTGCAGACACAAAGCGCCGCCAGAAGCAGCAATGCATGAAACATCCAGACCGCAGCCTGCCCCTTTCCGGTTCCGCCGTCCATAACGGCTGCGCTATGAAACAGCACGCCGCACCAGGCAGCCGTCAGAAACTGCCACAGGCCCGTGGCAATCTCATAAAAAATTCCCAAAAACAAGGCCAGCCGCATCTCAGCCCCCTGGAACCGGCTGACGCAGAACGTAAGCCAGCAGACCTCCAGCGCCATGCACCCGGCGACGGGAACCTCCAGCAGCACCAGCAGGCCAAAAAGCGCCATGGCCAGCGTCAGCGAGACTGCCAGGCGCCCCTTCTTCCTTTTTTTCAGGGATAGCAGCCGGCCGGCAAGACACAGAAAGACAAAACTGCGCACGCCGGATGCCGCAGTCCCGGACAACAACAGCCATGTGCTCATATATGCGCCCCCCAGTAACGGTTAATCTGCTCCTTGACCTCCGTAAGATGGGAGCGGCTGATTGGGAGGGACACGCCGTTTTTCAAAACCGCCATCCCCTCCCTGACCTGCATGATGTGAAGCAGATTGACGATACAGCCACGGTCAATATAGATAAATTCTTCTGCACCCAGCTCCTCATAAACCTGCTGCAGGCTCTTACGCACCCTGGACACGCCGCTTTTTGCGGTAATGCTGGCATTCTTCCCTTCCCGCTCAATGTAATAGATTTCCCGGAAGGGTATTTTCTCGAAACGGCTGCTGGTCTGAATGGTGTAGGATTTCCCCTCCTGTAGTTCGATGAGACTAACCGCATCTGCAATGGCCGCCGGAAGCCTCCCGGCCACGTCGCTTTTGGGAACATAACGGAATATGGACAGTTCAAAGGCGTCGATGGCATATTCGATGTGGGACGTAATAAAAATAATCTTTACCTCCGGAAGAAAGGGCCTGATCCTGCCGGCAAGCTCCATTCCGCTGCTTCCCGGCATCTCAATGTCCAGCAGGATCAGGTCAAAGAAAAATTGATCCTCGGTAATATCACAGAGGAGATTGCGGCTGTCCGTGTAGACGGCGATCTTCCCGGCGCTCCCACACTTTCTTAAGCATTCTTCCACGATTTTCTTATGGGCCCGGACGGCTGTTTCCTCGTCGTCACAGACAGCTATATGCAACATCTGATTCATTCCTTTCCTTATTATTTCGCGCCGTTTTCTGCGCATACAGGGATACCCCCAGGGTGTTTCCTACTTATTATTCCGGAGATTCCGCCCAGAATCCATTCCGTACATTCTGCTACATCAAAGCCGGCTTCTTCTCCTTTACTGTAGCCAGCCTTCTCTCCCCTCTCATAACCGGCCTGGTCTCCGTCCTCGTAACCTTCCGCATAAATCGTTCTCTTATACTTCTTCTCATCAAACTCTGTCAGCAGCAT
>CATJBQ010000208.1 GCA_949738465.1 uncultured Lachnospiraceae bacterium
CGGCACGAACTGGGCGATGTATTTCGCGTCGGCTTCCATGACGTCCTTGCGGTCCTCCATGAAATCCCGCAGCATATAGCATGGCGAGAGGATATGGAGCATCAGATTCTCTTCTCCCCGGGTGGCGTACTGCCGCTGCGTTTCGTAGAGATTGAAGGAGGTGTCCTCTACAATCAAGAACTTCTCCTTCTCGCGCTCACAGGAAACTCCGGAGATTTCGCACTGTACAAGCTTGCCCAGCAGCGTTTGTTGGGGCAGCTGGCTGGTTCGTGATCCGTACTGCCGGTAATACTGCCCCACAATCCACTTCCAATCCCGGACTGGCATCATTTTCTCACCATACCAGGTGAGCACGCCCGTTCGGTTCTTGCCCGCCACCTCCACGATGCCGGCTCCGATGCTGAGATACCGCTGTGCCGGCTGCCACGGGTGGCGCGGCTCCATCTCCAGCTTCCAGTGGGCTGTGACCATATTCGCGGCATTCAGCGGCGTGGCGCTGACATATACAAATTCTGTATTCAGCAGGTGGGAGTACAGGTCCAGCATGTTTTCGGCGTTTTTATCGCACAAGAGCCAGGCGCATCTCGGTGTATCAAGGCCAATTTTATCCGCCAGATGCACCACCGCCTCCTGGCCGCCTGCCAGCAGGTCCGCCGCTTCCAGCACCACCGCAAAGGAGACCTTTCGCAGGAAGGGGGCCAAACCCTGTATTTTATCCGTCTGGCAAATGCTCTGAAAGGGAAGAATGCCCACATCCGCATCCCGTACATCCTCGTCGAGGATATCCACATCCCAGAAGTCCACCATATTCTGGACTTTTTCCACGCCCTCCTTCAGCCATAGGCGTATTTCCTCCAGCCGGTCGTTATCTTCCAGCAGGATCAGCCCCTTTTCCCTGCGCAATAGCGAGGTGTAGATTGGGAAAAAGATACAGATATCAATGTCTTTGTAAAAGGGCGTGGCAAAAAAGACATTCTCCCCATGAAGAAGTCTCGCTGCGGTATCCAGGCACTGGGACGGATAAAGCCGCCCTTCCTTCTCCCGGTCCTCCAGATATTTTACCAGATACCGGATATGACTGTCCTTGGACAGGCGGAAATCATCCTGTATTCCCAGTGGTTCCTCGCACAACTTGAGCTCATGGCGTTTGTAGGCCACGTCGGCCTTTAACCCATACTGGTCGGAATATTTTTGATACTCCGACAGCAGCTTTGCCAGATCCAGCATTTCCGTCCCGGATTCCCGGGGGACATCCGCGTCCTCCTTACAGTAAAGCACTAAACACCACTCGATTAAAAACGTCATCAGGACAAATGGAGCCAGCTGATAGGGTTGGGCGGAGAAGATGGTTCCGTTAAAATTGGGATTCCAGATATAGAGCAGAATAACAATGACACAGTTGAGCACAATGGCCGTGCAAATGAGGTGCCGGATATTCCGCCACCGCTTGGAGAGCACGTATTCCCTGTGATTCCATTTTGGGATATACATTCCCCAAAAGCTCTCATGGGTCCGGAGATACTTTTTCCCCCACCGGATAGCCAGCAACAGTGCCTTTTTCCGGACGGCATGGTACGTTAAAATATAATAGGTGACCGCCAAGAAGGAGCCATTGATCGCCCCGGCAAATCCGGCCAACGCAGAAACCCTGGCGGGATCGTCAGACTTTTCGACGACAGTATCCCACAACACCTTGAGGGGAATCAAAGTGGAAGCGATGATCAGGGAAATGACCACCGCGAAACCCGGCATGAGAAATTCATATCTTTTCTCATCCGCCGTCCTGCCAGAGCTTGTCAGACCAGACAGGCGGGAATCCCCTGTAAGCAAATCAAAGATCAAGAAAATGAACTCCTCCAGCAGATGAAAAATGCTCATATTCCCTCAGCCGTCCCTGTTTTCATTTTGCGGAGCGTCTTCCGAAGGGTAATCCCGGAAATAAAGTCAAAAAACACATTGACAAAGTCACCGGTACAGTTCAGCTCCGCCATATTTTTCTTCCGTCTGTGCGGAACCCAGTAGTATTCAACCTCCCTGGGATCCGCTGAAAAGTCCACCCACGGACGGGCGGTCTGTTCCAGTATCTTTTCCTCATTGCCCAGCAGGCTTTCCAGTTGCCTGCTGGTCACCTCTGCGGACTCCCGGACCCACTGATGCCGCTCCAGAAGCTCCTTCCGGCGGCGCAGGAGATCACGGCGTAGGCGGTCTTCCGTCTTCAGACGCAGCACATATTGATATTCTCCGGTCATATCCACAATATCGTTCATATAGCGGATGCCATTCTCCTGTACCCGTTGAAGCCGCTTATCCAGCAAATGGTGATAGTCCCTGATGGATTCAGAGAATTCCAATCTGGTCCTTATGTGGAAATGCGCCAACAGCAATAGAGAAAAAACCACCGCCGCAACCAGCAAAACCAGCCACTCTGACTTTCCCAGGAAGGACAGCAGTTTAAAGAGGAGGGGGGCGAGCAACACGGATTCTACGGTCCCTAGCACAGCGCAGGCCGCGTATTTCTCCCGCCCCCACCGCCAGTGCTCCTGCGTTTCCCGGAGCTTATCCTCTCTTTTTTCCAGCTCGCCGGGAAATGTCTTCCACAGGTTTTCTTCTTCTCTCC
>CATJBQ010000209.1 GCA_949738465.1 uncultured Lachnospiraceae bacterium
CTGGCAAATTCTGCTAATGTGCCCTTTAAATCAGCAAATGTAATATGCTGATCCACCACCAGCCCTTCAATCTGGTGGAAAGAGGGGGAATGGGTGGCGTCCACCTCGTCGGAACGGAACACTCTGCCGGGGGCAATCATACGGATGGGAAGCTTTCCCTGCTCCATTACACGTACCTGTACCGGCGAGGTCTGGGTCCGCAGCACGATCTGGTCGTTGATGTAAAAGGTATCCTGCTCGTCCTTGGCCGGATGGTTGGCCGGAATATTCAATGCCTCAAAATTATAGTAATCGTACTCCACCTCCGGGCCTTCCACCACCTCGTAGCCCATGCCGATGAAAATCCGCTCCACTTCCTCCAGGGCAATGGTGTTGGGATGGCGGTGGCCCACACGGTTCTTTCTGGCCGGAAGGGTTACGTCGATGACCTCCTTCCTTAGCTTCAGCTCCCGCTCCGCAGCTTCCAGCTTTGCCCGGGTCTCCTCTAACAGCTTCTCAATATGCTCCCTGGTGTCGTTGACCATCTGCCCGATCAGCGGACGTTCCTCCGGCCGCACGTCCTTCATGCCCTTTAATACGGCAGTCAGCTCTCCCTTTTTTCCCAGAAAAGCGACTCTTACGTCGTTCAGTCTGGCAAGCCCGTCGGAATTCTCGATCTCCGCAACGGCTCTGGCCCTGATCTGCTCCAATTTTTCTTTCATAATAATCTCCTTTCTTCTCGTTCGATTTGAACTCCTGATAAGACGAAAAAACGCGGAGGCTCTCGTCCTAGGGACGAAAACTTCCGCGGTACCACCCTGCTTCCCGGCCTTGGCCGGACACTCAGCGCGCGTAACGTGCGCAGACGGCATCTCCTACAGGGTCTGATCCTGACCCAGACCTTTCAGATCTGCGGCTCCGGTGCGAAATTCGATTCCTGTCTGGTTCCAAGAGGACTCTCAGCGCCTCATCCTCTCTCTCTGTGGGCAGTGCAGCAATCTACTGGATACCTTCTTCGCCTTTCGCTCTATCCGTGATCAAACCTTTCCTGTCCAATCACTTAGCAATTATTCTAACACGGCTTTCTCAAAACCGCAAGCCCTTTTTTTGTCTTTTTTCCCGCCAATGCTGCTCGTAAATGCTGTTTACCTCCCCGCAGACCAGCAGGATGTACATGCAAAAGTACAGCCACAGCATCACCAGCACGATGGTGGTAAGACTTCCATACATGGAAAATCCGTTAAAATAGTCCACATAAACCGACACGCCAAAGGAAAACCCATACCAGGCCAAGGCGCATAAGACGCTGCCCGGAAGCTGGCTTCTTAGCGTAGCCTTCCGGTTGGGCAGCATCTTAAACAGCACCGTAAAAAAGAGGATCAGCACCGCCAGGAGGATCAAAGCCCGCAGGGCCAGCACAAGCTGCGTCAGGTGGGCCACAAAGGGAATATAGGCCAGAAGCAGCTTCTGGATGGAATTGCCGAACACCAGCAGGGTCAGAAGCAGCACAATGGCTAAAAGCATCGCCAGGGTATAGAGCACGGCCCTTAAGCGCAGCCGGAAATAATTCCGGGTCTCCATCCTGTCATAAACCGCGTTCAGCCCGTTGGACAGATACTGGATTCCCTTGGCCGAAGCCCAGATGGCCATAACGGCCGTAAAGGAAATGATCCCCACACTCCTGCTGTATACCTCATGGATGATCGATACCAGAAACGGCGCAATATAGCTTGGCATCACCCGGTTCACCAGCTCCATCACCATGCTCTCCGTCACCGGCGTATACTGGGCCAGGGAGATAAACACCATCAAAAACGGAATGATGGACAAAATCACAAAAAAGGCCGATTGTGAGGCAAAGGCACTGATATTATCCTGCCTGCATTTTTTGACAAATAAACGCACCGCTCCCAGCAACTTCCACAACATATCAATTCTCCTGACGCTGATAAATATTTTCAATGGTAATATTCTGATAAAATTTCTGTAAAATATCCCGGTAGGTAAGTCCCTCTTTTGCCATTCCGTTGGCCCCGTTCTGGCTCATACCAATACCGTGTCCATAACCGCCGCCATAGAGTACAAAACCGCCTTCCACCGGCGCAATCGCAAAAGCCGCGCTGGGCAGCAGGGAAAACCCTTCCACCGGCTGCTCCTGCCGGTCCGTCAGAGAGACCACCGCCTCTCCCAGAGCCCTCCGGATCGTGTATTCCGTGCTTAACAGGACGCTCCCCTTCTCATAGCCCAGACGCACCTTCCGAAGGACGCCGCCGGCGCTCCGCTCCTCTACGCTGATGGTACTTAAGGCTCCCAGGGCGGAAAGCTCCGTCTCCCAGGGCTTTCCCTCCCCGTCGAAAATCTGAACCTGCTCCGGGCTGACCTGACGCCGCGCCGCAATGGCGGCGTTGACCGCATCCAGATGCTCCGCCACATTAAGCTGCGCCCGCCAGCGGTACAGCCTGCTCTCACTGTCATAGGCCGCAGCGGCAGGATCCTGGATAAAGGCCGAAAAAGCTTCCTCCGTGGAGATATCCGGTTGCTCTCCCGTCAGCAGGGAAATGCTGGACAGATAGCCGTAATCCCGCTCCCCGGGCAGTTCCCACACGTCAGAGCTCTGGGAAAATCCGCAGGAGGTGGAATAATAATAGGTCTCCGCCGGTTCGCCCTGGTACATAACCACCTCGCCGACGGTATCCTGCACCGCCAGCGTGGTCCGTTCCTCCCGTTCCTGCTTATTATACACCTGATAATTGGTGGTGTCATCTACATTTGCAGCAAATCCTGCATATTCATTCCGTTCCAGTTGGATGCATGCATAACTTCTTGCACATACCGCCTGCACCCGCAGCGCTTCTGTCTCGTAGGAGGCCGGCATCTCGCTGGGAACCACCGCCGTCAGATAGTCCTCCAGAGACAGCTCGTTGACCACACAAAGGCCCTGCTCATACCGCCGCAGCTCCATGGTCCCATGATATCCCAGGGACGTGATCTGTCCGCCATCGTCCGCCAGATACAGACAGCCCTCCTCCGTCGGGGTAGACAGCTTCAGATAACCGGCCTGGGGCTCCGTAAGATATGCGGACGCCTGCACCAGGGTTCCCGGCGCCAGTGTCTGCTGCTGCCCCTGCCATTCCAGTTGGAATTCCTCCTGGGCCGTCACATAAATGTCCTCGTAATAAGGAGATTCCCCGCAGAGCAAAAGGACCCGGATCTGGTCCACTGTGGCAGGCGAGCGTAGCACAATCCCGCAGACTTCCTGGTTAGCCACCACGAACTCCGCTGTCAGATTGCCGATGGTAAGGCCGGAAAGTTCCCGTTCCTCCAGGGTTCCGTAAGACTTATATACCGGCAGGTCCCCCGCATGCTTCAAAACGCCGTACCCCTCGATCTCAATCTCCGTCTCGTTATAAGAAAGGATATTGCCCTGGATGGTATCTGTCTTCTTATAAACCGCAAGAATCCCCCCATCCTTCCACACCACGTCACAGATGGTATCCGTAATGTCCTCCAAAAGCTGTGGAATCTCAAGAGAAAGCCGCTCATGATCAAACAGGATATCAACCGTCCCCGCTCCGGCTTCATGGACAAACACATTCTCCCAGCGGATCTCCTCCTCCGCCGAGCCCCGAAAGGCGGTTATCACACCGTCGATCACGTAAGCCTGCCGCATATCAAACTGCGATACCTGCCCGATCAACTCCGGCCTTACTGCTTCCCGGCCCTGCTGGGTCATCCAGGTATCCTCCTCCGCCTCCGGGCCGATAAAGATCCGGCTCTCCAGATGAACCCGGCCCTCCACATCCAGAAGGTCGACAATCTGATCATAGATGGGCCAGAAATCCTCCCGGGCCACCTCAAAAAATCCGGCCCGCTTCTGGTAATCGACATATTCCTCCACCCCAAGCTTCGAAAGCAGAAGCTCCAGTTCCCGGTAGCTGACCCGTCCCTGGCAGATCTCATGGATCTCCTCCTCCCACTGTTCTTCCTCAAAATATGTAAACTGCAGCAGCCCTGGCAGCTCCTCCGCCGTCAGATACCTGCCCGCATCCGCCTCCTGGTTGCGGCCAAACAGCAGAAAGCCTGCCAGCGCCGCCAGAACCACCGCCGCCAGCGCCGTGGTCCTCATCCAATATCCTCTTTTTTGCCTCATACTACTCCCGTCATACGATTCGTCCAATGCAGTTACACTTCTAATGCCCTGCCATCCGGCAGAAGCATGGAAAAGAAGCTGCCCAAGTTCCCTTAAGCAGCTTCCGTCTTTTGTACTTTCAAGTGTACGTTCTCTTGTGTGTCTTAATCGTTCCTTTGTATCAGCTTGCGCAAGACATCTTTTGTAAAAGCACTCTTTTGTAATGCAATCATTCGTAACATTATCTTTCGTATGATTATCATTCGTAACGTTCTCTTTCGTGCATTATTTTGTAAGCTTCTCTTTTGTAAAAGTGTCCCCAAAATGCCGTTTCCCGCAATTTTGACTCCTAGCAAAGCTAGGTGGGTGTCCGCATCTGTTCCTCTGCCTTCCACTGATACGAGGCGGCCTGACATCATAACAGAGATATAAGAATCCCTTGAACGTAAATGTAGGTTCAAAATAGCAGGCTGTCGAACATTCCAGGAAACACTTTCTAAAGATGATTATACTCTATTATGCCACCAGACGCAACTAAAAATTAACGTTAATATCTGGGAAATCGACATTTTTTTGAAAAATCTGGCAAATTACAGGGTATTGGCCTCCTCTACCACCTTGCGGATGGCCGCCGCAGCATCCTCCGGCAGCTTGTTAAATCCGCCCTCTGCCGTATCCAGGTTCTCCACATAGTTCAAGCGGTCCTGCATACGCGCCTTCAACTGCTCAATGTAATCCTTATCGGAAAGCTCCGGTACAAAGCCCTCCCACTCCAGGATCTCAATATCGGTAAAGGGTCCCCACTTCTTAAAGTCTGCCTTGCCCTCAACAATGGCCTCGATGATGCCCAGCGTATCCTTGGGCTGCACCTTCTTGCCCATAAAGTCGCCGGTATTAATGATATAGCAGTCTACGTTCTTGTTGGCCACTAAGGACTTGAACTTCTCGTAATCGTTCACCAGCGGATAGGTACGGAAGGGATTGGCATAAGGCTCTACCACCAGCGCGTTGGGATCCACGCCCTGGGCCAGACGCTCTGCGGTGGAACGCTTGGTCGCCAGCGTTGCCCCCATCACGGATGCCAGGGATGCTCCTTTGAGCTTTACAACCGGCGGGATGGTGGGATCCTTCATGATCCAGAAGATGGCGTTCACCGGAGACTCAATCTTATCCACACGGTTGGGGGACCACAGCTTGGACTTGATGGCACGTCCATTCCCGTTACGGATATCCTCGGTTACCAGCACAACCTTGCCGTCCTCGTCCATGGTGGCGGAACAGTTCTGTGCGGTCAGCAGATACTTGTTGTCCTCACAGGCGGTGGGATAATCTGCCGTCTTATCAAAATAGGTAGGCTCCAATGCGATGGATGCACAGGTATCGGCATTGATGACAAAGGCATCGTCATGAAGCACCTTGATGGCCGAATACTTGTTGTTATGCTTCGCATGGGTAATGGTGGACTTGCCGGAGCCCGACAGGCCGAATACGGCCGCCACATATTTGGAGCCATCCTCTAAGGTGTATTCCTTCTGTCCGCCGTGGCAGGAAGCATAGCCGTTGCGGTTGGCAAGGGCCCAGGCCAGGGTCAGGGTTCCCTTCTTATGCTCGCCAAAATACCGCATGCCAAGGATCGCCGCGCAGTTGGTGTCCGTGTTAAAATAGCACAGGCAGTTGGGATCGCAGATATCGGTGCGGTCGGTTCCTACCCACTGGGGATCGGAGAAAATATAGATATCCGGCTCGTTCTCGTACAGCTTGGACTCCTTGTACATCTTCACATACTGATCGGACTGATACTGGAAGTTCAGCATCCAGGAGTACATCAGGTTCTCCTCTCCTTCCGGAATCAGCAGGTGGGCCTTCACCATAAACTCGGTATCCAGTCCGATGAACACCTCCGCATGGTACATGGTCTTCCATCTGGTATCGTATACGGCATCCATCAGAAGCTTATCCAGCTCTGTGGTATTGACGCCTTCCTTCCCGGTGATCCGTCTTGCCGGCGCATAACGTCCGGTAATGGAGCCGGCATTGAACAGAAGAACCCTGGCATCCGCCTCCAGCCCGAATTCCTCTCCGCGGTAAACCGGCATATCGGTCACAACCGTCCCCGGGGAATTCTTCGCCAGCTCATAAGCCTCCCTTAAAGTATTCACCTTGACTACATTGTTCCCATAGAAGGCAGCTTCAATAATTGAACGGGTCTTGGCAAAACCAACCTTGTTTGGTCCAATCTCAGTTCTTGGATAGTACGCCTTTGTTGCCATTGTCATTTCCTCCTTATTGCATGTTTATGTTCTATGATTATTTCTTTCCTTCTTAGGATATAATTTTGTTATTTTTTTGTCAATATCATTCTTCCAAAATTTTAAACTCAATTTTTGTTATTTTTTTGTCAATTTTTTTCAACCAGGTCTTGCCAAGACGCGCATTTTCCGCTAAAATAAAAATATAGATCATATAAGGTAACGCCTGGGCGTTCTATATCATCTGTTTTCGTAACTCGTCCATTCCTGTGTAACTGCACGCAATACCACGATGTTTCTGAAATTAATATAAACATTATGAAAAGTTTCCAAAGCTTTTGTAAAATTTTTCCTTTTTTTGCGCTGTGTCTTGTTTTTCACAAAATGGCTGTGTTATGATAAAATACAATTCTAGAAATGGGGGTTATACTATGAATACCTACAACTTCTGTGAAATCACACCGGAACTGAGGCAACTGGCGGAGCGGTGCCACACTGCGGCAACCATTGACCCTGCTCTTTTTACAAAATACGACGTAAAACGCGGCCTTCGCGACCTGAACGGGAAGGGCGTTCTGGTAGGGCTTACGGAGATCTCCGACGTCTGCGCCACGAAGACGGTGGACGGGAAGCAGGTCCCCGCTCCCGGCGAACTGTACTACCGGGGCTACAATATCAAGGATCTGGTGAGAGGATTATCGGACAGCGACCACGACGGCTTTGAGGAGTCCGCCTTCCTTCTGATGTTCGGGCAGCTCCCGAAGCTGGAGGAGCTCACCATGTTCCGCTCCATGCTGGCGGAATACCGCAGCCTCCCCACCGGCTTCGTACGGGATATCATTATGAAGGCTCCCAGCCAGGATATGATGAATACTTTAGCCCGCAGCGTGCTGACCCTGTATTCCTACGACGACCGGGCGGACGATACGTCCATCCCCAATGTGCTGCGCCAGTGCATGCAGCTCATCAGCTTGTTCCCCCTACTGTCGGTCTACGGCTACCAGGCCTACAAACACTACCATGACGGCGCAAGCCTCTATATCCATACGCCCTCCCCGGAGCTTTCCACGGCCGAGACGATTCTTCACGTGCTGCGGCCCGACAGCAGCTACACGCCCCTGGAGGCCAAATTATTAGACATTGCCCTGATCTTACATATGGAGCACGGCGGCGGTAACAATTCCACCTTTACCACCCACCTGGTATCCTCCTCCGGAACCGATACCTACTCCGCCATCGCCGCAGCCATCGGATCCCTTAAGGGACCTAAGCACGGCGGCGCCAACATCAAGGTGGTGAAGATGTTCGACGATCTGAAGGAGCATGTGAAGGACTGGAAGGACGAGGACGAGGTGGGACGCTATCTTTCCGCTCTGCTGAATAAGGAGGCCTTCGACCACGCCGGCCTCATCTATGGTATGGGACATGCGGTCTACTCCCTCTCCGACCCCAGGGCCCAGTTGTTCCGCAGCTTTGTGGAGCGGCTTTCCAATGAGAAGGACCGGCAGGAGGAATTTGCCCTGTACGCCCTGGTGGAGCGTTTAGCGCCGGAGATTATTGCCCGGGAGCGCAAGATTTACAAGGGCGTCAGCCCCAACGTGGACTTCTTCTCCGGCTTTGCCTACAGCATGCTGGACCTGCCTTTAGAGCTGTACACGCCCATCTTCGCCATCGCCCGGATCGCCGGATGGAGCGCCCACCGCCTGGAGGAGCTTTCCTACAACGGCAAGATCATGCGTCCCGCTTACAAGTGCGTACAGGAACAGCGGGAATTTATTCCCATGTCGAAGCGTTCGTAATGGGGCCCTTAAGCTTCGGATCCCTTCGCTGTACTTAAAGATATGCTGACCGGAAACTATGGTATCACACTGGTAAGACAGGATACCGCGGTTTCCGGTTCGTTTTTGTGAAGATATAACGTATGGATTTCCATGGCTCCGGAACCAATTTTTGATTTTTCTACGCAGAATACAGCGGCAAGAGGCATATGATTTGTTTTTCCGATAAAAATCGCTTCCTCTGTACTGCCCAGATAAGTACAATAATAAGGATCTGCCTGGATCTCCCATTCCACCGCGCCCGCATTTAGGGAGAGGTCAATGATATCCACTAATTCACCCTCATAGGAGTAGATCTGGATCTCAGAGAAATCCTGTGACGATATTTGATTTGACATCAGCCTTTGCGCATTGCGGCTCCATATCGGAAAGCATATCGGCCGCTACATCTTCGTCCCGCAGATTCAAACAGGCATCGGCATAGGATGTGATATTATTCCCCTGGACAAAGAGAAACAATGCATCTGCCTCATCCAGAGCATTTTTCACATTGTCTAACATGATCTGATGGGCAATATTTATATTTTGCTCCATGATCCTTTTTTTTAACTCTTCAAATTTAAAGGTGCTATATCCCAGATAGATCCCCTGAATGGAAATAGACACCAGCATTACGGCAGCGATCAGTATGTTACGAAAACGAAATTTTCCATTTGTGACAGCATCACTTCTTATTCCTGTATTCACTGGGCGTCATTCCTTTTCTCTTCTTAAATGTTTCCGAAAAATACCGGGAGCTGAAAAATCCTACAGATGTGGCAATTGTATGGATCGTTAAGGCCGGATCCTCCATTAACTCGATTGCTTTCCCGATACGAAAATCTGCCAGGTAATCCACAAAACGGACTCCTGTCTGCTGTTTAAAGACATGAGAAAAATAGACAGGGTTCAGGCAGACGCTTGTTGCGACATCTGTAAGCTTGATGGGACGACGGTAATTCTTCTCAATATATTCCAGGGCCTGCTGCACCGCATGGTTTTGAATATGTGCGCTGCTTTCTTTGTCCCCGGCTTCTCCGGATATCTCTTCTGATGTGTTATCCAGTGCTTCTTCTGTCAGTCCCGAGATCACCTGGAACAGTTCCTGTTTATCAATGGGTTTTAGAATATAATCTTTAACCCCCTGCTGCATGCACTCCCGCAGATATTCATAGTCATCATATCCGGACAGGCATACGATCAGGATCCCCGGAAATTCCTTCCGCACATTTTTTACTAATTCTATGCCGTTCATCAGCGGCATCCGAATATCCGTTAATATCAGATCAACTGCCGTTGTGTGTAAAAACTCTAATGCCGATCTTCCATTGTCAAATGCCGCAGTAACCTCTACCCCGATCTGTTCCCACTCAAATTGCATGAGCCCTTCCCGAATGATCTTTTCATCCTCTACAATTATCATTTTACGTTTCACATTCGTGCCCTCATCAGCAAAAAATAGTCATATGGTTAGCATTATCTGTATTTCGCATAAAATGCTCCTGTATCATTAAAATTGTAACATATAACACATTTTTTCATAAGGTAGTAAAATCTATATTATTTCCGATATATCAAGATTTGTGATGCTGTTATGTTGAATCAAACGAATGGCCCCCATGGTCAGCAGGCTGACGCTGAGGGCCCGGACGGGAACACAGACCGGTATTTCCCGTTTTTTTAACCCCGCCAGTAAATTATATTCCCCACCGTCTCATGTGACTTATTGTCTGTCGACTTATTGTCTATAATAAAATATAATTATTCTGGAGGTACATCTATGGATATCATAAAAGTGTTTGGGACAAATTTAAAAAAATATCGAACTGAATTAGGGCTTTCACAAGAACGTTTTGCTGAATTATGTGGTTTACACCGTACTTATATCAGTTCAATCGAATGTTTTAGAAGAAGTATTTCGCTGGATAATATCCAACGCATTGCCGATGCATTAAATAAAAAACCGTTTGAATTACTTTTAGAGGAGGAAGATGCCAATGGCAAGACGAACAATTTACAGCAGTCTCAATAAGGAAGGACAATATCGCCCTCCACATGTTGATGGTCAAACTTTATATAAGGTTTTCCAATGTCTAAACCCCGATTGTACCCAAATGATAACCGTAAAATGCAGCGATATAGATGAAGATTTCTCTAGTCACCAACCACCAGTTCAACTGGTGGTTTGATATTAGCCCTCCAAAGGGCTTTTTTACGGCTCGCCCCAGAGGGCGGTATCGCAAGCACTATCAC
>CATJBQ010000210.1 GCA_949738465.1 uncultured Lachnospiraceae bacterium
CTGTAAGGAGCTTGGGCTGAATCTCAGGATAAGTCCATTCTTTCGGAAGCTCCTTCGTAAGAATAATCCTCTCGATCTCGCTGTGCAGCTCCGCCTCAAATGTTTTTACATCCGCATAGTACAGCATTCCAAAAGACTCTTCTCCGCCGGGCGCCTCCCAGGTATCTCTGTCCCTGTGCTTGCAGAAAATCCACTTGTCCCCGCTCCTTGCAATAATCACTGCAAATTTCAGAAGCTCATCCGCCGCTTCCTCATAAAATCTAACCTCTGTCATTCAAAGTATCCTTTCCGATTTCCTCTCAGGAAATCAGCTTTTTCCGTATTGCCCAGTATAGTTCTATGGAAACGGTCAAAAACCTTTGACAATTCCCGCCGGACTCGTGTAAAGTTATTGTAAGTCCTATAGCAGGAGGAGTCAAATATATGATTTTTCTTCCTTATCAGGATTTATTGCAAAAGGGTTAAGAATTTCAGCTCTGATACTCTTTTTTTCTGGGATCAATGTTCAGCTCTGCTTCATCCGATAAAATTTCGAAGGGTCCCGGCATTCTTTCCTCTTCCATTTTGTTCCCAAAATAATCTGTCTGCACTTTTGCATCGGACCGCTGTCTGTTCATAGATGTATATCCGATGGTTTCCGAATCATCCCAGTCTATCACTCTACGGCCCGGGGAAATATGCATTATCAGTTTTTCCTCGTCCACCGAAATACCAAATGCCGCATAACCGCCTTTCTTATCCTGTCCTTCGAACCGCCTCCAGGCCTTAAGATCAAGCTGCTGTGTGGGAGCCGGATAGGTCAGAATCAGAAAGCCTTCCGGCATCTTGGCGTAATAATTTCCTTCAAAGATATTGTCATGATTCGGCAGCCGCACCGCACCTGATCTGCAGTCATAAAACACATTGTTAAGCACTACGGAATTGCGGGATGTTCCTCCCCGTCCGTCATGCATACGCCCCCGGATAATATTCTGACTGTATCCCATTCCATCCATATTTCCAATCAGATTGTTGGTGATACGCATGTCGTCAGAGCCATAGCCCGCAATCCCCTCACCGATAGGTGCGGAGAGATCAAAGGGCTCGTTCCAGTGAGTACTGTCTATTGTGATAGTCTGCTTTTTCCGTTCTGGCTCCTCATAGTTTCTGGATTCCCACAAGATATTATTGTCTATCAGGATCTCCCTGGGCTCTTCTCCTCCGCGGTTACACTCCATGAAAATCATCCCGTGAGGCGAGCAGATATTGAGAAACAGATTCTGCGTGATACGGTCATTATAATTGCCGCAGTCCAGCCACAAACCGTCACAATTGTCACTATCCCTGAAAATATTCCGGCGGAAAAGCGAATCCACACAATTGTGAAATTTCAGCGCACTGGCTTCCCATCCGTATTCCATATGCTGCCAGCCGGTACCCGCTATCAGGTTGTCCTCCACCAGCATGGAGGAAGAACCGATTCCTGCAATTCCGCATACACCGCAGTCCAAAACCCTGTTACCCCGCAGCACAGTATGTCCGATGATCTGTCCCTCCTTCTCCTTCAGGCTCCATCCCTCGTTTCCCACATCTATTCCCAATGCGTTTGCCCGTGCCACTGTACAATCCTCTATGATCCAGTGATGTCCCCGTCCGCAGGAGAGCGCTCCTATCTGAGGAACCGGAGCTCCATTGGCAGCATGAAGCATAGTCAGTCCCTTTACCCGTATGTAGGATAAAAAAGGCCGGACCGGCGCAAAATTCTGCTCTCTGCAGGAAACCTCGATCAGATGTCCTTCCACTGATCCGTTATCCGGCATACGGAAATGAATTTTCAGGCCGTTTTCCTCCACCCAGTAAGAACCGGGAGTATTTCGCATAAGCCTGTAAAGCTGAACCTGGGTCAGAGGCTTTCCATCCACGTATATCATGCCCCGGCGTAAAAAATAAGGCGTAAGACTCGACTGCTTTTCCACCCTCCCATAACGGAGCCATTCCTTTTCGTGAATGCAGTTGACCACTCCAAAGGGATTATAGCCGCAGAACATCTCCCCATCCAGAGAATGCTGCCATATCACCGGCTCTGTCCCGTCATCATCCTTTCCTATCAAATAATCCGTGCTGCGCACAAATTCCGTCACTATTTCCGATGCCTTGATCACCACCTCGCCGTCTCCGGCCGCCTCGTAAGAAACCATATGGCGGGGATCCTCTCCCCCGGCCGCCGGACGGACACATTCCCGATACTCCCCTGCATGTATGATAACCCTGGTTCCGGGCCCCGCTATAGCGGCCGCCTCATTGATGGATGCAAAAGGCGCCTTTATCGAACCGTCGCCGGGTTTGTCTGAGCCTCTATGTATGTCCACATGAAGCTCTCTGTCATACTCCGCCTCCTCCTCCCAGAAATCAAAAGATTTTCCATTTGGCAATACTGCAGCATAATCTAATGCATTTACACCCATATTTCTCTCCTCTCTAGCAGTGAACACTCCCCATGAATATTTCCCGTTCTCTATATTGCCACTTGTTCCCCTCTATAAAGCATATAGCAGGAATCCGGATCACCTTCCGGTCCATACCACGACTGATAAACCGTATCCGCTCTCCCCTTTCCTTCCCTGAAAACCGGATCCAGGTCCGGATCAGCTTTCTCTGCCGCCCTGAGAAAATCTTCTATTTTCGACTTCTCAAAAAGCGTCCGTCTGTGTCCGATCAGGAAGTGGTCAAAGGGCATCTCAAGCAGATGTCTCAGATTGGACTTGTGATCCTCCCAGGTTCCCGAATGCTCCGTAAACAGGAAAAAAGTCGGATTGGCGCAATCGCCTGCCAGAAAAATCCTCTCTTCCCGAAGGAGAAGTCCCACTGAACCCAAAGTATGTCCGCACATAGGAACCACTTCCGCCGTCACTCCGCCCAGGTCAAAGACCTGTCCTGCTGCAAGCTCTTTTAAAGGACAGCAGCCATCTTCTATATATGAAAGATAATCTCTTCCTTTTGGGATATCCGCCTCCCAATCCCTATTGCGGGTATTGATCCCCCACATTCGCGCTCTCTCCTGTCCGCCTGCAGACTTAAGGCACAGATCCCGATCAGAGGGGTGTATCCAGGCATACCTGAACTGCCACGCACCGCAGACATGGTCGAAATGTCCGTGACTGAGCACCAGCTCCACGGGAAGGGATGTCAGCTCCCGCACCACTTGTGCCAGATCATCTCCGGATCCGTAGCCACTGTCAAACAAAAGCGCTTTCCGCTCACCCGCGACTAAAGTCATAAAGCCCGGATTATCCAGACACTCCTGTATATGCCATATATGCGGGTTTATCTGATGCGGTTTATACATACCTTTTGTCATCTTTATCCTCCTCTTCCTTCAGCCCTTCAGTCCGCTTGTGGCAATTCCCTCCACAAAGTATTTCTGTGCCGCAAAAAACAAAATCATAAGCGGAAGCACCGCAATGAAAGAGATCGCCATAACCTTTCCCCAGTTAACGATAGCCTCTGCGTCAAGGGACATCCGAAGGGCAAGCGAGACCGTATATTTTTCTCCCGAATTAATGAATATCAGCTGGTTCAGGTAATCGTTGTAGGTCCACATAAACTGGAACAGTCCCGCTGAAAAAAGCGCCGGTTTCATCAGCGGAAGCAGAATCTGAACCAGTATCCGGAAAGAACCGCAGCCGTCAATACAGGCCGACTCATCAAGCTCTCCCGGTATTCCATGCAGAAACTGCACCAGCATGTATATGAAGAACGAGTTGGATGCCAGTGCTGCCGGCACATAAAAAGGCAGGTAAGTGTTTATCCAGCCCCATCCGGAGTACATAGAATATCTCGGAATCATCAGGACAGAATTGGGCAGCATCAGCAGAGCGATCATCACCGCAAACAAAATATTCTTGCCTCTGAACCGGAATCGCTCAAACGCATAGGCCGCAAGGGTGCTTGAAACTAGCGTGAGCAGCGTGACCGGAATCACAAGCTTGAATGTGTTAAAAAAATATCTGGCGTATGTATAGACGCCGTTTCCTTTCCAGCCGTCCACAAAGTTGTGAAAACTGAAACCGGCAGGCAGAAGCCTGGTGGAACCATAAATTTCCTCATTTGTTTTAAAGGATGCGAAAAACATCCATATAATTGGATAAAGCAGGGCCAATCCAATAACCGCAATCAGCAGATATGTGAAAACCCGATTGACTGTTTTATTTTTTCTTTTTGCCAACACGTTTTTCTCCTTCCCGTCACTTTTCCTCATCCTCATAGAATACCCATGCGGATGAAGAGCGGAACAACAACAGTGTAACCACCACGATCATGGCAAAGATAACCCAGGAGATAGAGCTCGCATATCCCATGTTAAAATAGGCGAATCCCTCCTTATAAAGCATCATTCCCAGCACGTAAGTGGATTTCAACGGTCCTCCGTTAGTGATGACAAAGGCGGAGGTAAAATTCTGCAGTGCCTGGATTGTCTGCATGATCAACGTAAAAAAGATAATGGGGCTGATCTGGGGCAGAGTCACATGGATAAATTTGGCGATTTTTCCGCTTCCGTCAATATCCGCAGCCTCGTAGAGCTCCTTTGGCACGTTTTTCAGGGCCGCCAGAAACATAACCATGGAAGACCCGAACTGCCATATTTCCAGGGAGCAAATAGTTTTCAGCGCATATCTGTGATCCCCCCAGAACTGGATATTGGGAAGGTGCAGCGCCGTAAGCATGGCGTTTATCACCCCATTGTCAAGGAACATCAGCTTCCAAAGCACGGCGATAGCAACGCTTCCCCCGAACAGGGATGGAATATAATACAGAGTCCGTATCAGGTTGATCCCTTTGATGTCCCGATTCAAAAACATGGCAATGGCAAGAGCCATTGTCAGCTTGAGCGGTACCGTATACAGTGTATAAAGCACCGTCACCTTCAGGGAGTTATGAAAGTCTGCATCCTTCGTGAACAGGCGTATGTAATTATCCAGTCCGATCCAGTTCATTCCTCCTGTCACCTTGTAGTCGGTGAAGGAATAATATAAGGATGAAAAAAACGGGAAAAACTGCAGCATCACAAGCCCAATCAGCCAGGGCAGCAGGTAAAGATAAGCCACTCTGTCACGTTTTCTGTAAGCAATCCTGCCGCTTCCGGTTTTCTTTCCATTTGTTTTCAAGGAATACCTCCTTTTACTGAAATCAGGGGGAGAACTGTAAGTAAAATTACCGTCCGCACCCCTGTATTTCTTTAAAATCTGTTATCAGTTACTCCTACTGGATATTCAGAGAGCTTACATAGTTCTCCAGAAGCGACAGTGTCTCTTCCGCCGCCTTTTCCGGTGTAGTCACGCCAAATCCGATTGCCTCAATCTGGTCTCTGAGGATCTGCTGTACTTCTGTAGAGCTGGAAAGCTTATCCGTTTCCACCGAAGTATACTGCTCCAATACGCTTGCGCTCTGGGCCACTACCGGATCAAGCACGCCGATCTTTTCACAAATTTCCCGCCCCTGTGAAGTGGCCGGTGTGGATCTCACAACGCCGAGCGTTTCCTGAGCGGCAGGATCGTTGAAGAAATAGTCAAGAAACGCCTCCGCTTCCTTAATGTTCTCGGAGCGGGAGGATACCGCCATCAGCTGAGGGCAATTCGCTTTCCATCCCCCCACAATCGCATTTTCCATGACCGGAAGATTTCCCGCAGAATAGTTTGCATCAGGGTTTGCCGCCGTCATATTGGCAATCAGGGAGTTGTGGCAAAATGCGCCCACATATTTTCCCGCAATCCAGTTGGGATCTGTCTGAAGGGCATCCCCTGAATATGCCGCCATATATGAGGTAGGGGGAACCACATTGTTTTCATAGAGCTGTTGTACCATGGTATACAGTTCTGTCCACTGCTCGACACTCAGTCTCTGCTGTCCGGTCTCCTCATCCATATAAGTCCCGCCGGTCAGCTGCATGCTGTATATTCCCAGCATAATTGCCTCAATCATATCCTTGTTGTCTTCAATCAGATAGAGCGTCTCGTCATACTCATGCACCTTCCTGCCCCATTCAATCATATCGTCCCAGGTAAAGGGCTGTGTAAAATCAAAGCCAATCTCATCCTTCAGCTGATCAACAAGATCCTGATTCAAAAGGAGCGCCGGGCCCGACATACCCGTGGGAATCCCCAGCTGTCTTCCGTCATAGCGGCCGTTTACCCTCATGGAAATATAGTTTTCGTCAAACTGTGAAAAATCGAAACCATCGGCAAGCAGATCCACGAAATAATCGGTATCTCCCATGGTAAGGGATGACATATAGGCGGGATCAATCTGCATAATATCCGGCTCCGTTCCCGCCGCCAGCTGAGTCGCCAGCTTGTCCGCATACCCATCAGAGCCGCCGTATTCCGGCTCAATCTTTACATTCGGATGAAGCTCTTCAAACTGTTCAATCACCCCAAGAGTCGCCTGCAGACGTTCATCACCGCCCCACCAGGAAAAGCGCAGGGTAACCTGTTCACCGCTTGAAGCCGCATCCGCAGGCGCTTCCCCGCTCTCCGCTCCGGCATCCGCTTCCTCTTCGGTCTTTTCTACACTGTCATCGGAAGTCCCACTGTCAGTTTTCGGTGCGTCCGAGCCGCATCCCGCCATCATTAGCATCATGCCTGCTGCCATTAAAGCAGCTATCACTCTTTTTTTCATTTAACAACCTCCCATCTGTAAGCTTATGATATTATTATACATCGTGCACAATGCACAAAAAAGGACAGTATTTTTCCAGTTTGGTATCATTTACTGACAAAACCAAAAAGCCGGTATCATTTTTTGCCAAAAGGCTTTAAAATGATACCGGTTCTCCTGCTTACGCATTTTCCGCTATACCTTATGAATGGGAATGCAGAAGGAAACCTTCGTGCCCTCACCTTCAACAGATTCAATATGCAGCATACATGCCTCCCCATAATACAGCTGAAGACGTCTGTTTAGATTCGTCAGCCCAATACTCTTGCTTTCCGGATCCGCAATTTTTTCTCTGACCTCCCTTAACTGCTCTGCCGACATCCCCGCTCCCGTATCGGCAACGGCGATTTCAATCCATTCGCCATTTCTGTCTATGTCCACGTTGATATATCCTCTTTCCCCGTCCGGATTTCTGAGACCGTGAAGCAGGCTGTTTTCCAGCACAGGCTGCAGCATCATCCGGAAAACAGGAGCCTCCACAATATCCTCATCCACATTATAATATATAATAAACCGGTCTCCAAAACGATAACTTTGAACAGCCACATACTTTTTCAGATAATTTAATTCTTCCTGCAGCGTCACTGTCTTGTGAGGATCCTCCAGCGCATATTTTAATATCTCGGACAAAAACCGGATAATGCGGTGCATGCTCCCGTTCCTGTCAATACTTCCCGCCTCCAGGTCAAGGGTCTGCAGGGTATTGAACAAAAAATGCGGATTGATCTGCAGCTGCAAAGACCGCAGCTCCGCATTCTCCTCCCGGTACTGCTTTTCCTTTAGCTGCGTATTCAGATAAGTCGTATTCAGGAACATTCTCACAATATTATTCATGATTACGTCATATTCATCCTTGGCCGCCGCCTGGTATCCCGTCACTATCTTCCCCTGCTCCGCCTGTTCAAACATCCACATCACGGTCCGTATATGGCGGAAAGACTGTTTGGTTGTAGAATAAGCCAGAAAAGCCACAATAACAAAATCCATCAGCACCACGAGCATGAAAAAATGCAGTTCTGAGTATACCTTTGAGAAAAATGCGCTGCGGGGTGTCACGGACACGACGACAATACCGGGATCTCCATGATCCAGCACACAGATAAGGCTTTCCTTCCGATATCCCGCCTTCGCCCACCAGCTTCTTTCCTGAGCAAGAAACCAGTCCATCCCGCCGTTTTCCCTGACATAAGACTCAATATCAAAGCCTTGGCGGTCTTCGGAGCTTCTGGCCATAATCTCTCCGTTTGTGTTAAGAAGATAAATAACCTGCCCCTGCACGGTAGCAAAGGTATCCAGCATATTCTGCAGCTTTGTGAGCTTTAAGTCAATCACAATACATCCCTGCTGCATCAAAAGACGCTGGCACATGGTAAGCACCTGGTTCTCAGCCGCCGTATTTTCCGACAGGGTACGAAGCCCTATGACGGAATTCTTCGCCTCCGGCATATTCCGATACAGATCAAGCCAGCTTTCATCTTCTGTCCCTTCCAGAATATGTATGGAGAAATCCTCGGAAATATACCGGGTTCCCCCTTCATAGTAAACCAGCGCCGAATCAATATACTCATACGCATTCTTCATACTCATGAACAGGGACTGGAGGCTGCGCATATAGATCGTGTCACTATAATTAATCTCATTGCCGTACAGAGCCCTCCGAAGCGCCGCCGTCATTCTCGCCATATTTGTCAGATACGCATTTTGCTGAAAGACATTTCCCATCACCAGCTTCAGGTTTTCCTCCACGGAATTTACACTCTGCCCCGCCTGCAGCCTGATCTCGCCGTCAATGCTTCTGCTTGTCATTGCAAAGGTCATGACAAACAATATCATGGCCGGGAGCAGCATCATAAGAAACATTTTCCTGAAACGGCGGATAAAAAAACGTTTTTCCTGACTCATATCTTTTGTTCCACTTCATCCCTTCTGTATTCCACAGGTGTTTTCCCATAATACGCTTTGAATGCACGGGAAAAATTTTTCGGGTTGTCATACCCAACGAAATAAGCGATATCATACATTTTGTATCTATCATCCCCGATCATCAAACAGGCCTTTTCCATCCGGGTCTTTAACAGCAGATCCCTGAAATTCATTCCCGTTTTTTCCTTGATCAGCCTTGACAGATAGGACGAACTCAGATTTACCAGCTCGGCGGCTTCCTCCAATGTGGCATCCCTATAATGGGCATCCAGATACTTTTTAATATCCTGAATAATTTCACCGCTTCCCGTCTGCCCATTCCCTTCGGCAATACCGCCGGACAGCCTTTCTCTCACCCTGTCAAAGCATTCCAAAAGCTGAGCGTACATAATAGGCTTCATCAAAAAGTCCACTACTCTGTTCTGTATGGCGGCCCTGAAATATTCATATTTATTATAGCTGCTGAAAAATATGATCTGAATATCCGGATAATCATTTAAAAGCTTCTCGCTCAGATCAATTCCGTTCATATCCGACATCTCTATATCCGTCATTATGACATCCACATGAGTATCTTTCACAAAATCCAGCGCTTTGCGGGCGGACGTAAAGGTTCCCGCCACCTCAAAACCGATTTCCTCCCACGGAAAAAGCAGACTGATGCCGCTTACGATCTTTTCCTCATCATCAATAATAACAAGCTTATACATATTTCTCCTTTCTGTTCTGTTGTTATCATAACATTTTATTGATTACGATGCCAAGAAAATATATCTGTGCGCAAAAAATGATTGACACTGCCGCTTTACTGCGTTATTATATAAAAAATTGAATATCACCGAAACCGATGAGGCGGAGATAACGGTGATGATGCTCCCACAGAGAGCCCGGCAAGCTGAGAACGGGCGGAAAACAAGTCATCAAATGGACCGCTGAGGGTGCAGTGAAAAGCAGGCTTACACCTGCCCAGTATTCTGCAACGTATGGCACACGTCAGATGCCAGGGATATGATGGTATCCTGTTAAGCGTACAGCTATGTTGTAAATCAAGGTGGCACCGCGGATTGTTTATTCGTCCTTGACAGAAGTTTTTTCTGTCAGGGACTTTTTTATTGCACAGGGGCATATGAGGAAATCGGCCGCTGCAAAAAAGAGGAATGTAGCATGAGACTGCAAAACGTATTCCCGGATCTGGCTTGCCGGCTCCGTCAATCCTCAGATTAATGTCATTCGGAATGATGCTGCCACAGTGGATGAGATCAGAGGGATGAATCCGCAGGCCATCATTCTCTC
>CATJBQ010000211.1 GCA_949738465.1 uncultured Lachnospiraceae bacterium
CCTATTATCATTACTCGCCAGTTGCGGTACTGCCTGTGGGCAGATTTAGAACCTCACTGTGCGGCATACTCATATATTCTACCATTGGTTTGATGGCCCGTCAAGAGAAATTTTTTATTTTCTGGTAATTTTTCTGTTAATATTGAACCATTTTGAACCAATGTTTCCTCTTTTCCCGCTACATCTGATGCCGGACCACCTTATATTCATCCTCCAGCCGGTAATAGGGGCAGCTTCGCATGCTGCCCGTCAGAAACCGGCCATATTCGTCTTCATCCAGGTTCACCATACAGACATAATATTCGTACTCCTCATCGTACTGGTAATTGGCACAGGTCTCACAGCTTGATGCCAGCTTCTTCTTCCCACCCATACTATGCCATCTTCTCCAGCATTCCATCCGTCATCTGCCACACGGCGTCCGAAATATCCGCAATCTCCGGATCATGGGTCACCACAATCACACAGTAGTTAAGCTCATGGGCCAGCCGTTCAAAAATGGAAATGATATTTCTGGTATTCTCTCCGTCCAGATTGCCCGTAGGCTCATCGGCCAAAAGAATCCTGGCTCCGCTGGAGAGACTTCTGGCGATGGCTACCCGCTGCTGCTCCCCGCCGGACAAATTGGCCGGATAGCGTTTGTATTTTTCCGGGGCAAGACCCACCAGCGCAAGGTTTTCCCGGGCCTTTTGGGCCGCTTCCTTTTTCGGCGTCCCATTCAGTTCTAAGGGGAACATCACGTTCTCCAGCACCGTCAGCAGTGGAAAAAGCTGGAAGGACTGAAAAATAACCGAAACCTCCTGCCGCCGCCAGAGATCCCGGTCCATCCCCAGCACGTCCTGGCCATCTTTTAAAATGCTGCCCTCCGCCGGCTCATCCAGCCCGGCCAGAATCGACAAAAGCGTTGTTTTTCCCGAGCCGGAAGGGCCGATGACGGTTGCCATCTCTCCGCCTGAAAACTGGCAGCTTACCTCCTTTAACACGTTCTTGTCTGCCTTTTTGTACTTGTACGTAATATGCTCCAATGA
The DNA here is from genome assembly GCA_949738465.1 of uncultured Lachnospiraceae bacterium. Classification (GTDB taxonomy): domain Bacteria; phylum Bacillota; class Clostridia; order Lachnospirales; family Lachnospiraceae; genus 14-2. The sequence continues at coordinate 1,029 of CATJBQ010000211.1, forward strand.
TAATGTGGTCATAGAAAGTCCTCCCTTATGTTTCCTTTTCCTGTAAAAGCTCCAGGGGCTGCTTACCGGTGATGAGCACCGCCCCCGTGATGGTTCCGGCCAGGCAGCCTGCGAAATAGCAGCCGGCTGTCAGCGGCAGGGCCTCAAGCCCTCCGGAGCCCAGCCATAACGCGGTCAGGCCCGCTCCCAGCAGGATTCCTGCCAGAGTTCAGAACCATCGCCGCCAGCGTCTTTTCCGTCCGGGCAAGCCCATACTTCCAGGCGGCAATGCCCCCGGCCAGGATTCCGGCCGCACCAGATACCGCCATGGGCAGACAGGCGCACATGGCCGCTTTCCTGGCCGGGCTTCCCAGGGCCCGCACAATGGCGATCTCCCGCTTCCGCTGCCAGGTATACAGAAAGGCCGCAGCCCCAAGAACCAGCACAAGAACCGCCAGAAAGATCAGGAAGCTGTAGAAGCCGCCCTCCCGGATGGACCTTGCGGAATTGTAAAAGCTGTCCCAGTTGTTTTCCACGAAGGAAAGGCTGATCCCCAGAGGCTCCAGCTTCCCCTTCATCTCCTGGATGAAGGCATCCTTCACCAAGGGGGAGTTCAGGATAAAGCTGAAATCATTCTGCTGGATGATTTCAGAATCTACTTTATAAGATTCCGGGAGGCAGCTATCCGGAATATAGATAATGACACTGTCATCGGTTAACGTGAAAATATCACCAGACGTTTCGCCGTAAAGTCTGCCATAGATTCCGACAATCTCCAGAGTCTCCTCTGTCTTGTCGCAGGCTTCTAAGGTATCTGCGTCATCAACGGAAGTGTAACCTAAATAATACAATTCTTTGTCCAGGAAGGTCATGGTTAAAGAATCTCCTACAGAAAGATCCCGCATCTGGGCAAATTCTTTGGTAATCACGCAAACCCTGCGGCCCTCCGCCTGATCCTGTTCATCCAGCCACCGCCCCTCTTCCAGATAAAAATCCCTGGAAATTTCCTGCACCAACGGCATGGAGCTCATGTCGGCTGTGGTAATTGCCAACAGGGCATGGCGGTTCATTTCCGAAACATGGTCCTCCTTTGTCACGTACTGCATGGCCTTCTCAAGATCCGGCTCCCCTTCCAAAAACCACGCTCCTTCTGCCAGAGGCAGGAGCAGGATCGTCATACGATCTCCATAATGTCCATAATTGCTGGAAAACGGGGGATATCCTTTTATCAGGTAGGACTTTCCCTCCTCCAGGGTAAGTCCCCCGGCTTCCTCCTTGGTAATCTCCAGGGTGAGCCGTTTCCCGGCATTGATATACTCCGGATATCCCAGGACACCCTCCGTCACACGAAAATCATAGCGGTCGATGCCGGACATTATAGTCTATATCAAGTAGATCTATTTGTCAACGGCTTTTACCTGTTCTCTAAGACTGCGCCGGACCTTTTTCCTGGTCAGCTCCATCAGGTTCAGCCTGGTATAGTCCACCACCTGGACCTTCACCGGATCCGTCTGTACCAGCTCCTTCATGCGCTGCAGAAGCATTTCCTGATCTTCCCTGGCCTTCAAGTCGATGAAGTCCACAAGGATGATGCCGGAAATGTTCCGAAGCCGCAACTGGCGGGCGATCTCCTCTGCCGCCTCTAAGTTCACCTTACGGTAATGATCCTGGGGATCCCCTTTCCTGCTGCTTTTTCCAGAATTCACGTCGATGACCGTTAAGGCTTCCGTAGGCTCAATCACCAGAAAACCTCCGGATTTCAGCCAGACCCGCGGCTTTAAGGCTTCCTGGATCAAATGCTCTAAGCGATAGCACCTGGAAAGTGGAAGAAGATGATCCTCATAAAGCCGCAGTTCCAGTTCCGGGAACGTCTTGGTAAGCGGCCCGTAAACCTCCTGCCGGTCGGTTACCACCTCATCCACCGCCCCTTTGGGAAGCTGCCGTAACAGCCTTAGATACAGAGGCTCCTGGCAGCGCAGGCAGGAAAAGCAGGTGCGGTAGGGCGCCTTTGCAATCAACGCCGCAGCTTCCTGTTCCAACTGCCAAAGCTCCTCTGCCACCGCCTTGTGGGACGCATCTTTACAGGCGGTACGGACAATCACGCCAAATGCCGTGCGCCTCTGGTCCTTTAGGAACTCCTTCAGGGCTTCCCTCTGCTGGTCCGGCAGCTTGCGGGAAGCGCCCACCGCTTCCTCCTGGGTGGACAGCGCCAGGTACTGCCCCGGAAAGGTCAGGTTCGTGGTAAGACGCGGTGGTTTCGTCTTTATGGCCTCCTGTTCTACCTGAACCAGAAGCTGGTCTCCGGCCACCAGCCTGGGGCTGTTGATTTTTTTTACATAAACCGGGGATTTCACGTCTGCAAGGCTTAAGTAACAGGGAACCCCCGGCGCGATCTCCACAAAAGCGGCATTTAAGCTCTCCACGATATTTTTTACCCGGCCCACATAGATATTACCCAGAAGGCTTCCCCCTTCCAGGGAAGCCTCTGGCTCCAGGTATACCTCCAGCAGACGGTCTCCCTCATAAAGAGCCCCGGCGTTGAAAGTATGCTCGTTTATTACAATATTCGTCACGATCAGACGGTGTCTCTCATCCATGTTCCTTATACTCCCGCCTGCCTTTTATCAAGGCAGCTCCCTGCCTGCGGAAAGGTATAGTTCATACCACTCCGGCCTTGTCAGCGTGAAGTCAAAGGCATGCGTCAGTTCCTCCAGGTGGCTGGGGCTTGCCGTGCCGGAAATTGGCTGGATCCTGGCAGGGTGGCGCAAAAGCCACGCCAGGGCAACGGCAGATTTTGTCACATTATATTTCTCTGCCAGCCGCGCCAGCACCTGGTTCAACTGGGGATAAGCTTCATTTTCCAAAAACGTTCCCTGTTTCCAGCCGGCTTGAAGGATGGACCATGCCTGAACCGTAATTCCCTGTGTCCTGGTATAATCCAGCAGACTTCCATCCCGCATTACTGCATGGTCATCCGTCATATTCACGTAAATTTCACTGTCAATCATGGGTGCATGGACGATGCTCATCTGCATCTGGTTTACAATCAGTGGCTGGGAAATATATTTTTGGATCAGCTTGATCTGTCCAGGATTCATATTGCATACGCCGAAATATTTTACTTTTCCATCCCGCTCCAGTTCGTCAAAAGCTTTGGCGATCTCCTCCGGCTCCAATAACGCGTCCGGGCGGTGCAACAGCAACAGGTCGATGGTCTCCAGATGCATCCGTTCCAAACTGGTGTTCACGCTTTCGATGATGTGCTGGTAGGAGGAGTCGTAGTAACCAGAGCAGATGCCGCACTTGGTCTGCACCAGAAACTTGTCCCGCAAATGCGGTGCTTCTGCCATCACCTGGCCATACAATTCCTCTGCAACATTCTTCCAGGCATAAATGTCCGCATGGTCAATAAAATTCATATCAAGCTCTAACGCTTTTTCTAATAAAAGGCGCATATCCGAAGCTTCCTTCAGACTGCTGCGCATCATGCCGAGAGCCAACTGTGAAGCCATCACATTTGAAGTTCCAAGCTGTATTTTATTCATGTTATTTCCTCCGTTATCAAGATAGAATTTCTTCGCCAAAATCCCCCAGGGGAAGCAGTTCTCCCTCCCCGTCGCGCCCATAAACCTCCAGCCGGTGGACCTGCATGGCCGCGGGCGCATAGGAAATGTCACAGATTCCCTGCTCCCTGCACCAGTCAAAAAAAGCGGTAAGCACCAGTTCGGGCTTCACGTTATCGCTGCTGCCGGTGTTGAGCCTTAAGAAGAAGCCGGGATGCGCTTCCTCCTCCTGGCCCTCCATGCATGGCGCGGCCAGGGGCCCAAGCGCAAAGATTAAGGGCTTAATGTCCATCTGCCGCTCACCTTTTTTGGTCTGCTTCGTCACCAGAACCGCATCCTGGCCTTCAAGGAACCCTTGAAGTGCTTCACGTAAAGTACTTAAAGTAAAGGGATTTTTTTCCGGTTCCTTAAAGTCAACGGTATAATCGGCCGCCGCCACCAGGGACATGGCATTTTTCGTACCTGGCGGCAGCTCCCGGTACTGGCTGACTTGAACTCCCTCTGCCATCACCGCGTTGAGGGCCGCTATGGCTTCCCTGGAGCTTCTGGTGGAATTCACTTCAATGTCTAAGTACTCCCCGTCGCTGGTGGCGCCCACCCCCAGGGGCGCTGCAAAGGACATAATCTGGTGGGGGGAATACCCTTCCGAATACCGGATGTCGATGTCCGCCCGGCGCATGGCCTTCTGAAAATACCGCATCATATCCAGATGCCCGATGAACTTCATCATGCCGTATTTCTGAAACTTAATTCTTACCTTCAACACAGACACCTCCTTGATAGCGCATGGCCCCGCAGCCGGAGCACTTCTGGCGGCAGTTTAAGGTTACGGTCCCCTCTCTGGCTCTCTGCCACTCCCGCTCTAAAAACTCCCTGGATACGCCGCAGTCGATAAAATCCCAGGGCAGGATCTCGTCTAAGGCCCGCTCCCGGTGATTGTAAAAGTCCATGGAAACGCCGGTGTCCGCAAAAGCCTGCAACCATTTTTCGTTGTCAAAAAATTCCGACCAGGAGTCGAACATGCAGCCCAGCTCGTAGGCCCGAAGAAGTGCCTTTGCCACCCGCCGGTCTCCCCGGGCAAAAACCCCCTCCAGGATGGTCACGTCCTCCTCATGCCAGTTGTACTTTAAGCTCTTGTGGTTCTTCTGGGCCTTCACATCTTCCTTCACCTGACGGGCTTTTTCCTTAAATTCCTCCCGCCGGTTCATGGGCGCCCACTGGAAGGGGGTGAAGGGCTTCGGCACGAAAAAGGAGGTGCTGATGGTGATCTGGCATTTGCCGTTTCGCTCCTCCTTGGGGATCTCGTAATAGCGCTCCGCGATCCGCTCCGCCAGGTGGGCAATTTCTGAAATGTCTTCCGCATTTTCCGTAGGAAGCCCCAGCATAAAGTACAGCTTCACCTTCTGCCAGCCCCCTTCAAAGGCCGCCCCGGCCCCCTCCAGGATATCCGTCTCGGTCAGCCCCTTGTTGATCACATCCCTAAGGCGCTGGGAACCGGCCTCCGGCGCAAAAGTCAGGCTGCTCTTTCTTACATCCTGGACTTGTCCCATCACATCCAGGGAAAAAGCGTCGATCCGCAGGGAGGGAAGGGATATATTGACTCCCTTGCCCCGGAATTCTTCAATCAGAAAGGTGACAAGCTCCTTTAACCGGTTGTAGTCGCTGGAGCTTAAGGAGCTTAAGGTGATCTCCTCATGTCCGGTGTTCTTCAGCATCTCATGGGCCCAGGCCTTTAGCTGATCGAGGCTCCGCTCCCGGGTGGGACGGTAGAGCATCCCCGCCTGGCAGAACCGGCAGCCCCTGATGCAGCCCCGCATGATCTCCAGGGTCACCCGGTCCTGGGTCACCTTAATGAAAGGTACTAAGGGCTTTGTGGGATAGGGCGTATCGCCAAGATCCATAACAATCTCTTTTTCTACCCTGGAGGGAACGTCCTCAAAACGCGGACAAAAAGAAGCGATGACGCCATCCGCATGATAGCTTACCTCATAGAGAGAGGGTACATAGATACCGGGGATACCGGCGGCTTTGCGTAAAAATTCTTCCCGCGCTGCGTCCGCTTTCCTGCACGCCTTGTACAGGGTAAGGAGGTCTTCATACCGGGTCTCCCCCTCCCCGATGTAAAACAGGTCGAAAAATTCCGCCAGCGGCTCCGGATTATAGCTGCAGGGGCCGCCGCCGATGACGATGGGATCCTCCCAGGTACGCTCCTTAGCCTGCAGGGGAATCCGGGACAGGTCCAGGACCTGTAAAATATTGGTATAGCACATTTCATACTGGATGGTAATCCCCAGAAAATCCATGTCCCGCACCGGAGACTGGGTCTCTAAGGTAAAAAGCGGGATCTGCCGCTCCTTCATAATCTGGTGCAGGTCCGGCCAGGGGGAGTATACACGTTCGCAGTAGGTGTCCTCTCGCTTATTTAACATGTCGTAGAGGATCTGGATTCCTAAGTGGGACATGCCGATTTCGTAGACGTCTGGAAAACACATGGCGAAGCGGATGTCCACCGACGCCGGATCCTTTCGCACCATGTTGACCTCGTTGCCCAGGTAGCGGGCAGGTTTTTCAATATTCAGTAATATTTCATCACTTAAGGCTGGTTCTCTCATATTGTTCCTTCCTGTTTATGTCTTTGTAGTTTCTATCATATAAAAACAGAATAATTTTGTCAATGTAAAAGGGTGATTTCCAACGTTTGATTTCTTATGCCCCGATTTCTATGTACCTTATGATTACCGCGCCCCCGGCAGCTTATCCAATACTTTTTCCCAGGCAAAATCCTCCGACAGATACGCCGCCACCTCCGCCGCCGTCATCTGCCCCACCTTGATCTGGTTCTGGGACAGATAGATAAATCCCCCAAACAGCAATAACGCCGCCACCAGCCGCCATTTCCAGCCGCCCTTCGCCCCGGAGAGCACATCGGTTCTGTCCAGCTCCTCTGTAAGATGCACATCCCCATAGCGTGTACTTTCTGCGGGATTCTGGAAGGAAGCCTTAACCTGGGCTACATATTTACGACGTTCCTCTAAGGTGTCTGCAGTCATAATTCCTCCATAAATGCCATTGGTTTACATAATTATCTTATGTAAACCAATGGGTCTGATTTCTTTTTTATCAGTATATTCTGTGAAACAAAGGAATATCACTTTTTACGTACCAGCCCTTTTCCCTTATTCCTTCTGCAATAGTTCCTCCTGCAGATCCTCCGCAAAATAGCGCAGCAGCTCTCTGTGCGTTTCTACAAGCTCCTCTTCCACCTCATATTGGTTTAGATACCATTTTTATTCTGCCACCTTGATCTGTAAGCTCCTTAAAAAAGCAGCTTCTCGCCCCGGTATGACAGGCCGCCCCTACCTGGGCCACCTTTGCCAGGATCGTATCATTGTCGCAGTCTAATGTTAAAGATTTCACAAACTGGTAATGGCCGCTGGTTTCTCCCTTAAGCCACAGTTCCTTCCGGCTGCGGCTGTAATAGGTCATTCTCCCTGAGGCCAGGGTATGCTCAAAGGCCTCCTGATTCATGTAGGCCAGCATCAGCACCTCCAGGGATTCATGATCCTGAACAATCACCGGAATCATTCCGTCCGAATTGAGCTTGAAATCCTCCCAGCCAATGGCAGAGATCCATTTTCCGCCGCCTGTCCCTTCTGCCTCCAAATGCTTCTGTTCCATTCCTATAAGCTTCCTTTCGTTGAAAGTATGTCTGTAATGCGGGGATCGATCCGGGTCGCCTCGTCCAACGCCCGGCCAAAGGCCTTAAACAGCGCCTCTATCATGTGGTGGCTGTTCTTCCCGTCCAGAAGCTTCATATGAAGATTCATGGCCGCGCTGTAGGAAACCGCGTAGAAAAATTCCCGCACCATTTCCGTATCCATATACCCTACTTTTTCAGTAGGAAATTCCCCCTGGAAGGAAAAATAGGGCCTGCCGGAAAGATCCACGGCACAAAGGGCCAGTGTCTCGTCCATGGGCAGGATGCAGCTTCCGTAGCGCCGAATCCCCCGCTTATTCCCAAGGGCCTTACGGATGGCATTTCCCAGGACGATCCCGCAGTCCTCAATGGTGTGGTGGGTGTCCACAATCAGATCCCCCTGGATGGACACCTCCAGGTCAAAAAAGCCATGGCGGGCAAAGCCGTCCAGCATATGGTCAAAAAATCCGATCCCCGTGTCCAGCTTGGTCTGGCCGCTGCCGTCCAGTACCAGGCTCATACGGATATCCGTCTCCTTTGTCTTGCGGTTATATTGAGCGCTTCTTATATGTTCTCTATTCTCTGCCATTGCTTCTCTCCTGTTCTTTCCACCGTGTCTGTCTCCTCTGCCTTAGTCTTCAAACCGCACCCGAATGGAATTGGCGTGGGCGGTAAGCTGTTCGCATTCTGCGAACTGCACAATATCCTTATAGACCGGTTCAAGGGCCTCCTTGGAATAAGAAATAATACTGGATTTTTTGATAAAATCGTCCACCCCCAGGGGGGAGAAAAATTTGGCGGTGCCGTTGGTGGGCAGTACGTGGTTGGGCCCTGCAAAATAGTCTCCCAGGGGCTCCGAGGAATACTCCCCGATAAAAATGGCGCCGGCGTTTTTGATCTTCATCATGACCTCAAAGGCGTTGGCCGTCACAATCTCCAGATGCTCCGAAGCGATCTCGTTGGCTGTTTCGATGGCCTCCTCCAGGGTATCCGCCACCAGGATATATCCATAGTTGTTCAAGGAATTTTCGATGATTTCCCTGCGGGACAGCTCGGCGACAAACCGGTCCACCTCTTCGGACACCTGTTCTGCCAGCTTCCGGCTGGTGGTAATCAAAATCGCGCTGGCCAGCTCGTCATGCTCCGCCTGGGACAGAAGGTCCGCCGCCACATACCGGGGATTGGCCGTCTCGTCCGCCAGCACCAGGATCTCGCTGGGACCGGCGATGGAGTCGATGCTCACATGGCCGAACACCGCCTTTTTAGCCAGGGCTACATAGATGTTCCCGGGACCCACGATCTTGTCCACCTTGGGAATGCTCTCCGTGCCGAAAGCAAGCGCCGCAATGGCCTGGGCCCCGCCCACCTTGTAAATCTCCGTAACGCCGGCCTCCCTGGCCGCCGCTAAGGTGGCAGGATTCACCACGCCCTCCCGATTACAGGGGGTGGTCATAACGATCCGTTTTACCCCTGCCACCTGAGCTGGCAGCACGTTCATCAGCACAGAGGAGGGATACGCCGCCTTTCCCCCCGGAACGTAGACGCCCACGCTGGCAAGCGGCGTTACCTTCTGGCCCAGCAGCACGCCGTCCTCCCGGCTGTCAAACCAGCTATATTGGCGCTGCTTCTCATGATAAGAACGTATGTTCACAATTGCTTTTCTCATTACCTCAAGAAGCCTGGGATCCACCTGCTCATACGCCCTTTCGATCTCCTCCTCCATCACCTGCACCGTACGAGAGGTGATATCGGCCCCGTCGAACTCCTTCGTATACCCAAACACAGCCTGATCCCGGCGGGCGCGCACCTGCTCAATGATTTCGGACACCCGTCCCTCATATTCCTGATAGCTGTTGGGACTGCGTTTTAAAAGATCCTCCAGAAGATTCTTTCTGGTCTCCTGGTTCAAAGATAATACTCTCATATTTCCTCCTTACTGTCATGTTTATGACATAAAGGTACACCCGAAGGGTGCTTCCTCCTTACTGTCATGTTTATGACATAAAGGTACACCCGAAGGGTGCTTCCTCCTTACTGTCATGTTTATAACATAAAGGTACACCCGAAGGGTGCTTCCTCCTTACTGTCCCTCCTGCAGCAGATCCTTCAGTTCCCGGATCAGAGCCGTGATCCGCTCATGCTCCATCTTCATGCTCACCGGGTTCACCACCATGCGGGCCGATAAGGGACAGACCTCCTCCAACACCGAAAGTCCGTTTTCCCGCAGGGTGGAGCCGGTCTCCACAATGTCCACGATCACCTCAGAAAGCCCCACAATGGGCGCCAGCTCAATGGAGCCGTTGAGCTTGATGATCTCCACCGTCTGATGCTTCTTATTATAAAAATAGTCCTTGGCAATATTGGGATACTTGGTAGCCACCCGGATCAGCTCCTGGTGCCTGAGAAGCTCCCGGGCCTCTGTGGGCCCGCAGACGCACATCCTGCAGCGGCCGAAGCCTAAATCCAGCACCTCGTAGATGCTGCGCTTCTCCTCTAAAATGGTGTCCTTTCCCACGATCCCGATATCCGCCGCCCCGTATTCCACGTAGGTGGGCACATCTGGCCCCTTGGCCAGGAAAAAGCGGAGCTTATGCCCCTCGTTGACAAAAATCAGCTTCCGGGTGTTCTTATCCTTCATTTCCTGGCAGGTAATGCCGATTTTTTCAAAGGTCTCTAAGGTCTGGCTGGCCAGCCGCCCCTTTCCCAAAGCGAATGTTAAATATCTCACAATCCGTCCTCCTTACACCGGGTCCACGTCAAAAAAGACGGTTTCCACACAGTCAAAACGCTGGGCATAAGCCTCATAATCCGCCCGGCTCCTGTCCGCCTTCTTCCCTGTCAGCATCAGCTTCCGGCCCAGGCTGCGCTGCTCTCTGGCATAGGCGATGGCCTCCTCTTTCCGGGAAAGATCGTACACCACCAGGCTGGCCGGCTCCGGGGCCGAAACCGCAATCTTCTGCCGGGACAGGGCCGCCAGCAACTGATCCACCGCCACCGCAAAGCCGATGGAGGGGGCGTTTTTGCCAAAATACGGCAGCAGATCGTCGTACCGGCCCCCCTTGACGATGGCCTCGCCGCTCCCGAAGGTATAGCCTGCAAAAATAATGCCGGTATAATACCGGTAGCTGCTGATAATGCCAAGCTCCATGGAAATATAATTTTCCACCTGGTAAAGCCTGCAGGTATCATAAAGCTCCTGGAGATGCCGGATGGCCCCGGCAAGGACAGGATACCCTTCGGCCAGCTCCAGGCAGGGGGCAAGCTCGCCGCTGTCATTGTACATCTGCCCCAGCCTGGAAAACAGCCGCTTCAGGCTCTCGTCCATGGGAAGGGGCGCCACCAGCTCCTCCACGCCGAAAAAATTCTTATTGGAAATCAATTCCGTAAGCTCCTCCATGGTTTCCCCGGACAAATGGGCTTCCTCCGCCAAGCCCTTCAGGAAATCCACATGGCCCACGGAAACCTGAAACCTGGTAAGCCCTGCCGTCAGCAGGCTCTGGACCACCAGGGCCAGGATCTCCGCATCCGCCTCCACCGAAGCATCCCCCACAAGCTCCGCCCCAAGCTGGGCAGACTCCTTTAAACGCCCCTGGTAGCTGGAATTGTTGATGAAGGTATTGCCCTGGTACCAGAGCCGGATAGGCATGTCCTCCTGGGCAAAATACTTCGTCACCGCCCGGGCGACAGAGGGGGTAATATCGGGCCGGAGAACCAGGGTATTGCCCTCCCGATCGAAGAATTTGTACAAATCCTTCGAAGGGGTGGTTCCGATTTCCCGCCCAAAGATATCGAAAAATTCAAAGGTCGGCGTCTGAATTGCATGATATCCGTACTGTTCCAACAGCTTTTGCAAGTTTTCCTGCAAAAGCAGCTTCCTGGCACATTCCTGGTTATAAATATCCCGGACACCCTCGGGGGTGTGTAATAAGCTCTCTCTCATCATTCCTCCACTTTAGCATGCTACCATGGTAGCATGTGAAATTTTAAAAACTATAGGTATTATAGCGGAAGGCTTTTCAAATGTCAACCTCTCCGGTCAAGATCTTTTTGCAAAAGATCCAGATAGGGTACCAGAATCCCCCCGGCGGACCGGAAGAAAAACTCTTCCGGGAGTTCCTCATAGCGGAAGCTTTTGCGTCCCCCCGCCTGGGCCCGGTTCCAGAACGTCATCAACTGGCCAAAGGTCAGATAATAAAATTCCTCCCGGTGGGTAAAATCGATCAGCAGAAAAGAGATGCCCTTCTGCTGTTCAAAATACTCCATAAAGGCGATCTGGTGGGGATGGACATTCTGCAGCGGGAAGGTGTCCGTGTGGCATTCCTTGGCGTCGAAGCACACCGGGATCCCCTGGACGGCGCCGATGAAATCCACCGTGCTCTTCTGCTCAAAATAGGCCAGGGTAATGTGCCGGGTCTCCTTGTCGATGCGGATCGGCGTAATGGGGGTGGGCACCTTCTGGATCAGGGCCAGGCCGTGCTCTAAGTATTTTTCGTTGGTCCGGTTGATATATTCCTCGAAGGTGGAGCCCCGAAGGCCCCTGGAATTCCAGGTGGGCATCAGACAAACCCCCGCTTTGCGTCGGGATGGTGCTCATAGTAGAGACGGTTTTCCTCAATCATGCAGATCTCCTTGTCCTCTACCTTTGCGATATTGATGCTGCAGTTGGGCTGGTGGATGCTCCAGTACTGGGACAGCATGAGGCGCTTAATCACGCTGATGAAGGCGCGGATCACGGCCCCGTGGCAGACAATCAGCACATTTTCACAATCGTCCTGCCGGGGAAAAATCTCCTTTTTCAAAAAGCTGCAGACCCGGTTGAACACATCGTCGTAGCTCTCCGCCGGAGGCTCGTTGACGTAGTGGATGGGATCGTCAAAGCATTTGCTGATCTCTATGTAATCCTTGTTGGTGCGAAGCTCCGCGATCCGGATCCCCTCGTATTTTCCGAAGCTCATCTCCCGGATGCGGCTGTCGATCACCACCCCCGATTCTTCGGAAATCATCTGCAGGGGGGAATGGGTCTCTGTGGCCTTTTTCAAAAGCGTCTTCTCCGCCAGGATGGACGATGTCTGCATCGCCCGGATATAGGGGCTGGAATAGATCCGGTCAAAGCGGACGCCGTCTTTATAAAGTCCTTCTGCCGTCAAGCGGGCCAGCTCCTTCCCGTATTCGTTTAAAGGGATATCGGCCGATCCCTGGACCAGTCCCTGCTTATTCCAGTCTGTCTCGCCATGTCTCATAATATACACATTCATGTTCACAACTCCTTACTGATCCCCTGCTTTTCTTTCAGGGACCGATCTCTTGTAATGCCTTCTGAAAACGCTCCGGCAGCGGGGCCGTCAACGTCTTCCCCTCCGGCCAGACGAGCCGCCAGGCATGGAGGAGCTGGCCGGGAAGATGGAGATGCTCTGCCAGCGGATCCGCCTTCCTGCCGCCATATTTGCGGTCTCCCAGGACAGGATGGCCGATGGACGCTAAGTGCGCCCGGATCTGGTGGGATTTTCCGGTGATAAGCTGTACCTTAAGAAGCGTGTACTCCCGGCCCTGCCAGGTGTAATGGGAAAGGGGCCTATAGCCGGTGCGGATGTAGCTGCTGCCCGCTGTCCGCTCCCTTCCGATCCTCACCTGGTTGGTCCCCACATCCTTCGTAAGCCAGCCCTCCAGCTCCCTGGCATCCGCAAGGTTCCCTGTCACCAGACATTGATAATATTTTAACAAATCCCGGTTTCTGAGAGCTTCTCCCATCCGCTTTAGCCCCGCCAGGCTTTTTCCGGCGATGAGGATTCCGGAGGTATTGCGGTCGATGCGGTTGCAGACGGAGGGGGTGAAGGTGGCAAGGTCCTCTGCCTTAAGCTGCCCGCTGGATAAAAGATAGCCGATGATATACTCGTTGGCGGATACATCCTCCGGCCGGGCTTTCTGGGACAGCATTCCCGCCGGCTTATTGATCACCAGAATGTCCTTATCCTCATAGAGGATGGACAGACGGGCCGTGGGATATTTTTGCTTCAGCGCCTCCTTCCCCGGCGCTTCGCCCCGAAACCCTGCGATGGTGTCGTCGGATAAAAACAGCGTCACCTCATCTCCCAGGGCCAGCTTCTGGGCCCCCTCCGCCTTTTTGCCGTTCACCACAATATTTTTTTTCCGCATCATTTTATAGAAAAAACTGGAAGGCGCCTCCTTCAACAGCTTTTTCAGATACTTGTCCAGGCGCTGCCCGGCCTCGTTGGCGCCGATTTCAAATTGCTGCATGGTATCATCCCTTTTTCTTTTTGTGGACGTTCCGGATCGTCTTCTTTTTCCCGCCCCGGGAGGAAGCTTTCCCGTCCTTTCCACCCTGGGAGGAAGCCTTTCCGCCCTTCCCTTTTGGGGACACGCCGTTTTGGTCCGTTTTGGCAGGCCCGGCCGCCCCCTTCCCGGCTCTGGGGCGGATCAGGCATTTTTTGTCATACCCGATCAGGTCCCTGCGCCCGGCTTTTGTAAGCGCTTCCTCCACCAGATCAAAATTACGGGGATCCCGGTACTGGATCAAGGCCCGCTGCATGGCCTTCTCGTGGGGATTTCTGGCCACATACACCGGCTCCATGGTACGGGGATCCAGCCCGGTATAGTACATACAGGTGGAAATGGTGGAGGGGGTGGGGTAAAAATCCTGCACCTGCTGGGGCATATCCCCCAGCTCCCGCAAAAATTCCGCCAGCTCCACCGCCTCCTTCAAGGTGGAGCCCGGATGGGAGGACATTAGGTACGGCACCAGGTACTGCTGTTTGTTCAGTTTCACATTCATCTGCTGGTAAGCCTTGACAAACTTCCGGTAGACGGCTGCCGGAGGCTTGCCCATCTTCGCAAGTACCGCATCGGAAATATGCTCCGGCGCCACCTTGAGCTGCCCGCTGACATGGTACTGGCACAGCTCCTGAAGAAAGGAGGGGTCCGGGTCGGCCAGGAGGTAATCGAAACGGATGCCCGAACGGATAAAAACCTTTTTTACCCCGGGAAGCTCCCGCAGTCTTTGAAGCAGCCGCCGGTAATCGCTGTGGTCGGCCGTCAGGTTTTCGCAGGGCTTCGGGAACAAACATTGTTTCCTGGCACAAACGCCCCGGGTAAGCTGTTTCTGACAGGCCGGTTCACGGAAATTGGCCGTTGGGCCGCCCACGTCGTGGATATACCCCTTAAATTCCGGATCGGTCAGGAACTGCTCCGCCTCCGCCACAATGGAATCCTGGCTCCGGGTCTGCACAATCCGCCCCTGGTGGAAGGTGAGGGCGCAGAAGCTGCAGCCGCCGAAGCAGCCCCGGTTGCTGATCAGGGAAAACTTCACCTCGCTTATGGCCGGAACGCCCCCCGCCGCCTCGTAGGACGGGTGGTAAGTCCGCATGTACGGCAGGGCGTACACCGCGTCCATCTCCTCCTCTGTGAGCGGCTTCTGGGGCGGATTCTGCACGACGAAGGTTGTTCCTCCGTATGGCTCTGCCAGACGTCTGCCGCTGAACGGGTCCGTGTTGCAGTACTGGGTGTAGAAGCTCTCGGCAAAAAGCCGCTTATCGGTTCTGATCTCGTCGTAATCCGGCAGCATAAGGGCGGTCCCGGCCAGGGAGCGGTCCTTTGTCTTAAACACCGTGCCGTCGATGTATGTAATGTCCTTTATGTCAATGCCCGCATTCAGCGCGTCCGCAATCTCTGCGATGCTGCGCTCTCCCATGCCGTAGGAGATCAGATCCGCCCCCGAGTCCAGAAGAATCGAACGCTTTATCCGGTTGGACCAGTAGTCGTAGTGGGCCATGCGGCGCAGGCTTGCCTCGATGCCGCCGATAATAATCGGCGTTTTCCGAAAGGTGCGCCGGATCAGGTTGCCGTACACCACCGCCGCATAGTCCGGCCGCTTTCCCATGACGCCGCCGGGGGTGTAGGAATCCGCGGCCCGCCGCTTCTTCGACACCGAGTAATGGTTCACCATGGAATCCATGTTGCCGGCGGACACGAGAAATGCAAGCCTCGGCTTCCCGAGTGCCGCAATTGAGGCGTCGTCCTTCCAGTCGGGCTGCGCCAGTATGCCGACGGTGTAGCCCCTGGACTCCAGCACTCTTGCGATAATTGCCGTGCCGAAGGACGGATGGTCCACGTAGGCGTCCCCGCTTACATAGACAAAATCAAGCTGTCTGATGCCGCGCTTCCTCATATCTTCCATGGAAACCGGCAGAAATCCACTGTTCATAAACTTTTCTGTTCTCCTGTTCTCTTACGGCTCCGCAGACGTTCCAGTTCATCACTCTGGAGTTTTCGGTACTCTCCCGGGGAGAGCCCCTCCAGTGTCAGCCCGGCAAAGGCCGTGCGTTTTAAGAAGACGACGGTGCAGCCAACGGCGGCAAACATCCGCTTTACCTGGTGATAACGCCCCTCTGTCACGGTGACGAGAGCCTGGCAGACGCCCTGGCAGGCTGCCGCGGCATCCGGCTCACAGAGCGCAAGCACCGCCGGCCTTGCGGGCTTTTCATCCCCGATGTCCAGTCCACGGTAAAACCGATCCACGGCATCGCCCGGAAGGGGCGCGTCAAGGACGGCGTAGTAGGTCTTTTCCACATGGTGGGCGGGACTGGTCAGCCGGTGGTTTAAGGCCCCGTCGTCCGTCACAAGAAGCAGCCCTTCCGTGTCCTTGTCCAGCCTTCCCACCGGGGAGAGCCGGTCTCTTAACGCCTCCGGAAAATAATCCATCACCGTCCGATCGCTCCTGTCTCTCCTTGCAGTCACGCAGCCTGCAGGCTTGTAGAACAGATAACATACCGACGTATCCCGCACAACCGGTATCCCCCGGTGACAGATCCGGTTTGCGGACGGGTCCACCTTCCGGGAATAATCCCGGACAACTGCACCGTCCACGGTGACAAGCCCGCTTGAAACTGCCTTTTTCACCTCGCTGCGGGAGCCTGCGCCCGCCTCCGCCAGGTACCGGTCCAGCCGCAGCATGCTTTTTGCGCTCACGACCGGTTCATCTCTTTTAAGAGCGCGGTGATGAAATCCCATACCCGTGCCGTGGAGGAGATGCTGAGCCGCTCCTTCGGCGTGTGAATATCGAAGTTGTCCGGGCCGAAGGACACGCAGTCCAGATCTTTGATCTTTCCGGCGAACAGGCCGCATTCAAGCCCAGCGTGGATCGCCTCAAACACCGGCTCTCTGCCGCTGAGCTTTCGGTAAACCTCTGCGGCAAGATCCCGCAGCGGCGACTGCGTTCGGTACTCCCAGGCCGGGTAGTCCCCCTCCACGCTGATCTCTCCGCCCACCATCTCAACCACCGCGGCAACCCGCTCCTTCAGATTCTCCTTGCGGGAACCGACGCTGCTTCGAATGGAAGTAACCGTGACCAGAGCGTCTTTTTCAAGTTCCATAATTCCGAGATTTAAAGAAGTCTCCACAAGGCCGGCCATCACCTGGCTCATGTTCTGGACGCCGTCGGGCACGGTGCGGAGATAGAAAATAATTTTGCTCACCGACGGGTAGTCCAGAATGTCCGCGGCGGCGGCATCCTGCACCTCACAGCGGATTGTCACCCCCGGATCGGATGTGGTTAACTCTTTTTTCAGTGTCTGTTCCAGCTCGTCAACCGTTTTCTTGATCTGGTTGACACTCTCCTCCGGAGCCAGTATTACACAGCTGCAGGAGCGCGGAATGGCATTGTCCTTCAATCCTCCCGCAAGAGTTTCGATTCCAAACGGCGTGACGTCGGAAAGCCTGGCCAGAAGGCGTCCCATCAGAATATCGGCGTTGCCGTGCTCCTTGTGGATCTCCGCCCCCGAGTGGCCGCCAAAGAGTCCGGTGACGCAAAGCGATATGCGCCGTCCGCTCATGGAAACCCGCTTAACCGGAATGGAGGCGTTTAAGCTCATGCCTCCGGCGCAGCTTGTGAGGAAATGTCCCTCCACGTCGCTGTCAATGTTGAGCAGCATATGCCCTTTCAGCATCGACAGGTCGATGCCGTAAGCCCCAGTCATTCCGATCTCCTCGTCCACCGTAATCACCACCTCAAG